>OZ241883.1:1706271-2042542 GCA_965203445.1 Candidatus Oxydemutator sp.
ACCGCGGCCGAGGTCGCCGAACGCTTCGCTATCGTGCTGGCCGTTGTCGCCGGCGACGCGCGCCTGGGCGAAGGCTCGTCGCTGACGGTCGTGATACCGGCCAGCGACGTGGTCATCGAGCCGCTGGCGCTGCGCTTCGACGCCTCGAGCTACACCGTGGTCGAGGACACCGGCGATCTGGCCTTCGAGCTGATAGATTCGCGCTCGTTCCGGCCGCCGGCGTCGGCCACGCTGACGTTCGAGTTCTCGGCGGCGCACAACACCAGCGACGTGTCCAGCGTCGTCATCGGCGGCGAGCGCCGCCGCTACCCGGCCGCCGGGGCCGCGGTCGCGGTCGGCTTTGACCTGGACGGCGCCACCCGCACGCGGGTTACGGTCGACATCCGCGCCGATACCATCGCCGAGGAAAACGAGAGCTTCCTGCTGCGCGTAACCGACGCCGGCGGCGCCGAGATGGACACCGCGACGGTCACCATCGTGGACGATGAAACGGTGGTGATGGGCTTTACATTCGAGGACACCATAGCCGAAACCAGGGTCAATTTCTCAGTCTGTGCGGTGGTGCTCCGGCCGCTCTCCACGCAGCTCCTGGAGCGCAGGCTCAATTTTGCTTTTGCGCTTGAGGAGGAGCTGGTGGCCCCGCTTGACCCGGGCGAGTACAACTTCCCGGTCGGTCAGGACGTTGGTCCGTTTTTCCAGATGACCCGCCGCCAATGCTTCGCGGTAGAATTTGGCGGCGACGACGACGTCGTCGAGGGCACCGAGTATTACATTCCGAGCCTGACCGGTGTGGGCGGCGGCAGTCTGCCGGAGCGGGTCACCCTTACCCGCACCAGATACGCCGTGACCAGCGAAGACCTGCCGCTGATGGCTTTTGATCCCACCACCTACACCATCGCCGAGGGCGACGTCGCGCAAGTGTGCGCCCAAGCCGTCGGCCCCACGGACCCGGCGCTGATAGACCAGACGCCGCCGTGGGATTTCCGCTTCGAGCTGACCGACACCTTGGGCCTGTTGCGACCGGCGATGGCCGAGTTCGGGCCGTACGCCGGCGTCACCAGCGCCAGTTGCGTCGACATGCACGTCTCGTCCTTGGGCGGTAGCGTCGCGACGACGCGCGTCGCCACGCTCGGTCTGCAAGACACCACGGCCCGGGCCACGGTCGTGATCCCGCCGACGCCGCTGGTTACGATAGAGGCGCTGCCGTCCGTCGGCGAGAGCGTCGGCGGTATCGTGGACGAGGGCGGCGTGCTGCGCTTTCGGGCGGTCAAGACGCGCGCCACCAACGAGCCGGTGACGGTGGCTTGGCGCATCAGCGCCGATGCAAACGTTGAAACGGCCGGGAGCGTGCTGGCACAACCCGCCGATCTGGTCGGTTACGACGCGCTGCCGGCGATAGGCACCGTCGTGATAGCGGCCGGGACGACGAAATCGGAGGTCATCCTGATACGCACCGCGAACGTCGCCGGCGAAAGGCCGACGCGCACGTTCGTCGTGACGCTGTTCTCGCTTGTCGGCGTTGGCGGCCGCCTGGGCACGCCGGACGCGCTCGAGGCCACCGCGACGATCCGCGCCGCCGGCGACGCACCGACCTGGCGGCTTGCGCTCGAACCCGTCGGCGGCGACGACTTGACGCTGGACGAGCAGGCGGCCGCGGCCGCGCAGTTCCGAGTCGTGCTGCGGCGCGTCTCCGGCAGCGGCGCGTTGGCGAGCGATCTGGGTTTTGCGGTGAGCATCGAAGCCGACGCCGGCAGCGCCAATCCGATCGAGGCCGACGACCTCGCGTCTTCGTCCGCCTTGAGCGGGACTTTTAACGCGAACCAAAGCAGCGGCAGTGTCATTACCTTTTCGCTGACCGCGAACGACGACGATCTCAACGAGGGCGCCGAAGGGTTTTTGATACGCCTGAACAGCACCGATACGCGCGTCGTAACCACCGCCACCCTGGGCGGCACCATTGCGCCCGACGCCGACGACGCCGTGCACGTCTCCCTGGCGCTGGCCACGACCCGCAACGTGGCCGAGCCGGGACGCGCGCTGGTGACGACGATGACGTGGGGCGGCGCGACCCTGAGCGAGGACCTGGTGCTGCCGTTTGTGACGACCGCCGGGGATCCCTATTTTAATCCCTCGGACGACTACCGCATCGTAGTGCCCGCCGCCAGCGACGGCTACCGCGTGCGCGGTGGCGCGCTGGTCGTCTCGCCGGGCGCCGTCACCTCGAGCGCGGTGCTGTTCGAGGCGCGCGACGACGTATATAACGAAAGCACCGAGAGCGCGGTCTTCGGCTGGCGCGTGCCGCGATTCGAGAGCGCGGGCGCCGTCACCGCGACCGTTACCGCGCCACCGTCCGGCGGCGGCGAGGTAACGGTGTGGATAGCCCAGAACGACCGCGTGGTGTACTCCCTGGGCGCTTTTTCCAGAGCGGTGGTAGCCAAAGGCGGCGAACTCCAAGCCAGGCTTGGCGTGGACAAGGTGAACGTCGACTATACCGCGCCTGCGACGAGGACCCTGGTTTTGAGTGGCCCGTTCTTTGAGACCGTCACTCGCACGGTGGTCAATGAACCGCCGGATAGCACGCGCCCCCGGGATATATATATTTCTTTTCCTGATGACGGCTTGGAGACGCCGCAGACCGAGGTGACGCTCACACTGCACGACGCCGTCGGCGGGCGTCCGGGCGGCGGCGGGGTCGCGATTGACCCGGCGCGCTCGGCCGCCACCGTGATTCAGCTGGCGGGCGAGGCGGTCGCGGCGTCGCTGTCGGGGCCGGCCGAGGTGCGCGAGGGTGCGACCGCGACCTATACGCTGTCGCTGAGCAGGGCCTGGACGCACCCGACGACGGTGGAGTACCGGATTACGACGGCCGCGGTTGCCGGCGCGGCCGCGACGCCGCGCGACCTGCGTGGCGTCGCCGCCTTCCCGACGACCGCCAGCGCGGTGATCCCGGCGGCGCGCACGACGGTGCCGATTCTGATCCACGCGCTGGACGACGGCCTGTTCGAGGGCCGCGAGCACTTTGTTCTCGAGCTGCTGTCGGCGCGCGATACGCGCGGCAACGACTGGCCGCTCAGCGACGCGCGGCGCACCGTGGCCATCGCCGCCAGCGACCCGCCGCGCGCCGGCTTCGAGGCGTCGCGCTACGTCGTGCGCAACGGTTCGACGCTGACCGCGTGCGTCAGCGTGGACGTCGCGTCGGTGCGCGGCGGCGGCGACTTCTCGCTGACGGTGACCAGCGCCGACGGCGTCGGCGCCGACGGCGCCGTCGCCGGCGCCGACTACGTGGCGCTGTCGGGCGCGCCGCTCGGTCCGTTCAGCGCGACCACGCCGCGCCACTGTGTGCGCGTGCCGATCACGCGCGACGGCGCCGAGATCGAGCGCAACGAGGAATTCACGCTGACGCTGGCGGCCGCCACGACCAACGTCGAACTGACGCGCGCCGAGGCCACGGTCGAGATCCGCGCGACCGACCGCGTGCCGCCGTACTTCATCTACAGCGGACGCGACGCGATTGCGTACGCGGGCGGCCAGTCCAGGCTGTGGCTGCCGCTGAACGAACCGGTCAAGATCTTAGGCCGCGGCGAGGCCATGGCCGCGGCCACCGCGAGCGGGCTGGGCCGCGACGCGCGTCTCGGCGGCTTCGTCGTGTTGCGCCGCCTGTTGGGCACCTTCGACGCGTGCGCGGTGGACGCGATGGCGACGACGATTGCGGTGACGCGCGCGTATTACGAGGCCGTGACTCCGAGCGTGGTGCTCGAGTTGGCGCGCCCGATTCCGTACACCGACGACCGCCTGTGGGCGAGTTACTGTTACCAGAGCGGCCCCGGCATCTACGATCTGGCGGTCGAGAGCGGCATGGCCGACCCCGAGATCGGGCGCAACCAGCTGACGCGCTCGCTCGGTATGATGGAATACGACCCGATCAAGGACTCCGACGGCGACGGTCTGCCCGACGCGCTGGAGGCGCGCTTGGGCGGCGATCCGCTGTCGCCCGCGGGCGCCCCCGACGACGTGCCGCGCGTGACGCTGACGCGCGGCGTCGCCGACACCGCGCTGATCGCGTATGCGGGCATCCGCGAGCACGGCGCGCGCCGCCACCTGGGCGTCGAGGTCAGCGCCGCCGGCGGCTACACCCTGCGCGCCTACTACCTGTCGGATACCTTCGGCTACACCGGCGACGCGGCCTACGGTTGCCGCGGACGCTTCCCGTCGAATTACGCCGCGCCGCTGGCGGCCGGCGGCTGCGCCGAGGTCGACTTCGCGAATATCCCGGCGGGCGTGGATCACGTCATCGGCTGGTTTGCCGCCGGGCCTTCGGGCTACTGGTTCGCGGCGCCGACCGCAAGCGGCCTGCCACAGCAGACCATCCGCCGCGTGCCGGAATTGAACGTCGCGTCGCGGCTCGCCTATCTGGCGCGCGCCGGCGCCGCCGGCGGCGAAGGCGTCGTCCTCGAGGTGAACCAGGACGTCGCGCCCACGGTGCCGCTGCAACTGCTGCTCGAGGTGCGCACGGCCACCGACGTCGAGACGCGGCGCGTGCCGCTGCCGACGGTGCGCGGGCGCGTCGCGGTCGTAACCGCGACCGCCGCCGGCACCTACGGCATCGCCGGCGTCGCCAGCGGCACCGCGAACCTGCTGTGGCACCCGGCGCGCGGCGTCGCCGCGCTGGCCGAGACCAGCTACTCGCTGGGCGTCGCGACGCGCACGCGCGTGTCGCTGTTGCCCGACGTGTCGCTGCTGCTGGGGCCGATGGCGCTGACCCAGGACGGCGCGCCGCGCACCGTACTGCACAGCGGCGGCTACGGCTACCGCCTCGAGCTGCCGGTCAGCAACCCGGCGTCGCGCGCGACGATGAGCGACGTCCACACGGTCATAGCGGGCGGCGACGTGGCGTTGCGGGTTATGCGCGACGCCGCCGGTGTTTCCGGCAGGGTCGCCAGCAGGGACGAGTTTGAGATCAAGGGCGACGCCCACGAGCGCGTCGCCACGGCCGAGTTCCTGGTCGGTTTTTCCGACGTCCGCCCAGACTTCGAGGAGTTCGCCGCACCGGCGCGCTACAGTTGGCCGGTGATCGCGCCGCGCGACGCCGACGCCGACGGCGTCCCGGACGATCAGGACGACTACGCGGGCGCGTCGCTGCTGCCGGTGCGCGTTGCACGCACCACGGACATCGAGACCTGGCACCACCTGCGCACGGTGCTGCCGACGCATCGCCTGCATACCGGGGCCGCCACGCGCGAGCGCGTGCGTGCGCGCGCCCGCGCCGGCCAAGCCGTGGCCTACGCCGACTATCTGGCGACGTTGGACGCCGCCGACGACGCCCTCTACGCCGAATACCCGGTGGTCTATGACTTTGAGATCTACGGCGTCGCGCCGGCGACGTTCACCGCCGCCGGGCGCACCGTCGGCGGCGCCGCCGGCGTGATCGTGCCGCTGCCGGAGACGGTGCGCGCGATGGTCGGGCGCGGGCTGGTGCCGAGCAAACTGTCTCCGGCCGGCGACCGGAGAAGTTTCGACGTCGCCGGCGAAAACGGCTTCGGCTTCGCGCCGCTGGACGACCAGGCGCAGTGCCCCGACGACGTCGCGGGCGCCGGCTACCGCAATGACGACGGCAGCCTCGAGAACCGGCCGTCCGACCCGCGCGACGCCTGTCTGCTGATGTGGATCGTGGACGGCGGCGCCAACGACGCCGACGGCGTCGCCGACGGCGTAATCCGCGATCCGACCGTGGTCGCCCAACCGGTGGTGATGATGCCGCCGCCGGCGGCGCCGACCGGCTTGGCCGCCGCCACCGCCAGCGAAAGCGTGACCCTGACGTGGAACGACCCGGGCGATGACGCGATCATGGAATATCAATACTGCGTCCGCGCCGCCGGCGCCGGCGTCTGCGCCGATGCCGACTGGGTGACGATCACGGGCAGCGACGCCGACACCGTGCGCTACACGGTTACCAATCTGATGAACGGCACGCGCTATACCTTCGAGTTGCGCGCGGTCAACGCCGGCGGCCCCGGCGCCGCCGCCAACGTGGACGCGACGCCGATGGCGCCGAGCATGCCGCTGGCGCGGCCCGCGGCGCCGATTGGCTTGGCAGTGATCACCACCCCCGGCGTGCCCCGCGCGACCCTTGTATGGGAAAACCCGGGCGATCCGACGATCTCGTCCTATCGATACAGCGTCAACGGCGGAAGCACCTGGATCTCGATACCGAACAGCAGCTCCGCCACGGTGGGCTACACGGTGACGGGCCTGACGCTCGGCGAGACCTATGACTTCCGTCTGCACGCGGGCAACGCCGCTGGCTTCGGCACCGCCTCCCCGGACCCGATGAACTCGATAATGAGAATGCTCATGACCTCCGACTCGACCGATCGGACCGATCCGCCTGGCCCGCCCGGCCCCCCGCCGCCCGCACAACCCGCGCGCACCTCCAGCCACGGCGGCGCCTTCGGGCCGGGTGGCCTGCTGTTCCTGCTGCTGACGCTGACAACCCTGCTGCTACGCCGCCGCGCCCATACCCCCTGTCCCAAAGGGTGAGGGGGTACGGGTACCCTTTTTCACTCTTCTCTGAGAGAGGGCTGACGCTGCCGGGCTTTCCCTCCCCAATCATTCTCCCGTAACGCGATGGGGGTTTCGCTTCTTAGGAATGCCGTTCGTCGGAAAAGTCATTCGTCGGCTATATGACACCGTTTGTCTGCCGCGTTCCATGCTATATTGCGACGCGTGTTACACCGTTTCTTTTCCATGCAAACTGGAGGAACGGAAATGCATCAGACAACCAACGTGATAGACAGCGTCCATAACCTGGAGAACGCCGATATGAACCGGGAGCAGGCCGAGGCCCTGACAAAACTGGTGCGCGATTCGGTTGCCGAGGGCGTCCAGCATCTGGCGACCAAGGCCGAAGTTGCCGCGCAGCTTATGGCGATCAAGGCCGAATTGGCCGATCTCAGGGTGCACGTTGACGCGCAGCTTCTGGCGACCAAAGCCGAAGTTGCCGCGCAGCTTATGGCGATCAAGGCTGAGCTGATCGATCTCAGGCAGCATATGGCGACCAAGGCCGAGCTGGCCGAACTGAGAGAGCAGGTTTTGGAGCTCAGGGAACAGGTTTTGGAGGTCAGGGAGCAGGTTTCGGAGATCAAGGCCGGATTGGTCGAACTCAAAGCTTCCCACGAAGCGCAGGTGGCGCATAGCGACGCGCAGATAGCGCTTCTCAGGGGCGAGATTACCGAGAAGCTGGGCGCGAACCTGAAGTACATGGCGCTCTCCATAGGTTTTTCGACGGTCGCGATCATCGCGGCGCTGTTTGCCGTGCCCACCGTCGGCTGAAGGCAGGGGAAGGCAAGGCCACCCGGCCCGTGGCCACCCTCTCCTGAAGGGAGAGGGTTGCTTTATTGGCCTTCTCCCATCACGCGATGGGGCTTTCAGGAATGCCGTTCGTCGGAAAAGTCATTCGTCGGCCATATGACACCGTTTGTCCGGCACGTTCCATGCTATATTGCGACGCGTGTTACACCGTTCCTTTCCATGCAAACTGGAGGAGCGGAAATGCATCAGACAACCAACATGATAGACAGCGTCCACAACCTGGAGAACGCCGGTATAAACCGAAAGCAGGCCGAGGCCCTGACAAAACTGGTGCGCGATTCGGTTGCCGAGGGCGTCCAGCATCTGGCGACCAAGGCCGAAGTCGCCGCGCAGCTTATGGCGATCAAGGCCGAATTGGCCGATCTCAGGGCGCACGTTGACGCGCAGCTTCTGGCGACCAAGGCTGAGCTGGTCGCTCTCAGGCAGCATATGGCGACCAAGGCCGAGCTGGCCGAACTGAGAGAGCAGGTTTTGGAGCTCAGGGAACAGGTTTTGGAGCTCAGGGAGCAGGTTTCGGAGATCAAGGCCGGATTGGTCGAACTCAAAGCTTCCCACGAAGCGCAGGTGGCGCATAGCGACGCGCAGATAGCGCTTCTCAGGGGCGAGATTACCGAGAAGCTGGGCGCGAACCTGAAGTACATGGCGCTCTCCATAGGTTTTTCGACGGTCGCCATCATCGCGGCGCTGTTTGCCGTGCCCACCGTCGGCTCGTGACCTGTCCCCGATAATCAGGGTCGCGCCTACTACAACCACGTCAGGGCGCGTAGTTCTCCGGGTTATGTCGCGTCAGCCGCATTCCTGGGGAAGGCGACACCGTGGGGTTTGTAGCGCGTCTATCGCCTGCGGGGATTAGGCCCCGCCTGGCCCGGTATTTTCAGCGGCGCGAAAAAGGCCTCGAACCATTGCGGCGGCGCTCCCGTCTCCAGGGTCGCCGCCATCGCTTCGGCGACCTTTTGCGCGGGTATCGAATCGAACAGATCGGGGGTCGGAACCCAGGCGCCGTTCAGATCGTTGGGTTCGAACTTGTCGAGCGAATCGCCGTATTTGCGCATCGAAAGCGAGACGATGTCTCTGCCCGTTTGCGATGCAAGATAAAGGAAAAGACGCTCGACGTAGCGGCGCCCGAACCCGTTCGGCTGAAAGCCGTGGAAGCAGGTCAGGTTCAGCGCGTCGCTGCGGTTGAGGACGACTTTGTATCCTCCGCGCGAGAACACCCCCAGCAGCAGAGGAGCGGGGCGCCTTTTTTCGGTCTTGTACCAGGGCTTGCGGCTTTTCGTCAGATAGCGCTTATGGAAGCCGGCGCCTTCCCCGAAGCGGATGTATCTTTCGGCGCCCTCGGCACGTGCGTCGGTGGCGGAAAACAGCAGCACCGGTTTGTCCGCTGCATACAGCGCGTCGTAATCGGCGGCGTCGAACACCGGGCCGCGAATCTGCGCACTTCTGGTAATGCACGGAACGCACTCGGATTTCCGGTCTATGCCGCCGGCCTTGCCTCCGGCCTCGGCGTCGGACGGGCGCAGCACAAAAAACTCGTTCGCGCCGGTGGCGATGCCTCTGCCGAACCTGCCGAACGTGTCGAGGGTCGTGGCGCGCGCCGGATGGATTTGAAATTCCCGCCGCTGAAAGAAGGGCAGCCATTTGGATGCGGGATCCAGTTGGTTGCAGGGCACCTCCGAAACCGGTTCCATCTTGTCGAACGCCGCGAGTTCGGCGATGGATCGGGCTGCATAAAATTGCACCGAGGCGTGGGTGGCCGCGTTGTCGTACAGGATGACGCCTACTGATGTGATCGCGTCCGGGAACACGTCCTTTTCGCAGTCGAGGCGGATAACGGCGAACAGATGGCCGGCGGCAAGAAGCCGCTCTTTCACTATCGTTCCGTAGCCGGTGTTCAGGAACTCAAGCGGCATGATGTAGGCCATCCGTCCGCGCGGCTCCAGTTCCGACAGCGACTTCAGCAGGAAGGCCGACGCGACGTTGGTATAGCCTGATAGTCTGAGGCCGAGGCGCCGCCGGAATTCGCCGATTACGGCGTTGCGGTCGGGGAAGTTCTGAAAGCGCATATAGGGAGGGTTGCAGACGATATTTGCGTGCCGCCGGCCCCACGACAGCAGGTAATTTTCGACGGCGATGAACGCCGTGCTCGCGCCGGTTTCCCGCTCCCAGAACTCGACGATGGCGGGGTCGACCTCGAGCGCCGAAAACTCGATGCCGGAGTCGCGCGGGATCGCATCGCAAAACGCGCCCAGGCCGAAGGCCGGATCGAACAGCGACTTTTGCCCGGAAGCAAGCACCCAACGCACCATGAACCCGGCGACCCCCGGAGGGGTAAAAAACTGCCCGAGCGCTTTGCGGTGGCTTGCGTCGAGCCGCGACACGTCCGGCGTTCTATGCACCGCGCCGCCGGACGGCGCCGCTTGGCCGGCATTGCGATCCGGGGTGTGGGCAGTGGAAAGGATGGGCGGGTTCAGGTCGGGAGAAGGCAAAGGAGGACTGCTACGAGCAACGCGCTTTGGATGGCGAGAACCCCAAAGAGGGAATTTTGCCCGCTCTCCAGCTTGGCCAATTTTTCCCTGATGTCGGCGAGTTCGACCTGGAGGGGCGCGAGTTCGGTCCGGAGGATCGGCCGGGTAACCATCTCATTCTTCTGGGCGATGGAGTCCGCCGCCGCCTTCGCCTGTTCCTCGGTGACGTCGGGGATCCGTCTGAAGATCTGATATAGATCTATCGTGCTCATGGGCAAGGATTATAGCAGGCGGGGCAGGCAGGGACGCCTCCGCACGTCGGCGCGTCAAACCAGAGCACAAATGTCCCGTTGCCGGCAGCGCCCGGCGCTTGTGCTATTCTGCGACGATGACATCGGCGGAAGTGGATCAAGGCGCGTTTGATTTTCGGCCCGAGAGCAGGTCGCCGCTCGCCGCGCGCGGCGACGCTCCGCCGCAACCGCCCATCCCCGGCCTGCACTACTTTCCGGCGTTCCTCGACGACCAGCAGCAGAGGAGCGCGATCAGGCAGATAGACCGGTCGGCGTGGCTGACCGATCTGGAGCGGCGCGTGCAGCATTACGGATGGCGCTACGACTACCGCGCCCGCACGATAGACCGGAGTATGCGGATCGGGCCGCTGCCCGAGTGGCTGGCGGAGATCGCCGCCTCGCTGCATGAGCGCACCGGGCTGTTCGACGGCGTGCCGAACCAGGCCATCGTCAACGAGTACGAACCGGGACAAGGCATTGCGATGCACGCCGACCGGCAATGCTTCGGCCCGGCCGTCGCCACCGTATCGCTGGGCGACGACTGGACGATGGACTTTCGCGCCGTCGGCGGCAAACAAAAGGCGCAGATGCTGCTTGTGCGCGGCTCGGCCCTGGTGCTCACCGGAGAAGCCAGAAACCACTGGCTCCACGGCATCGCCAAACGCAAATCCGAAACCACCGCCTCAACCCCAAGACCAAGAACACGCCGCCTGTCGCTGACCTTCCGAACGGCGGATTTCGCATGACCGAAAGCAGGCGCATTGTATGCCTTGCGAATTCCCGGAAGCTGGCGGGTCGCTGTATCGCGGGCCGCGAGTGGAGCGAGGAGCGGGGAGCAGGGTGCTGGATTCGGCCGGCCTCGAATGCGGACTAACGTCGGTTGGGCGGCGGATATGATGAACCATCCGATTTTTACCGTTGGTCATTCCAATCACTCGCTGGAGGACTTTCTGGCGTTGTTGTCGAAGCATCGGGTAACGGCCGTGGCCGACGTGCGCTCGGTGCCGTGGAGTCGTTACAACTCTCATTTCAACCGCGACGCGCTGGCCGCGGCGCTGAAGGCCGAGGGTGTCCATTACGTCTATCTTGGGCACGTGCTTGGCGGGCGTCCGCAAGATCCGTCCCTGTATGACGACGGCGGGCGTGTCCGTTATGAGCGGGTCGTCGAAACGAGCGATTTTCGGGACGGCGTTGCGCGCGTCGTCGGCGGCGCCGCGGAACATCGCATTGCGCTGATGTGCGCGGAGAAGGAGCCGCTGGACTGTCACCGGACGCATCTGGTCGCGCGGGCGCTTGCTGCCGAAGGCGTCGAGGTGGTGCACATCCTGGCCGACGGCGCGCTCGAACGGCACGCGGCGACGATGGAGCGATTGACCGCGGATGCGGGCGGCAGGCCGGATGAGGACTTGTTTCCCGAGGAACTGATCGAGGAGACGGCGAAGAAGCGCGCCCGGCGCATCGCCTATGCCGGCGGCGATCACGCACCGGAAGCGGGACCGAAAGGGCGATGAAACTGTCCACCATCGGCTTCACTAAAAAATCCGCGCGCCGGTTTTTCGAGTTGCTCAGGGCTTCGGGCGTCAAGCGCGTGGTCGACGTGAGATTGAACAATGGTTCGCAGCTCGCCGGTTTTGCCAAGAGGGATGACCTCGCGTGGTTCCTCGACGAGATTTGCGGCATCGAGTACGTCCACCTGCCGAGTCTCGCGCCCACCGCGGACATACTCGGCGACTACCGGAAGAAGCGCATCGGCTGGGGCACCTGTGAAGACCGCTTTTTGGAGCTGATGCGCGAGCGGCGGATCGAGGAGACGATCCCCAAAAAAGTCTTGAACGGGGGCTGCCTGCTGTGCAGCGAGGATCAGCCCCACCACTGCCACCGCCGCTTGGTCGCCGAATATCTGAACGCGCACTGGGGCGACGTCGAGATCGAGCATCTGGGGATGAAGGGCCCCGAAGGAACCGGCACGTGATCGCGTGATAAGGCGCGGCGATGTTCCAGGCACGCCGGTCGCGCGACCGACCCCGGATCGAGTCGCCGACACCGTCCGCTTCTACGAGATCATGCGCCGGATAGAGGCCGGCGTCGGCGGCTGCCGGCGGCTTGCCGAATGCACGGGTCGCATGGACTGGCCGCGGCGGGGTGCGTACTTCTTCTTCGAGGCCGGCGAGGCGCGCGCCGCGTCGGGCAGCGGCGGTCGCATCGTGCGCGTCGGTACCCACGCGCTGAGAAGCCAGGCGTACACCATGTTGTGGAATCGGCTTAAAGGTCATCGCGGCGTCGCCAACGGCGGCGGCAATCATCGAGGCTCGATCTTCCGTCTGCTCGTCGGTCGGGCGTTGGCCGGTCGCGGCGATTGTCCTCTGCCGTGCTCCTGGGGAATCGGTGGCTCTCCTGGTGAGGCGGCGCGCCGGCTGGGGCTTCCATCAAGTGCCGCGGTAAAGAACGCGGAAGCGGACCTGGAACGGCGCGTCAGCGACACTATCGGCCAAATGCCCTTCCTGTGGCTGAACGTGCCGGATGCGCCGGGCCCGAAAAGTGCCCGCGGATACATCGAACGCAACGCCATCGCGCTGTTAAGCCACGCGCGCACGCCCGCCGCGGACCGTCCCTCTCCCGACTGGCTTGGGAGCCACAGCGACCGGCCGAAGGTGCGTGCCTCGGGGTTGTGGAACAGCGACCACGTAGAGGAAGACTATGACGCGGCTTTCCTGGATGAGGTGGCCGCATTGGTGAAAGCCTGGCCGTAAAACGAAGGCCCCCGGCCATCTCCCGGAGGGAGAGGGAGGATAAAGAGGCAGCGGGAGAAGTTGTCCGCAGGCCCGTGATGTAACCCTCTCCCCCTAGGAGAGGGTGGGCCGATGTCGACGCCTCGGCAGGTAGCGCAGGTGGCTTACGTCGGCGTGCACCCGCTGGCCGCCCGGGCGCAGCACCGCGTAGCCGTACTGGTGCGCCAATGCCAGCGCGTCCCTTTGTGCGATTATGCACGCCATCGCCGGCGCCAGCGTATTGTCGTCGTATTCGCGCATGAGACGCCGAAAGTTGGGCAGCGTCCACTCGCGCATCCGCTCGACGTCCTCGCAGCGCAGTTTGTGCTTGACCTCGATGACCGCGACGACCTCGCCGTTCATCATCAGGATGTCAAACTCGCCTTCTCGGCCGCGACGGCTGACTCTGACGTTGGCGCGGACGTACTCGAACTCCAGGTCGCCGAGGCGCGGTTCCTTGTTCAATGCCCGGAAGAAGAACTCCTCGGTGGCGCTTCCCCGGGTGTTGGTTATACCGCCGATTTCCTTGTACATTTCGCGCTTGGCTTCGGCCGCTTTCGCGATTGCTTTTTGGAGTTTTTTGTTGGCCGCCTTGTTAGCCGCCTCGGACTCGGCGTGTCGCTTATCAGCCACGGCGCGCCACGCCTCCGCTTTGGCGCGCCACTTATCCAATTCGGCGCGCCATGCATCCAATTCGGCACGCCACGCGGCCGCCTCGGCGTTGCTTTTGGCAATTTGTTCGAGACTCCGTTTTACTGATTCGAGTTCGTTCATGGCCGTCATTGTACGCCCGTACGCGCGGTGCGCAAGCGGACAAAATCGAAAATCGAGGGTAAAAACAGCCAAGTCGTTGGCATGTTCGGCAAATAAACCTGACGAACGGTTTTGCCCGAACAGGAAACCCTGCTCCCCCTCCCAAAGGGATAGGGAGCAAGGAGTGGGAAAGAGGACCGCAGGCCCGTAACGTAGCCCTCTCCCCCTAGGGGAAGGCGGGCGGAACCTATGCTATTCTGGGGAATTATATACATGACACCACCAGACGAGATTGAATGAAGACACACCGAACAATCAGATACCGTTTGCATCCGCAGACACGGGCCAAGGCCCGCAAGTTGGCGGGTTTGGCGGGTGCGTGCAGGTTTGCGTGGAATCATTTCGTGGGTAAGTTGCGGGATGAGTATGCCGAGGACGGCGAGCGTGATTACCGGTTTTATTCGCTTGGTAAGAGGTTCACAGCGTTGCGAAGGGATGACGCCACGTGGTTGCAGGAGTACTCCATGGCAATAGTGCGCCAGGCGTTGAAGCCGATAGAGACTGCATACAGGCAATTCTTCAAGAAGGAGGGCGGCCTGCCGAGGTTTCACGCCAAGTATGTCCGCCCGGATAGTTTCCCGTTATGCGCCGGCGCATTCCGTATGCGCGGGCGCTATCTGTACATCGCCAAGGTTGGCGAGGTGCTGCTACTTGGCCACAATCCCTATCCGGACGGCGTGCCCAAGTCGGGCACGGTCAAGCGGGAATGCGGCAGGTGGTATGCGTATATCACGTACGAAGTGGAACAATCCGAAGCATTGAAACCTGTAAGAGAAGTCGGCATAGACCGCAACGTCGGTCAGGTAACATTATCCGACGGGACGATGTATCGTATGCCGGATACGGCAAAACATGAACGTCGCGTCAGGCGTTATCAGAAGAAGATGGCCAGGCGTCAGAGGCCGAACCACAAGAAGGGGATCAAGGCGTCGAACCGATGGCTACGCGCACAGTTGCTTCACCAGAAGGCACAGGCCACGTTGCGACACGTCAGACGGAATTGGTGCCATGGCGTATCAAGGCAAGTAGCTGATAAATACTCCCTTGTGCACCTGGAGCAGTTGAACAATCCAGGGATGACAAGAAGCGCCAAGGGAACAAAGGAGAAACCCGGAACCAGCGTTCGCGCGAAGACCGGACTGAACCGCGTGATCCTGGCGTCATGCTGGGGCAAGTTTCACCAGTGCCTGGACTACAAGACGAATACGAATTACATAAACCCCGCATACACAAGTCAGACGTGCAATAAATGTGGGAACGTAGATAAAGAAAACAGAAAGACGCAGGCGGCGTTTATTTGCACCGCTTGCGGTCATCGGGACAATGCGGATGTAAATGCCGCATTGAATATATTGGCCCTCGGGAATAGGGCTGCTGGACGTGGAGGCGGCGAGGTTACTTGGCCCATGAAGCGTCAAATGGATACACGGCACCACTTGGTGGTGTCATGTATATAATTCCCCTATTCTGAAACGATGTTTGATCACGTTGCCGGGCGCCTGACGGCGCTTGCCGAGCGCCTGCGCGGCGAGGTGCGGCTTACCGAGGACAATATCGCGGACACGTTGCGCGAGGTGCGCGCGGCGTTGCTCGAGGCCGACGTCGCGGTGTCGGTGGTCGGCGATTTCATCGAGACGGTGCGCGGGCGCGCGCTCGGCGCCGAAGTGAACCGCAGTCTGACGCCCGGCCAGGCGCTGATCAAACTGGTGCGCGAGGAGTTGACCGCGCTGATGGGCGGCGCGTGTGCGACGCTCGCGCTCAACGTGCAACCGCCGGCGGTGGTGCTGCTCGCCGGCCTGCAAGGCGCCGGCAAGACGACGACCGCGGCCAAACTCGCGCTCCATCTGCGCGAAAAGAAAAAATCGGTCGCGCTGGTCAGTTGCGACGTCCATCGCCCGGCCGCGATCGAGCAGCTGGCGCAACTCGCGCGGCAGTGCGACGCCGCATGCTACCCGACCGACGCCGCGGCGCCGCCGGTGGTCGCGGCGCGCGCCGCGCTCGAACGCGCGCGCCTCGATTTTCAGGACGTGTTGATCGTGGATACCGCGGGCCGCCTGCACGTGGACGACGCGATGATGGACGAGATCAGGGAGTTGCACGCGGCGTTGTCGCCGGTCGAGGTATTGTTCGTCGTGGACGCGATGACCGGGCAGGACGCGGTGGTCGCGGCGCGCGCCTTCGGCGAGGCGCTGCCGCTGACCGGCGTCATTCTGACCAAGGCCGACGGCGACGCGCGCGGCGGCGCCGCGTTGTCGGTGCGCGCCGTGACCGGCAAGCCGATCAAGATGATCGGCGTCGGCGAGAAACTCGACCGGCTGGAACCGTTTTATCCGGAGCGCATAGCGTCGCGCATCCTCGGCATGGGCGAGATCGAGAGTCTGATAGATCAGATTGAGAGCAAAAGCGACGCCAAAAAGACGCGCAAACTCGCCGCCAAGATCAAAAAGCGCAAGGGTCTCGACCTCGAGGACGTGCGCGATCAGCTGCGTCAGATGCAGGACATGGGCGGCGTCGCCGGGCTGCTCGACAAACTCCCCGCGGCGATGGTCGGCAAGGTCGCGGCCAAGGCCGATACCGCGTTTGGCGACCGCCAGACCAAGGCCATGGTGGCCGTCATAGATTCGATGACGCCGCAGGAGCGCCGTCGCCCCGAGATCCTGAACGGCTCGCGCAAAAAACGCATAGCCGCCGGTTCCGGCACCTGTATCCAGGACGTCAACCGCGTGCTGAAGCAGCACAAGACGCTGCAAAAGACGATGAAGAAGTTCGGCCGCGGCGGCGCCCGCCAGATGATGCGCGGGCTGGGGGGAGGGCCCTTTCCCGGCCGCTGAAAGTCGGGGTAGTTCAGTGCGCCGCAGGGTTGCCCTGCCGCCCGGCGCCCCAAGCAAGGGAACGCCCCCACGGGCGTTCCCGATGTATAATATCTCCATCACTCCACACAAGCCTATGTGCGGTATTCTCGGTATCTACAGCCACGCCCCGATCAGCCAGTCCTTGTACGACGGTCTGGTGCTGTTGCAGCATCGCGGCCAGGACGCCGCCGGCATCGTCACCTGCGACGGCGGCAGGATCTACCAGCGCAAGGGCAACGGCCTGGTGCGCGACGTGTTCGATTCCGGCCAGCTGCACGAATTGCGTGGGTGCGTCGGCATCGGCCACGTGCGTTATCCGACCGCGGGCAGCAGCAGCGAGTCCGAGGCGCAGCCGTTTTACGTCAACAGCCCGTACGGCATCACCCTCGCGCACAACGGCAACCTGACCAATTCCGAGCGGTTGGTCGTCGAGCTGTTCGACCAGGACCGGCGCCACATCAACACCGATTCCGACTCCGAGATTCTGCTGAACGTGCTCGCGCACGAGCTGCTGAACCAGCGCTCGCTGGTGCCCGGGCCGCGCGAGATTTTCAACGCGGTGCGCCGCGTCCACGACCGCTGCCGCGGCGCCTACGCCGCGGTTGGGCTGCTCGCCGGCCACGGCTTGCTGGCGTTCCGCGACCCGCACGGCATCCGCCCGCTGATCTACGGCGTGCGCGACGGCGCCGCCGGGCCCGAGTACATGTTCGCGTCGGAGAGCGCCGCGTTGCACGCCTTCGGCTTCGAGATCGCGCGCGACGTGGCACCCGGCGAGGCCATCTACATAGACGGCGACGGCGCGTTCTACGCCGAGCAGTGCGCGCGCGCGGCGCGCTACAACGGTTGTATCTTCGAATACGTCTATTTCGCGCGCCCCGACTCGGTGCTCGACCGGGTGTTCGTCCACCAGGCGCGCATGCGCATGGGCCGCAGCCTCGCGCGCAAAGTCGAGAAACAATGGCCCGACCACGACATAGACGTAGTGATACCGGTGCCCGACACCAGCCGCACCGCGGCCCTCGAGTTCGCGGTGCGCCTGGGCGTCTGCTACCGCGAGGGCTTCATCAAGAACCGCTACATCGGGCGCACCTTCATCATGCCGTGGCAGACCGAGCGCCAGAAGTCGGTGCGCCAGAAACTGAACCCGCTGGAGCCCGAGTTCAAGGGCAAGAACGTGCTGTTGGTGGACGACTCTATCGTGCGCGGCACGACCTCGAAGCAGATCATCCAGATGGCGCGCGACGCCGGCGCCAACAAGGTCTATTTCATGTCGGCGTCGCCGCCGGTGCGCCACCCGAACATCTACGGCATAGACATGCCGGTGGCCGGCGAACTGATCGCGCACGAGCGCTCGGTCGAGGAGGTGCGCCGCGCGATCGGCGCCGACCGTCTGATCTACCAGAACCTGAAGGCGTTGGTGGACTCGGTCAAGGAAGGCAACCCGGCGCTGAAGAAGTTCGACTGCTCGGTGTTCGACGGGCGCTACGTGGTCGAACCGCAGCCGGACTACTTCGCCCGGCTCGAACGTCGCCGCCGCGAACTCGCGCGGCGCCCGCATGGACGCGCATCGTCGCTGCGCAGCGTCGGCTGAGCGGCGCCGGGCGTCGCCGCTGCGTCCGTCGCTGCGCCCGAACTTCCGCTGGCGCGGTATGGCGCAACGCCTGTGCCGCAGGTATCCGCGGCGCGCGCGCCTGCCGCTGGCGTTGGTGGACACCGCGTCGCAACGCCTGTGCGTCGTCTTCGGGCGCTCTCTGCTGGCGTGCTATCCGGTGTCGACGTCGCGCTACGGCGTCGGTTCCGCGTCGGGGTCGTACCGGACGCCGCCGGGGGCGCATTACGTGTTTGACAAGATCGGCGCCGGCCAGCCGCCGGGCGCGCGCTTCGTCGCGCGCGCGCCGACCGGAGAGGTGCTCGAGGTGCGGCCGCGCCGCGCCGCCGCAAGCGACGTCATCTGCACGCGCATCCTGCGCCTGGCCGGACTTGTGCCGCGCGTCAACCGCGGCGGCGGGCGCGACTCGCTTGGGCGCCACGTCTATATACACGGCACCACGGACGAGGGGCGCGTCGGCGCGCGCGCCTCGATTGGCTGCATCCGCATGAGAAACGACGACGTCGTCGCGCTGTTCGACGCGCTGCCGCGCGGCGCGCTGGTGCATATCGCGCCCGGCGCGCCGAAGTGAGCGCGCCGCCCGCGGCGCGGCGCGCGCGCGCGCACCTGTCCGAAATTTTCGACGCCGGCCTTGCGCGCGTGCGCGGGCGCGACGCGGTGCGCTCCTACTTCGCGCGCAACCCGCCGCCGCCGGCGCCGCTGCATCTGGTCGCGGTCGGCAAGGCCGCGTCGGCGATGACCTTGGGGGCGCTCGACGCGCTCGACGCGCGCCTCGAGGCCGCTCTGGTCGTCACCAAGCACGGCCACGTGGACGACGAACTCGCGCGCACCGGCGCCGTCGAGTGTCTCGAATCGGATCATCCGGTTCCGGGCGCGGCCAGCCTGGCCGCGGGCGCCGTGCTGCTCGAGCGCGTGGATGCGTGGGCGGCGCGCCCCGGCGCGCGCTTTTTGTTTTTGCTGTCGGGCGGCGCTTCGAGCCTGGTCGAGGTGCCGGCGCCGCCGCTGCAACTGGACGACCTTGCGAGGATTACCCGGAGCCTGCTTGAAAACGGCCTCGACGTCGCACGCATGAACACGGTGCGGCGCGCGCTCTCGCGTATCAAGGGCGGGCGGCTTGCGGCGCACCTGCGCGGTCGCCCGACGCTCAACCTGCTGATCTCGGACGTGCCGGGCGACGACCCGGGCGTCGTCGGTTCGGGCCTGTTGACGCCGGTGCGCGAGACCCTGCGCCTGGAACGGTACCCGGCGCCGGTCGCCGCGGTGCTGCGCGCGACGCCGCTCGCGCCAGTGCCCGAAGAGGCCGCGTTCGCCTCGATTGCGACGCGCATCGTCGCGCGGCTGGAGGACGCGAAACGGGCGTGTGCGCGCAAGGCCCGGGCGCTCGGATACGAGACCGCCGTCGCCGGCGCTTTCCTGGGCGGCGACGCCAACGAAGCCGCGCGCATGGTCTGCCGCGATTTGTGCGCGGGCGTGCCCGGCGTGCATATATGGGGCGGCGAGACCCTGATGCACCTGCCGCCCGATCCGGGGCGCGGCGGCCGCAACCAGCACTTGGCGCTGGCGGCGGCGGTGGCGCTCCGGGGGCGCGACGATCTGTTCGTGCTGGCGGCCGGCACCGACGGCACCGACGGCCCGACCGCGGCCGCCGGCGGCCTGGTGGACGGCGCCACCGTCGCGCGCGGCGAGGCCGCCGGGCGCTCCGCCGAGAACAGCCTGGCGCGCGCCGACAGCGGCACTTTTCTCGAAGCCGCCGGCGACCTCGTCGTGACCGGCCCGACCGGCACCAACGTGATGGATCTGGTCATCGGCTTGCGCCGGTGATGAAAGGAGGATCGGGTATTGCGGCGTGCGTGTCCGAGGCGCCGGCCCAAAGGCGCCGCGTTTCTTCCGCTACAGGGTCAGTTGGGTGGGGCGCCCCTGGCGTAGTTCGAGCACGCTGCCTTGTTCGTACCAGTCGCCCAGGACTATGCGCTGCGCGGGCTCGCCGTCCACCGTCAGGTCGTGGATCGCGGGGCGGTGGGTATGGCCGTGAATCAGGCGGCGCACCGCGTAGCCGCGCATGTAGGCGATGACGGTGTCCTGGTTGACGTCCATAATCGCGGCCGGCTTGTGCTCGATTGCGCGCCGGCTGCCGCGCCGCAGCGTCTTGGCCAGGCGACGGCGCCAGCCCGGCCTCAGACTTTGTATCGCCGCCAGCGTCAGCGGATGGCGCACGATGCGCCGGTAGCGCAGGTAGGCGGTATCGTCGGTGCACAGCAGGTCGCCGTGCATCAGCAGCGTCGGGCCGGCGTTCGTGTTGATGACGTGCGCGTCCGGCAGCAGGCGGCAGCCGGTGCGGCGCGCGAAGCGCTCGCCGATCAGAAAGTCGCGGTTGCCGGCGATGAAGTGCACCGGCGTGCTTCTGGTCAGCGCCGCCAGCGCCTCGACGACGCCCTCGAACTCGCGCGCCGGGGCGTCGTCTCCGATCCAGTAGTCGAACAGGTCGCCCAGGATGTACAGCCGCTCGGCGTGCCTCGCGCGCCCCCGCAGAAAGCCGACGAAGCGCTCGATGGCGTGCGGCCGCCCGGGACTGAGGTGGCAGTCCGAGACGAACAGCTCGGCCATTCAGTCGCCCGTGACGGTCGCCTTGTATATCGTGACGGTCTTTTTGGGCACGTCGTTGTAAGGGCCGACCGTACCCGTCTCCAGCGCGGCGATTTTGTCCACGACCTCCAAGCCCTCGATGACCCTGCCGAACACGCAGTAGCCCCAGCCTTGCGCGTTCTTCTCCTTGAAGTCGAGAAAGGCGTTGTCTTTCAGGTTGATAAAGAACTGCGAGGTCGCCGAGTGCGGGTCCGAGGTGCGCGCCATCGCGACCGTGCCGCGCAGATTGCGCAGGCCGTTGTCGGCCTCGTTTTTTATCGGCGGGCGCGTCTGGCGCTGTTGCATGTCTTTCTTGAAGCCGCCGCCCTGGATCATGAAGTCGGCGATCACGCGGTGGAAGATCAGGTCCTTGTAAAACCCGTCGCGCGCGTAGGCGATGAAGTTTTCGCTAGTGGCCGGCGCTTTTTGCCGGTCGAGCTCGATGACGATGTCGCCGTGGTTGGTCACCAGGCGCACGCGCGGGGCGCCGTCGGTACACGCCGCGTTGCCGGCGACGAGCAGCGTGCAGCAGGCGGCAGCCATGTGTCGGAATAATTTGGGCATAGGAAAAATCCGCTGGTCTGGTACTGGCAAGAGAGCGGATACTATCCGTTTTCGGCGCCGGTTTCCACCCGCCGGGCCGATGGGAGAAGCGCCCGGGAAGCGCCCGCGCCCCGATTTTGCCGTGGCGCAGCCGCCGGCCCGGGGCGCCTCGCCCGTGGGCTATAATCACCGCTTCGGGGCATAGCGCAGTCTGGCAGCGCGCCTGCTTTGGGAGCAGGAGGTCGGAGGTTCAAGTCCTCTTGCCCCGACCATCGCGCCTGTAGCTCATCTGGATAGAGCATCGGTCTTCTAAACCGGAGGTAGCAGGTTCGAGTCCTGCCAGGCGCGCCAGAGGTGGGCGTAGCTCAGTTGGTAGAGCACAGGATTGTGGCTCCTGAGGTCGTGGGTTCGATCCCCATCGCTCACCCCACCCACGTTGATACAGGGAGTACGGATGGCTTTGTCGACTGACTTTTTGCCGGGCGGCGGCGCGCCGACCGGGGCCGGCGTCGTCGCGCGCGCGCGCGGGTTTTTCCACGTCTGGCGGCTGGCGCTGGCGGCCGCGATTTTTGCGGGAGCGGCGGCGGCCGCGCCGAACGCGCCGCCGCCGGCGGACTACCAGGCGGCGAAAGGCATGGTCGAGGCGCTGGTGCTCGGGTTGATAGCCGAGGTGCGTACCAACCAGGAACTCTACACCGACGATGAAGAGTTGTTCGCGTTGATCCGCCGGCGGGTGCTGCCGATGGTGGATACCGCCGCGTTCAGCCGCCTGGCGCTGGGCCGGCATTGGAAAAGCGCCGACGACGGGCAGCGCCGGGCGTTCGCGCGCGCCATGGAGTCGCAGATGGTCAGCAGCTACGGCAAGTCGTTGACGCTGTTGCTCGAGGTGGATCGCGTCCGCTTCCGGCCGCTCGAAGGGCGCGCCGGCGGCAAGTACGAGGTGGTCAAGAGCAGCGTTTCCTTCAAGAGCAACCAGCCGCCGCTGCGCATAGACTACGCCGTGCACAAGGTCGGCGACGGCTGGAGAATTTTCGATCTGGTGATCGACGGCCTGAGCCTGGTGAAGCAGTTTCGCCGGAGTTTCGACCGCGAGATCGAGGAATACGGCTTGGCCGGGCTGATCGAGCGGCTCGGCGCGTCGTCGCGCTGAGCGGCGCGCGCCGCGGCTTGCATGGAGAAACTGTACATCCGGGGAAGCGACGAACCGCTCAGCGGTTGCGTGCGCATCTCCGGCGCGAAGAACGCGGTGCTGCCGGTGCTGGCGGCGACGCTGCTGACCGACGAGCGGATGACCGTAGGCAACGTGCCGCACTTGAACGACGTGACGACGACGGTCGAGCTGCTGCGGCAGATGGGGATCAGCGTGGTCGTGGACGAACGCATGAATCTCGAAATCAACAGCGCCGCGGCCAGGAATTTTTTCGCGCCGTACGACGTCGTCAAGACGATGCGCGCCTCGATCCTGGTGCTGGGGCCGATGCTCGCGCGCCACGGTCGCGCCAAGGTGTCGTTGCCGGGGGGCTGCGCCATCGGTTCGCGCCCGGTCAACATCCACCTGGACGGCCTGCGGCAGATGGGCGCTCGGATCGAGGTCGCCGACGGCTACATCGTCGCCAGCGCGTCGCACATGCGCGGCGCCGAGGTGTTGCTGCCGGGCAACACCGTGACCGGCACCGAGAACCTGCTGATGGCGGCGACCCTGGCGCGCGGCACCACGGTGCTGCGCAACGCCGCGCGCGAACCGGAAGTCGTGGACCTGGCGCGCTGCCTGCGCAAGATGGGCGCCGACGTCGAGGGCGAAGGCGGCGACACCATCGTCGTGCGCGGTTGCGACCGGCTGCACGGCTGCTCGTTCGACGTGCTGCCGGACCGCATCGAGAGCGGCACCTTCCTGACCGCGGCCGCGATGACCAGCGGCAAGGTGCGGCTCGAGGGCGCCAGGGCCGGGTTGATAGAGACGATACTGCGCAAGCTCGAGGAGTGCGGCGCGCACGTCAACGCCGGCGGCGATTACGTCGAGCTCGACATGCGCGGGCGGCGCCCGTGCGGCGTCGACGTCGAGACCGCGCCGTACCCGGCGTTCCCGACCGACATGCAGGCGCAGTTCACCAGCCTGAACGTCATCGCCGAAGGTTCCGGCGTCGTCACCGAGACGATCTTCGAGAATCGCTTCATGCACGTCCTCGAGATGCAGCGCATGGGCGCCGACATCAAGGTGCGCGGCAATTCGGCCTACATCCGCGGCCGCCAGAAACTGAAAGGCGCGCCGGTGATGGCGACCGACCTGCGCGCGTCGGCGTCGCTGATCCTGGCCGGCCTGGTGGCCGAGGGCGAGACCGTCGTCGACCGCATCTATCACATTGACCGCGGCTACGAGTGCATCGAGGAGAAACTCGCGCAATTAGGCGCGAACATCCGCCGCATGTCGTCGTGACGGGAAGGGAGGCGCGCGTGTCCGGTCGTTTCAGAATCGCGGTGGCGAAGGGGCGTGTGCTGCGCGACGCGCTGCCGCTGCTTAGGCGCGCCGGCCTGGCGCCCGCCGGCGATCCGTCGCAGGAACGCAAGTTGGTGCTGCCGTGCGCCGGCGGCGCCGACGCCGAGATCGTCGTCATCCGCGCCGCCGACGTGCCGACCTACGTGGACTACGGCGCCGCCGATTTCGGCGTCGTCGGCAAGGACCTGCTGATGGAACACGGCGGGCGCGGTTTTTACGAGCTGTGCGATCTGGGCATAGCCGCCTGCCGCATGGTCGTGGCCGGCGCCGCCGGCGGCGCCACGCTGCCGCGCCGCCCGCGCGTCGCCACCAAGTACGTCGCCACGACGCGCCGCTACTTCGCGCGCGGCGGGCGCCAGGCCGACGTCGTCAAGCTCTACGGCTCGATGGAACTGGCGCCGGTGCTCGGCCTGTCCGACTTGATCGTCGACCTGGTGGACACCGGCGAGACGCTTGCGAGCAACGGCCTGGTCGAGGTCGAGGAAATCGCGTCGGTCAGCGGACGCTTGATTGCGAACAAGGCTTCGATGAGAATAAAGGGCGCGGCGATGCGGGAGATGGCCGCGCGTTTCGCGGCGGCGCGCGCAACCGCCGCCGACGCGCGAACAGTGCGATGAAGTACCAGACCGACGATCTCAAAATCCGCGAAATCAAGGAGCTGATCGCGCCCGAGGAGCTGATCGCCCGATTGCCCGCGAGCGACGCGGTTTGCGAATGCGTCTATCGTTCGCGCGAGGCGGTGCAGGGCATCCTGCACGGGCGCGATTCGCGCCTGGTCGTCGTCGTCGGGCCGTGCTCGGTGCACAACGTGGACGCGGCGCTCGAATACGCGCAGCGGCTGCGCCCGCGCGTCGCCGAGTTCTCCGGCGCGCTGCACGTCATCATGCGCGTTTATTTCGAGAAGCCGCGCACCACCGTCGGTTGGAAGGGGCTGATCAACGATCCCGATCTCGACGACAGCTTCCACATCAACAAAGGCTTGCGGACGGCGCGCAAACTGCTGCTCGACCTGAACGGCCACGGCGTGTCGGCGGCGACCGAATACCTCGACCTGATCAGCCCGCAGTACGTCTCCGATCTGATCAGCTGGGGCGCAATCGGCGCGCGCACGACCGAGAGCCAGTCGCACCGCGAGCTGGCCTCCGGTCTGTCGTGCCCGGTCGGTTTCAAGAACGGTACCGACGGCAACATCCAGATCGCGGTCGACGCGCTGCGCTCGGCGTCGCGCCCGCACCACTTTCTGTCGGTCACGAAGCACGGGCGCTCGGCGATCTTCTCGACCGCGGGCAACCGCGACTGCCACGTCATCCTGCGCGGCGGCAGGCACACCAACTACGACGCCGGCAGCGTCGACGCGGTGGCCGAAAAACTCGCCGACGCCGGGCAGCTGCCGAAGATGATGATAGATTTCAGCCACGCCAACAGCCTCAAGCAGCACCGGCGCCAGTTGCTCGTCGGCAAGGCCGTCGCCGACCAACTGCGCGCCGGCGAGGAGCGCATCATGGGCGTGATGATCGAGAGCAATCTGGTGGCCGGGCGCCAGGATCTTAAGCTTGGTGAGCAGCTGGTGTACGGGCAGAGCATCACCGACGCGTGCCTGGGCTGGGACGATACCGTCGGTCTGCTCGAACAGCTGGCGGAAGGGGTCGAGGCCGGGCGCGCCGCGCGGGGCGCCTGATGTTGCCGCTGGCGATAACCCGGCTCGATAGCCGCGATCCCGCTTTCGACGCCGGCCTCGAGGCTTACGCGCGGCGCCGCGCCCGGGCCGCGGCCGGCGTCGAGACGCGCGTGCGCGAGATTATCGGGCAGGTGCGCGAACGCGGCGACGCCGCGCTGCTCGAATACGCCGCGCGCTACGACGGCTTCGAGGCGGATGACGCCGCCGAACTGAGGCTGGCCGCGCGCCGCGTGCGCGCCGCGGCGGCGCGCGTGCCCGCGGAACTCGTGGACGCGCTGGAACACGCGGCGTCTCGCATCCGCGGCTACGCCGAGCGCCAGAAGCTCGAGGCCTGGTGCTACGAGGACGACGACGGCGCGCGACTGGGGGAGATGGTGACGCCGCTTGCGTCGGTCGGCGTCTATGCGCCGGGCGGCAGTGCCGCGTACCCGTCTTCGGTGCTGATGAACGCGATCCCGGCGCGGGTCGCGGGCGTTGCGCGCGTCGTGATGGCGACGCCGGCGCCCGGCGGCGACGTCAACGCCGCGGTCATGAAGGCCGCCGAGATCGCCGGCGTGTCCGAGATCTACACGGTAGGCGGCGCGCACGCGATCGCGGCCTTGGCGTGGGGCACGCGCACCATCGCGCCGGTGTCCAAGATCACCGGGCCGGGCAACGTCTGGGTGGCCGAGGCCAAGCGCCAGGTGTTCGGGCGCGTCGGCATAGACTCGATAGCCGGGCCGTCGGAAATCCTGATCATCTGCGACGGGCGCACGCCGCCCGAATGGATCGCGTGCGACCTGTTCGCGCAGGCCGAGCACGACGAGCAGGCGCGCGCGGCGCTGCTGTGCCCGGACGCGGAATATATAGAGGAAGTGGCGCGGCGCATGGACGACCTGATCGGCGGCATGGCGCGCGCCGACGTCATCCGCGCGGCGTTGGCGGAACACGGCCTGTTGCTCCGGGTCGGGAGCCTCGACGAGGCGGTGGATCTGGCCAACCGCATCGCGCCCGAGCATCTCGAGCTGTCGGTGGAGGATCCCGAGGCGCTGCTCGGCGGCGTGCGCAACGCCGGCGCGGTGTTCCTCGGACGCCACACGTCCGAGGTGCTCGGCGATTACTGCGCCGGCCCGAACCACGTGTTGCCGACCGGCGGCGGCGCGCGTTTTTTCTCGCCGCTGGGCACGCACGACTTTCAGAAACGCACGAGCCTCGTGCGCTGCACGCCGCGCGCCGCGGTGCGCCTGGGACACACCGCGCGGCGCCTGGCCGAGGCCGAGGGTCTCGAGGCGCACGCGGCGTCGGCGCGCTGCCGCATCGCCGCGGGCGCCGCGGATACGTCCGGCTGATGGCGCTCGACTGGATCCGCGCCGACGTGCGCGCCGCCTCGGCGTATGCGGCGCCGTCGTTCACCGGCGCCGTCAAACTCGACGCGATGGAAAGCCCGTACGCTCTCGACGACGGCCTGAAGGAACGCTGGCTCAAGGCGCTGGCGGACTGCGACGTCAACCGCTACCCGTCGGGCCAGGCCGCGTTGAAGCGGCGCTTGGCGGAGCTTACGGGACTGCCGCAAAACTGCGATCTGCTGTTCGGCAACGGTTCCGACGAGTTGCTGCAAATCGTCGCGCTGGCCGCGCGCGGCGAGCGCCTGTTGTCGCCGTCGCCGGGCTTTTCGATGTACCCGATCATCGCCCGCAACTGCGGTCTCGCGTTCGCCGAGACGGCGCTGTCGCCGCCGGACTTTGCGCTGCCGCGCGCGGCGATGCTGGCCGCGATTGCGCGCCTGCGTCCGGCGCTGGTGTGGCTCGCCTATCCGAACAACCCGACCGGCAACCTGTGGCGGCGCGATACGATAGACGCCGTGATCGAGGCGGCGCCCGGCATCGTGCTGATGGACGAGGCCTACGCGGCGTTCGCGTCGGACTCGTACTGGCCGTCGCTGGGGCGCCGTGACAATCTGCTGGTGTTGCGCACGTTCTCGAAGATCGGCTTGGCCGGACTGCGCTTCGGCATGTTGGCCGGGCGCGCCGACGTCATCGCCGAGCTGGACAAGCTGCGCCTGCCGTACAACGTGAACGCGCTGACCGAGGCGAGCGTCGCTTTTTTTCTGTCGCACATGGAGCATTTCGAGCGCCGCGCCGGCGTCATCCGCGCCGAGCGCGAGCGCTTGCGCGAGCGCCTGCGGCGTATTCCCGGCGTCGCCGCGTATCCGAGCGAGGCCAACTTCGTGCTCGTCGGATGCGCGCGAGCGCGCGCGAGCGCGGACGAGATTTTCCGCGCCCTGCGCGCGCGCGGCATCCTGGTCAGGAATTTTCCCGGCGACGCCGTGCTCGGCGACTGCCTGCGGGTTACGGTCGGCGCGCCCGCCGAGAACGACGCCTTTGTCGCCGCGTTCGCCGAGCTGGCCGCGGGGGGCCGCGCGTGACGACGCTGGCCGAGATCGCGGCCTTTGCCGACCGCCTGCTGGAAGTGCGCCGCTTCGAGGATTACTGTCCGAACGGCGTGCACGTCGAGGGCCTGCGCCCGGTGCGTCGCGTGCTCTCGGGGGTGACCGCGTGCCTCGCGCTGATCGAGGAGGCCGTCGCGCGCGACGCCGACGCGCTGCTGGTGCATCACGGCTATTTCTGGCGCAACGAGGCGCCGGCGTTGACCGGCATGAAGGCGCGCCGCCTGCGCCGTCTGCTCGAGAGCGGCATCGGTGTGCTCGCCTACCATCTGCCGCTCGACGCCCACCCCGAGATCGGCAACAACGCGCAGCTGGCGAAACGCCTGGGGTTGCGCGCGACCGGCGCGCTCGACGACGACCGACGCGCGCCGATTGCAATGCGCGGCGAACTGGAATCGCCGTGCGCCGCCGACGAGTTCGGGCGGCGCATCGCGCGCGCCCTGGCGCGCGAGCCGCTGTGGGTGGACGGCGGCGGCACCGGCGACGTGCGCACCGTCGGCTGGTGCACCGGCGCCGCCCAGGACTACCTCGAGTACGCGGTGCGCCACGGCCTCGACGCGTTCATCAGCGGCGAGGTCTCCGAGCGCACGACGCACGTCGCGCGCGAGGAAGGCGTGCACTACTACGCCGCCGGCCACCACGCGACCGAGCGCTACGGCGTCCAGGCGTTGGGCGAACGCATAGCGCGCGAGTTCGCACTCGAGCACGTCTTCGTCGACGTCGACAACCCCGTCTGAAGCGTGAACCCCCGGTAGCCGAACCGCCGTTCCCCTCCCGGTCCCAGAGACATCGCCGGTATAGCCTATCCCTAGCCGTACGGAGCGACTGATGGCCACGCGCAAGTTCAAATTAGAGGGCGCCTACGCTCCCGCCGGCGATCAGCCCGACGCCATCGCCGGGTTGGTCTCGGGGCTGAGCGACGGCCTGTCGCACCTGACGCTGCTGGGCGTCACCGGTTCCGGCAAGACCTTCACGATCGCCAACGTCATCGAGCGCGTGCAGCGGCCGACGATCATCCTCGCGCCGAACAAGACGCTCGCGGCCCAGCTCTACGGCGAGATGAAGGAGTTTTTCCCGAAGGCCGCGGTCGAGTATTTCGTGTCGTATTACGACTATTACCAGCCCGAGGCGTACGTGCCGAGCAGCGACACCTACATCGAGAAGGACGCCTCGGTCAACGATCATATCGAGCAGATGCGCCTGTCGGCGACCAAGGCGCTGTTCGAGCGCCCGGACACCGTCATCGTCGGCACCGTGTCGGCGATCTACGGCTTGGGCGACCCGAAGAAATACCTGAACATGGTGCTGCACCTGGATCGCGGCGATCCGACCGACCAGCGCGCACTGCTGCGCCGTCTGGCCGAGTTGCAGTACACCCGCAACGACGTCGAGTTGCGGCGCGGCACCTTCCGCGTGCGCGGCGACGTCATAGACGTCCACCCGGCGGAGTCGGCGCGCGAGGCGGTGCGCGTCGAATTGTTCGACGACGAGATCGAGAACCTGAGCTACTTCGATCCGCTCACCGGCGAGTCGCTCGGGCGCGTGCCGCGCCTGACCATCTATCCGAAGAGCCACTACGTGACGCCGCGCGAGACGATACTCGAGGCCATCGAGAAGATCAAGATCGAGCTGCGCTGCGAACTCGAGCGCCTGACCAAGGCCAACAAGCTGGTCGAGGCGCAGCGCCTCGAGCAGCGCACGGTGTTCGACCTGGAGATGATGCAGGAGTTGGGCTACTGCGCCGGCATCGAGAACTACTCGCGCTACCTGAGCGGGCGCGGGGCCGGCGATCCGCCGCCGTGCCTGCTCGACTACCTGCCGGCGAACGCGCTGATGGTCGTGGACGAGAGCCACGTTGCGATCCCGCAGTTCATGGGCATGTACCGCGGCGATCACTCGCGCAAGAAGACGCTGGTCGAGTACGGCTTCCGGCTGCCGTCGGCGCTCGACAACCGGCCGCTGCGCTTCGACGAATTCGAGGCGCTGGCGCCGCAGATGATCTTCACGTCGGCGACGCCGGCGGCGTACGAGAAGGAGCACAGCGGCGCCGTCGTCGAGCAGGTGGTGCGTCCGACCGGCCTCGTCGATCCGCAGGTCGAGGTGCGCCCGGTGGCGTCGCAGGTGGACGACGTGCTGTCCGAGATCAACCTGCGCGTCGCGGCCGAGGAGCGCGTCATGATCACGACGCTGACCAAGCGCATGGCCGAGGACCTGACCGACTATCTGTTCGAGCACGGCGTGCGCGTGCGCTACCTGCATTCCGACGTCGACACGGTCGAGCGCGTCGAGATCATCCGCGACCTGCGCATGGGCGTGTTCGACGTGCTCGTCGGCATCAACCTGCTGCGCGAGGGGCTGGACATCCCGGAAGTGTCGCTGATCGCGGTCTTCGACGCCGACAAGGAGGGCTTTTTGCGTTCCGAGACGTCGCTGGTGCAGACCATAGGCCGCGCCGCCCGCCATCTGCGCGGGCGCGCGATACTCTACGCCGATACGGTGACGCGCTCGATGCGGGCGGCGATGGACGAGACCGAGCGCCGCCGCGACAAGCAGCTGGCGTTCAACAAGAGACACGGCATAAAGCCGCGCGGCGTCCGCAAAAAGGTCAGCGACGTGATGGAGGGCGCCCGCGTGCGCGTCCCCGGCGAGCGCCGCGGCAAGAAACGCCACCGGGTGGCCGAACCGAGGATCAGCGACTACTGCGAACTGACCCCGAACCAGGCCGCCAAAAAGATCAAGAAGATGGAAGACAAGATGTTCGCCCACGCCCGCGACCTCGAGTTCGAGGAGGCCGCGCGCCTGCGCGACGAAATCGCCGGCATCAAGGAGCAGGTGTTCGGCGTCGCCGACCGCGCAAGCGCGTGATCGGGACCTTTATCAGGGTCTTTTGTGCTATCCTTCGCGCCGATGAAGGCGCGTAGCTCAGTTGGTTAGAGCATCACCTTGACATGGTGGGGGTCGTTGGTTCGAATCCAATCGCGCCTACCACCGTTTCCGTCACGCGCCCGCGACGCCCCGTATGCCAGAGATCACGCTCCCCGACGGCACCCGCAAGGTCTTCGACGGCCCGGTCACGGTCATGCGCGTGGCCGAGGACATAGGCCCGGGTCTGGCCAAGGCGGCGCTCGCCGGCGAGGTGGCCGGGCGCCTGGTGGACGCCTGCGTCGAGATAGAGCGCGACGCGCCGTTGCGGGTCATCACGGCGAGGGACGACGAGGGTCTCGAGATCGTGCGCCACTCGTTCGCGCACCTGTTGGGGCACGCGCTCAAGCAGCTGTATCCCGAGGCGCGCATGGCCATCGGCCCGGTCATCGAAAACGGCTTTTATTACGACGTCGCCTACCGGCGTCCGTTCACCGACGACGACCTGCGGGCTATCGAGCGGCGCATGCGCGAACTGATCGAGCAGGACTACGACGTCGTGCGCGAGGTCGTGTCGCGCGAGCAGGCGGTTGCGACTTTCGAGGAGCGCGGCGAGCCGTACAAGGTGCAGCTCGCGCGCGAGATACCCGACGGCGAGATCATCGCGCTCTACCGCCACCAGGAATACGTGGACATGTGCCGCGGCCCGCACGTGCCGAACACCCGCCACCTGCGCGCGTTTCGCTTGACCGGGGTCGCCGGCGCCTACTGGCGTGGCGACAGCGGCAACGAGACCTTGCAGCGCATCTACGGCACCGCGTGGGCCGACGACAAGCAACTGAAGGCCCACTTGAAGCGCCTCGAAGAGGCCGAGAAGCGCGACCACCGCCGCCTCGGCGCGCAGATGGATCTGTTCCACTTCCAGCCCGAGGCCCCGGGCATGGTTTTCTGGCACGAGAACGGCTGGACGCTCTACCGCGTGGTCGAGGGCTACATGCGCGCGGCGCTCGCCGGCGCCGGCTACCACGAGGTGCACACGCCGCAGATGCTCGACCGTACGCTGTGGGAGCGTTCCGGTCACTGGGACAAGTTCGGCGACATGATCTTCTCGACCGAATCGGAGAAGCGCGACTACGCGGTCAAGCCGATGAACTGTCCGGCGCACGTGCAGATCTACAACCAGGGACTGAAGAGCTACCGCGACCTGCCGTACCGCCTGGCCGAGTTCGGCGTCGTCCACCGCAACGAACCGTCGGGCACGCTGCACGGGCTGATGCGGGCGCGCCGCTTCACCCAGGACGACGCGCATATTTTCTGCGACGAGCGGCAGTTGCAGGCCGAGATCGCAACGCTGATCGAGATGATGTTCCGCGTCTATCGGGATTTCGGCTTCGACGACGTGCTGGTGGCGCTGTCCACGCGCCCGCCGCGACGCGTCGGCGACGACGCGCTGTGGGACAAGGCCGAGCAGGCGCTCGCCGAGGCGCTGGCCGCGCGCGCACTCGAGTACCGCGTGGACGCGGGCGAAGGCGCGTTCTACGGCCCGAAAATTGACTTCACGCTGAAGGACAGCCTCGAGCGCAAGTGGCAGTGCGGCACGATCCAGATAGACTTCTCGATGCCGGAGCGGCTCGGCGCCGAATACGTCGCCGCCGGCGGTGCGCGCAAGACGCCGGTGATGATCCACCGCGCCATCCTGGGTTCGCTCGAGCGCTTCATCGGCATCCTGATAGAGAACTACGGCGGACGCCTGCCGCTGTGGTTGGCGCCGGTGCAGGCCGTGGTCATGAACATCACCGACGCCCAGCGTGATTACGCGGCCGCGGTCGCCGCCGATCTGGGCGCGCGCGGCTTCCGCGTCCGGGCCGACTTGAGAAATGAGAAGATAAACTATAAAATCCGCGAACACACGCTCGCGCGTGTCCCCTACATGCTGATAGCAGGCGATGCCGAACGCAACGCCGACACCATTGCGGTGCGCCTGCTGGACGGCAAGGACCTGGGCGCGATGCCGGTCGCCGACGTGGTGGCCGGGTGGAGCGAGCGCTTGGAAACAAAGACCTGAACCGCAACCATAAAGCGGGAGGAGACGGCATCAAATTAGTAAAAAGAAACCGTTTGAACGACGAGATTGACGACCTGAACGTGCGCCTGATAGACGTCGAGGGCGTCAACATGGGCGTCATGAGCGCCAGCGACGCGCGCAAGTTCGCGCTGGAGCGCGAACTCGATCTGGTGGAGCTGGTGCCGAACGCGACGCCGCCGGTGTGCCGGGTCATGGACTACGGCAAGTTCCGCTTCGAGCAGCGCAAGAAGGCGCAGCAGGCGCGCAAAAAGCAGAAGCGCACGCAGGTCAAGGAGGTCAAGTTCAGGCCCGGCACCGACACCATGGACTACGAGACCAAGTTGCGCAACCTGGTGCGTTTTCTCCGGGACGGGGACAAGACCAAGGTCGTTCTGCGGTTCAGAGGCCGCGAGATGATGCACCGGGAATTGGGAATGCAAATGTTGCACAGGGTTCGCGCCGACTTGGCGGAGCACGCCGTCGTCGAGCAGCAACCGAAAAACGAGGGGCGCCAGATCGTGATGGTGATGGCGCCGAAAAGACAGGTGGCGGCGAAGCCCGGGCTTGCCGCGTCGGAGTGACGATATGCCCAAACAAAAGACCAACCGCGGCGCCGCCAAGCGCTTCAGGAAGACCGCAAGCGGCGCCTATCGCAAGAAGCAGTCGCACGCGCGCCACATCCTGACGAAGAAGACGCCGAAGCGCAAGCGCGGCCTGCGCGCGCCGGATCTGGTGCACGCCAACGACGTGGCCGCGGTGCGCAAACTGCTGCCGTATACCTGAACCTGCGCCTGAACCGACAGCTGCACCGAAGGACGCCATGCCGCGAGCGAAAAACAGCGTCGCCACGCACGCGCGACGCAAGAAGATCCTGAAGCGGGCGAAAGGCTACCGCGGCGCGCGCAGCAGAGCGTTCCGCGTCGCCAGGCAGGCGGTAATCCGCGCCGGCGAGTACGCCTACCGCGACCGCCGCCGGCGCAAGCGCGCGTTCCGCAGCCTGTGGATCGTGCGCATCAACGCCGCGGCGCGCGCCTTCGGTCTGTCGTACAGCCGCATGATCGAGGGCCTGGCCAAGGCCGACGTAGAACTCGACCGCAAAATCCTGGCCGAACTGGCGGTGCACGATCCCGACGCCTTCGGCAAGATCGCCGAGAAAGCCAAGGCCGCGCTGACCGCCGGCTGATCCGGCCTGCGTCCGGTCGGGTCGCGGTGTCCTCGGGGCTTGCTCTCGTAGCCTGGATTGACGTGTCCTAGGCCGGGGTTTTCGACCTTCCACGAGTTGCGACCACGGGCGGCGCCATGCAGGACCTCGCCACCATCGTTGCCGGCGCGCGCACGCGCGTCGAGGCCGCGCAAACGGCCGCCGAACTCGACAAGATCCGCGTCGAATACCTCGGCAGGAAGGGCGTCGTCACGCTGCGCCTGAAACGGCTCAACTCGCTTCCCCCGCGGGAGCGCCCCGCCGCCGGCAAGGCCTTGAACGACGCCAAGCGCGAGATTCTGGCCGCGGTCGAACGCCGCCGCGCGGCGCTCGCCGATGACGCCGTAAGGCGGCGCCTCGAGAGCGAGAAATTAGACGTGACACTGCCCGGTCGCGGCCGCGGCGGCGGTGCGCTGCACCCGATCACGCGTACGCTGCGCCACGTCGAGCAGCTGTTCGCGCGCGCCGGTTTCGACGTCGAGGAAGGTCCCGACGTCGAGGACGATTTCCACAACTTCGAGGCGCTGAACGTGCCGCCGCTGCACCCGGCGCGCGCGATGCACGACACCTTTTACATTGCCGGCGACGCCGAACGCGGCGCCGAGGGCGGGGGCTACCTGCTGCGCACGCACACCTCGCCGGTGCAGATCAGGGTCATGCGGCGCACGCCGCCGCCGCTGCGGATGATCGCGCCGGGGCGCGTCTATCGCTGCGATCTCGACGTCACGCACAGCCCGATGTTTCACCAGGTCGAGGGGCTGGCCGTGGACGAGCACCTGTCGTTTGCCGACTTGAAGGGCGTCGTCGCCGGTTTTCTACGCGCCTTCTTCGACGAGGACGATCTGCCGATTCGCTTTCGGCCCTCGTATTTCCCCTTCACCGAGCCTTCGGCCGAGGTGGACATCCACTGGCGCCACGGCGGCGACCGCCACGCGTGGCTTGAGATCATGGGTTGCGGCATGGTGCATCCGAACGTGTTGCGCGCAGTCGGCTGCGACGCCGGGCGCTACACCGGCTACGCCTTCGGTCTCGGCGTCGAGCGTCTGGCGATGCTGCGCTACGGCATAGACGACCTGCGCGTGTTGTTCGACAACGACCTGCGCTTTTGCGAGCAGTTTGCGGACTGACGGGGCCGGCGTGCGTTGCAACCTCGAGTGGCTGCGGCAGTGGGTGGCGATCGCGCCAGACGACGCGCGCGCGTTGGGCGAGCGTCTGACGCTGGCCGGCCTCGAAGTGGACGCCGAATACCCGGCGGCGCCGGCGTTGTCGCGCATCGTCGCCGCGCGCGTAACCGACGTGGCGCCGCACCCGGACGCCGAACGCCTGCGGCTGTGCCGCGTGGACGCCGGTGGGCGCGGTTCGTTTCAGGTGGTGTGCGGCGCTCCCGACGTGCGCGTCGGCCTGTGCGCGCCGCTTGCGCTCGAAGGCGCAAACGTCGGCGGCAGGACTATTGCTTTGGCGACGATACGCGGCGTCGAATCGCACGGAATGCTGTGCTCCGCCGCCGAACTCGGCCTGGGCGACGATGCCGGCGGCCTGCTCGATCTGGGGGACGTGGAACCCGGCGCCGAACTCGGCGAACGTCTCGGTTCGGACGACGTGATCTACGACCTCGATCTGACGCCGAACCGCGCCGACTGCTGTAGCGTGTTTGGCGTCGCGCGCGAGATCGCGGCGCTGGACGGCGTCGAACTGTGCGCGCCCGAACAACCGGCGGTCGCCGCCGCCCACGACCTGCAACGCGCGGTTGTGGTCGCCGCCGAAGCCGCCTGTCCGCGCTATCTGTCGCGCGTCGTAACCGGCCTCGATCCGGCGGCGGTCGCGCCGCTGTGGATGCGCGAACGCCTGCGTCGCTGCGGTATGCGCGGCGTGCATCCGGTGGTGGACGTGCTGAACTACGTGATGCTCGAGTGCGGGCAGCCGATGCACGCCTTCGACGGCCGCCGCCTGGCCGGCGATCTTCGGGTGCGTTTCGCAAAGGACGGCGAGCAACTGCGTCCGATAGGCGGCGGCGAGGCGCTCGCGTTGAACGGCGACGTGCTCGTGATCGGCGACGACCACGGCGCGGTCGCGGTCGCCGGCATTATCGGCGGCGCCGGGAGCGCGGTGCGCGAGGATACCCGCGACGTTGTGCTCGAATGTGCGTTCTTCGCGCCCGAGGCCGTCGCCGGACGCGCGCGCGCGCTCGGTCTGCACACCGAGTCGTCGCATCGTTTCGAGCGCGGCGTGGATCCGCGCTTGCAGACGCGCGCGCTGGAGCGTGCGACGCAGTTGCTGCTCGACGTCGCCGGCGGGAGCGCCGGGCCGGTGCGCGAAGTCAAAAGCGAACGCCACTTGCCGCGCGCCGCCGGGATCATGCTGCGCGCCGAGGCCATGGCCGGGCGCCTGGGCGTCGCCGTCGCCGCCGACTTCGTCGCGCGCGCCCTCGTTTGTCTTGGTTGCCGCGTCGAGGGCCTCGGCGCCGGCGATGGCGCCGGCTGGCGTTGCGTGCCGCCGTCGTGGCGTTTCGATCTGCGCATCGAGGAGGATCTGATCGAGGAGATCGCGCGTCTGTACGGTTACGACAAAATTCCCGAGCGCATGGGCGCCGCCGTCGCCGGTGCCGGCGCCGGCGACATATTCGCGGGCGAGAACCGCGAGCGCGAGCGCGACCGGCGTCTCGACGACCGCCTGGTCGAGGCCGGTTATTACGAGGTGGTCACCTATAGTTTTATCTCGCCGAGGGAGGCCGCGCAGTTTTCCGACGAGAGCGCGCCGCGCCTGAGAAACCCGATTTCGAGCGAGACGTCGGTCATGCGCACGTCGCTGTGGCCGGGACTGCTGCGGGTGTTGTCCTACAATCTCGACCGGCAACGCGAGCGCGTGCGGATTTTCGAGCGCGGCCCGGTGTTTTTCGAGCGCGACGGGCGGCCCGGGCAGGCGCAGATGCTGGGCGGGTTGGCGTGCGGCGCGCTGCGCCCGGAGCAATGGGGCGACGACGGCCGCGCGTGCGACTTCCACGATGTCAAAGGCGACGTCGAACGCCTGCTGCGCGGCTGTGGCGGCGCTTTGCGTTTCGAGGCCGCCGAGTATCCGGGCCTGCATCCGGGACGCAGCGCGCGCGTCAGGATAGGAGACGCCGAAGTCGGGCGCGTCGGCCAGCTGTCGCCGCTGCTCGAACAACGCCTGAAGTTGCCCGCCCCGGTGTTCTTGTTCGCGCTCGAACTCGATCACCTGCCGGAGCGCCCGCCGACGTCGTGCCGGCCTCTGTCGCCGTATCCGGCGGTGCGCCGCGACCTGGCGGTGGTCTTCCCGCAAGAAGTTACGGCCGCCTCGGCGGTGCGTTGTATCGAGAGCTTGCGCATCGAGCAACTGGTGAAAATCGTGGTATTTGATGTTTTTGCGGGGGGTGATATACAATCGGGCTTCAAAAGCATAACCTTGGGGTTGATTTTTCAGGATTTATTCAGCACTCTTGAAAGCGGCAGCAGCGATGCCTGGGTCGGGACTATCGTCGAGGCCCTGGAACGGGAGCTGAACGGGAAACTGAGGACGACCCACTGAGAGAACGCCCGATGCCAACAAAAAAGACCAAGACGGTGACCAAATCGCACTTGATCAATCACCTGTCCGATAAGCTCGGCCTCAACAAGCACGAGTCCAGGGAATTCATGGAGAGTTTCTTCTCGGAAATCGTCGGCACCCTGGAGGGTGGCGTCAACGTCAAGCTGTCCGGTTTCGGCAATTTTTTGTTGCGCGATAAGGGCGAGCGCCCCGGACGCAATCCCAGGACGAGGGAGGTGGTGCCGATTCCGGCGCGTCGCGTCGTGGTTTTTCGGCCCGGTCAGAAGCTCAAGAATCGGGTGGCCGGTTGTATCGGGCAAGGAGCCGAGGATGACCCGCTTTCCGCTGATACCGGATAAGCACTATTTCACGATCGGCGAGGTCAGCGAATGGTGCGGGGTCGAGCGCCACGTGCTGCGCTACTGGGAGAAAGAGTTTGCGCGCCTGCGCCCGGTGAGAAGGACCAACCGCCGCTGCTATACTCGGGAAAACCTGTCGCTGTTGATACGCATATATACACTGCTGCGGGTGGACAAATACACGATGGAAGGTGCGAAACAGGTGCTGGCCGACCGCGAGGCCGCGGCCGAGAAGGGCATCCATACCGACCTGGTTCGTGAGATAAGAGGCGAACTCGAACAGATACTGAACGTTCTCAAGTGACTCGTCGGGGCGTGGCGCAGTCTGGTAGCGCACCACAATGGGGTTGTGGTGGTCGGAGGTTCAAATCCTCTCGCCCCGATCATTTTGTCGCCGGCCGTTCGATCTTTGTCGCGGCCTTTTTGAATAGTGGCGGCGGCGACGCCGTTTGTTATGCGTTGGTTCGGGCGCTTTGCCGTGTTCTTTGATTCCCCCGTGGGTGTGCTCGAAATCCAGGCCGACAAAGCCGGCCTGCGGCGTATTTCGTTTTGTTCGCGCCGCACGCCGTCGTCCGCAAGCGCGCCAGGCTCATTAGTCGCGCCGTCGCCGATGGAGAAACGCATAGCGCGGCAACTGCAACGCTACTTCGACGATCCCGCCCGGCGCATCGAATGCCCGCTGCACCTGGCCGCCGCCACCCCCTTTCAGCGGCGCGTATGGAAAGTCATCGCCGCCACCCGCCGCGGCCAGACGCTGACCTACGGCGGCATCGCCGAACGCCTGAACACCCATCCCCGCGCCGTCGGCGGCGCCTGCCGCGCCAACCCGGTTCCGATAGTCGTCCCGTGCCATCGCGTCATCTCCAAGTCGGGCGAGTTGCGCGGCTACACCGGGCCTACGAAGGGTAAGGGATTGAAGGTCAAAGCCTGGCTGTTGCGCCACGAAGGGGCGCTGGAGTAACCTTTGCCCATGCCTCCCAAGTCCTCCAAGTCTGGCAAGCCTCGCAAGTCTGGCAAAGCCGCGCGAAATTATCGCCACAAGGAAGAAGCTCTGATGCGTCCCGAGAGCGGCGCGCAGGACGTCTTTCCGTCCGCCAGGAGAAGGCCGCCCAGGACCTGGCGCTACGATTCCTCGCTGGCGCCGGAGTTGGCCTGGGACGAGGACGAGGCGCGCGGCGAGGGGGAACGCCTGATCGAGGAGATCATCGCCGGCGACGACCTGGATCAGGCGAAGCAGGCGGCGGAAAAACTCAAAAACCTGTCCCGGCACTTTCTGAACTGGGCCGGCAAGGCCGAGCGTGGCGGTTTTGCGGTGCCGACGCTGCCGCTGTTCGTCCACGAGCGCCTGTCCACCGAAGCCGTGCTGGAAACGCTGAAACGCCGCCACCGCAAGCGCGGCCAGACTTTGGAACTGTTCGGCGAGAGCGACAAGAGCATCGGCGAGAAAATCCGCGGCGCCTACGAACACGTCAACGGTTGGCAGAATCGCCTGATCCTCGGCGACTCGTTGCAGGTGATGAACTCGTTGCTGGAGTACGAGGGCTTGGGCGGGCAGGTGCAGATGGTCTATATGGACCCGCCTTACGGCGTCAAGTTCGGCGGCAACTTTCAGCCGTTTGTGCGCAAGCGCGACGTCAAGGACGGCGACGACGATTCGCTGAGCCGCGAACCGGAAATGGTGCGCGCCTACCGCGACACCTGGGAGTTGGGCATCCACTCGTGGCTGACCTATATGCGCGACCGCCTGCTGCTGGCGCGCGAAATGCTGACCGATTCGGGTTCCTGCTTCGTGCAGATTTCCGATGAGAACGTGCACTTGGTGCGGTGCGTGATGGACGAGGTGTTTGGGAGGGAGAATTTTGTAAGTGAGATTTACTTCGCTACGACAAGCGGATTCGCTACTGAAAAAATCAGCCGTGTAGGTGATTATCTGGTTTGGTACGCCAAGGATAGCAAAAGAATGAAATACCGCTCTTTATTTGTGGCCAAAAACAACACTGAGCGCGGGGATAATACATACCGTTATTTGGAACTTCAGTCTGGCTCAAGGCGTTCTATGACGAAAGCAGAGCGGGAAGGTATGGTTTCTCTTCCAGATGACAGCAGGGTTTTTGCCTGCGGTGATACTCAATCACAAGGTGCTTCCTCGCAGGATTGCCCTTTTGAATTTGAAGGGCAAATTTTTCGTCCACAACCGAATAATCATTGGAAAGCGCATTATCTGAGAGGCATGGAAGCTCTCAAAAAAAGCAATCGTCTTGTCATTGTTGGAAACCAGCTGTGGTATATCCGCTACGCGGATGACTATCCGGTGCGAAAAATCACCAACTCCTGGATGGACACGGGTCTTTCCTTTGCTATGGATAAAAAATACGTTGTCCAAACCGCCGAGAAAGTTATCCAACGCTGCATGTTGATGACCACCGACCCCGGCGATCTGGTTTTAGACCCCACCTGCGGCAGCGGTACCACCGCCTATGTCGCCGAACAATGGGGCCGCCGCTGGATCACTACCGATGTCTCTCGTGTGCCCTTGGCCCTTGTCCGCCAACGCCTGCTCACCGCCACCTATCCCTACTATCAGTTGAAAGACGAGCAGCGCGGCCCGGCCGGTGGCTTCGTTTATCAGCGCAAGCAGAACAAAAAAGGCGAGGAAGTCGGCGGCATCGTGCCGCATATCACGCTGAAATCCATCGCCAATAACGAACCGCCGGCCGAGGAAGTGCTGGTGGACAAACCCGAAACCGAAAGCAGCGTCATCCGCATCACCGGCCCGTTCTGCGTCGAGGCCGTACTGCCCACGCCGCTGTCGCCCGAGGCCGAACTGCCGCAAGTAAAAGAACCTGTCCCGCCACCGGACAACGAGGACAACCACATCGAGCGCATGATCGAAGTGCTGCGCCTGTCACCAGTGCTGAGACTGCAAGGCAACCAGGAATTCCGCCTGGACAAGGTGCGTCCGCCCGCCAAGTCCTTAAGCCTGCATGCCGAAGCCGAGCACGTCGCTCCCGGGACGGACGACGGCGAGGCCGTCGCGATCGTCTTCGGCCCCGCCAACGGCCCCGTCAGCGAACGCGCCGTGATCGAGGCTGGCAAGGAGGCGCACGCAAAGAATTACCAAATGCTGCTGGTCATCGCCTTTGCGATAGAACCCGAAGCCCGCGAAACCGTGCAGCACGGCGAGGCGACCCTTGGCTTGCCTGCGGTCTATGTCCAGGCCAGTACCGATCTGGTGATGTCGGACCTGCTGAAGAATACCCGCTCAAGCCAGATCTTCGCCGTCGTCGGCCTGCCCGATGTCAAACTGGAAAAAGCGCCCGAGAAAGCCGAGGACGGCGGCGACCTGTGGCAGGTAACCCTGCGCGGCCTGGACGTGTTCGACCCGGCCACGATGGAACACAACGCCCTGCAAGGCGACGATGTGCCATGCTGGATGCTGGACACCGACTACGACGGCCAGAGCTTTCGCGCCGGCCAGGTATTCTTCCCGCGCACCTCGGCCTGGGACAAAATCCGCCACGCCGTGCAAGCGGACTTCGACGAATCCGTCTGGGAACGCCTGCGCGGCGCCGTCAGCGCCCCGTTCGCCGCCGGCGACCAGATCGCCGTAAAAGTCATAGACGACCGAGGCAACGAACTGATGGTAGTCAAAAAAACCGGAGACCCAAAATGAAACTCACCGTAAAAAACTTCGGCCCCATAGCCGAAGCAAAAAATATAGAAGTAAGCCCCATGACAATTTTCGTAGGGCCGAGCAATACGGGCAAGTCATATCTGGCAATGCTGATTTATTCAATTTATATGGTGCTTGCAAAAGCAAAAGAAGACTATCGCATGGCAAGATATAGTATGCGCTACATGGAGGGTAATTATAAAGACATAAAAGATATATTTAATAAGTTAACGCAATCACAAAGCACCGCGTTGGGAGAAATAGATAAGTATTTCGATAAGTGGGTAGAAGATATCTGTTCTGAATGGCGGAAACAATTTATTTATTGTTTGGGAGAAGAAGGGAGAAATATAATCGAGACTACGGAAGTGGATAAAAGGTTTTCCGTGAGAATATCCGACTTTGAAAACCAGCTTATTTTAGATTTGACGTATCCGGAGAAGAGCAAGCTGACCAACCAAAAGAAAAAGGATATATATCAATCGTTAAAAAAAATACTCTTATCGCAGAAACAGAAAAAACAAAGATACGGAAGAGTAGTTGACCACAATGAGAGAATGTACTTTCATTTGTTAGATGAATGTATTGAGACGTTATTCCATCATTTTCATACCGCTTTATCTAATAATGAAGAAAACAGGTTATCGATTCCGCATTACTTGCCTGCCATCCGAGGTGGGATTATTCAAAGTCACCGCACTCTGGTTAGTGCACTTATTGAGCGGGCGCCTATGGCCGGACTTAGCAGGCTCTCGCCTATTCCTCTTTTTAGTGGTGTTCTTTCTGATTTTATGCAAAAACTGATAAATATTAGAGGCGATAGGACAGGTGTAATGTTAAGAAGACGTATAATACGTCGGAAACGTCCACTACGTCGTCCCCACCGTCCTCCCGTAGAAGAAATAAAAAGAATTAGTGGGGATATAGAAAACCGAATCTTGTCCGGAGAAATATATATTCAAGAATCGGAAGTAGGGTATCCCGATTTCCGCTACAGGTTTAAGAGCAACGGCGAAGAACATGATTTGCCATTGATGAGCGCCTCGTCATCGGTTTCAGAATTGGCCCCGATTGTGCTATTTATCCGTCATTATTTGGATACCAGTGACTTGTTTATCGTGGAGGAGCCGGAAGCCCATCTGCATCCGGCCGCCCAGCGGAATATTTCCGATATTCTCGCGCGATTAGTCGCGGATGGCGATGTCAATATTTTGATCACCACGCATAGTGACATTATCGTGGAACAGGTCAGCAATTTTGTCTATGCCGCGGAGATAGCCGGTAGTAAAAAAACCGAGCTCTCCAAACTTACCAAACTCAAAGAAGAAAAGTGCTCCGTTTATTTGTTTGCCGGATCCAGAGCGGGGAAAACAAGGGTCAAAAAAGTTCCGTTTGATAAGGAATATGGCTTTTTGACCAAAGATCACCTGGATGTTTCCTCTGCGCTTTACAACGAAACCATCAGGCTCATGAAACAGAGAGATAAGGCCAGTGGTTAAGCCGAAACCAACGAGTCAACCGGAACCAGGACTCAAAAGTATCTTCGATGATAAATACAAAAAATGCCGGATTCCTGAACGTTCAGAATATGGATTGGGAAGTATGATAAATCCCACCGTTTATTCGGTGGATAAGCTTTTTGAAGAGCCGCCTGAAAGAGGCGGAAAGCATTGTGATGAATTCGTATTCTGTGCTTTGAGCCAAAACGAGGCTGGCTTGTACCTGGTAGAGAGAAAAACCAATAGCCAGGATATAACAGCAGTAAAAAAACAGCTGCAAGGCGGAGCGGATTTTATCCGGGATTTCATGAAGGACGATCCGTCAACCGACAATCAGCCGTTCGATTATATGCCCGTGTGGGTTTCCAAAGGAATAAAACCTGGGCTGCGTTCGATGTTGAGAGACCCTGAAAATTCAATTTCATTGAAAGGAAAAGACGAGCTCATTGAACATTGTAAAATTGGAAAGAACCTGCCCCTAATGTAACGGTGGCAACGATGAAAATCACCAGGGTAGTTATCCGCAACTTCAAGCGTTTCGGCGACGAAACTTTTGACCTTGACGATCACATTGTCGTCACCGGGCCGAACAATTCGGGCAAGACCACGTTGCTGCAAGCGATTGCGACCTGGCACTTGGCGTTGTCGCGCTGGCGCGAACTGAATGACTATCAGCGTCACGGCGGCGCCTATACCAAGGCGCCTATCGCCCGGCAGGCATTTTATTCCGTTCCGTTGCGCGCCTTTGATTTGTTGTGGCACAAACGGGGCGCGGAAGAGAAAGTTGAAATAGCAGTAACTTGTGACAATACCCGCGTGCCCGTTGAAATCATCAGCGACAGCAGCGAGCAGGTGTACGTTCGCCCAACCTCGGACGTGTCGCCGGAGTGTCTTGTGGACCCCGATAATTTTCCCGCTCCGGCTTTTGTTCCGGCCATGTCCGGTCTGGGCACCGAGGAACCCGTGTATCAGAGGCCGAAGATCAATCAGTTGTTGGGGCAGGGCAAGCCCGGCGACGTGCTGCGCAACCTGCTGGTCGAGGTTCATCATGACCGGAGCGCGTGGGAACGGCTGACAAAAGCCGTCAAAACAATTTTCGATTACGACCTTTTGCCGCCGAATACCGATGGCCCGAATATTATTTTGGAATACCGGCACGCAGCACGGTCTGGCCCGACGTACGATATTGCCAGTGCCGGCAGCGGATTTCTGCAGGTGCTGATGTTGTTGACCTTTCTGAATTTCCGGCAGGGAACGGTGCTTCTGCTGGATGAGCCTGATGCCCACCTGCACGTAATTCTGCAAGACGGTATTTACCATGAACTGAAAACTACCGCACGAAAGAACAATTCGCAGTTGATCATCGCCACTCATTCGGAGGTCGTTATCAACGCCGTCGAACCGAGAGAATTATACGCGCTGCTGGATACTCCGAAAAAACTGGCGAGCGACGAGGAAAGGGCGACGCTGATTCGCTCTCTTTCGTTGTTGTCCAACCTGGATATTGTGCAGGCGCGTGAAAAGGGAAGTGTGTTGTACGTCGAGGGCCACACCGACCTGGCATTGTTGCGCGCGTGGGCGCATATTCTGGAGCATCGGACGGCGGGTTACCTGAGGCAGCCGTTCTGGAAACCCGCCGTGTTTGAAACGAGGCACAAAGGCAAGGGGATAAAGGCGGATGATCACTTCGAGTCTTTGCTGCTTGCGCAAGAGGAAGCGTGCGGCGTGCAAGTCATAGACCGCGACGCCAAGGAGAACATCCCCCCTATGAAGACGGCTTTCGACGACAGGTTTCTGAGACTGTGCTGGAACCGCTATGAAATCGAAAGCTACCTTGTGCACCCCGACGTCCTTGCCCGTTTCGTTGCCGAGGCCGTCGGGCCGGAAGCGGAACTGGCAGATGGCGACGCGATGAAAGAAGTCATGCGCGCGGAGTTGCCCGGCCGGGTTGTGGACGATCCGATGGGCGATCACGATGTTCTCAAACAGAGCAAGGCGCGCGTCGTCTTGTCCAAGATTCTTCACGAGGCTGGATTGCAGAATTTCCCCTATACTCGCTACGCGGAAATCGCCGCCGTCATGCGCGCGGATGAAATCCACCCCGAAATAATCGAAAAATTAGACGCCATCGCCGACCACCTGAACCTGTAATGTCCGCCTCAAGTTACTGTATAACTTCCTATAAAATAGCAGCCATGAAAATCGAACGTCTCCATCTGAAGAACTTCCGCGCCCTGCATGACGTGGAATTGAAGGACGTCCCGCCGTTTGCGGTGTTCGTCGGTGAAAACGGCAGCGGCAAATCCACGCTGTTTCGGGTCTTCGGTTTCCTGAAGGACGCCTTGGTGAACAATCTGAAGACCGCCGTGCAAAGGATGGGCGGCTACAAGGAGGTGGCGACCCGGGGCCACACGGATGAGCCCATCGTGATTGAAATTCAGTTTCGGGCGGCGACTGTCGCCAGGGGGCGGCTTGTTACGTATCGTTTGGAGATTACTGCCCGGGACGGCGCTCCCATCGTGAAACGGGAGATCTTGTGTTACAAGCGAGGGAAATATGGTTCACCTTTTCACTTTTTGGATTTCAAGGAGGGAGAGGGCTATGCCATCAGCAACGAGGAGGACTTCGACAAGTCAGACGAAGAATTGACCAAGGATTTTCAAAAACTGGATTCTCCCCATATGCTTGCCATCAAGGGGTTGGGGCAGTTTCAGCGCTTCAAGGCGGCCAATGCTTTTCGCCATTTTATCGAGAACTGGCACGTGTCCGATTTTCATATCGCCGCGGCCCGCCAGCGCTCGGAAGCGGGAATGGAGGAACATCTTTCCGAATCCGGTGATAACCTGCCCCTGGTCGCTCAGCATTTGTACCAGAATGATCCCCCGACGTTCGACGCTATCATAGAAAAATTCAGGGAGAGAATTCCCGGCATGTCCGGGGTGGACGTGGCGGTAACGCCTGACGGATATGTACTGCTGCGCTTTGCGGACGGCTCCTTCAAGGATCCTTTCATTGCCCGCCACGTCTCGGACGGCACGATCAAGATGTTTGCCTACCTGGTGTTGTTGCATGATCCGAGGCCGCACCCGTTTCTGTGCATTGAAGAACCGGAGAACCAGCTGTATCCGCGTCTGCTCGGCACCTTGGTCGAGGAACTGCGTGATTACGCCATGCGGGGCGGGCAGGTTTTCGTCTCCACTCATTCGCCCGATGTGTTGAACCACGTAGAGCCCGAGGAAGCGTTTTTGTTAAAGAAAAAGCAGGGCAAGACCGCGATCCATTTGCTCGCCGACAATCGGCAAATCAAGGGGTTGTTCGATGCAGGCGATCAATTGGGCTGGTTGTGGAATCAGGACCTGCTGGAAATCTAGTAGCAGACAAGCAATGCATGTCGCACAGATAAATCTCGTCTTCCTGCTGGAAGAGGATTCTGCCAAGCATTTGTTGGAAACATTGCTGCCTCAGATAGTAGGCGAGTTCCCCGCTGTACATTGCAGATGCATCCCGCATCAAGGCAAAAACCACCTGCAACAGTCTATTCCCCGCAAGCTCAAGACTTGGAATCAACCCAATACCTTCTTTGTCATCCTGCACGATCAAGATAGCCGTGATTGTCGGGAACTCAAGCAGGAATTGCAGGAGATATGCGCGAGACAAAGCAAACATACGCCTTTGATTCGCATCGTCTGCCGGGAATTGGAAGCGTGGTATTTCGGCGATCTCGATGCGGTCGAGAAAGCATTTCCGAAGTTTGAGGCGGCGCAGTACCGAAACAAGAAAAAATATAGGAATCCTGACGATATTGATCGTCCAGGCAAGGAACTGAAACGTATTGGTATTGATAAAGGCTTCCACTTCCAAAAGGGAGACGCGGCGAAGAAGGTTCCTCGATACATGGACATAAAAAATAATTCTTCAAAAAGTTTTCAGCACTTGGTGACCGGCGTGCAAAAGTTGGTCCGGCAAAACATACAATCACAACAAGGATAGTCCGCGATGCTCGCTCCCGCAGTTCAGGCCCCTGTCATCAATTCTCCCTATGAGGAGCCGGGGGCGCATTGGAAAATCCATGAGCATGAGCCGGCGGAGAAAATCGTTGGGCGGCGCAAGCCGACCTATGTGTATCTGCCGCCCGGCGCGCGCACCGACGGCGAGAACGAGCGCGAGGTCGGCCATGAGATCGAAGAACTGCAACTGGTGTCGCAGGTGCGCGAGCGGCTTGCCGAATGGCGCCCGCTGGCGTTGCGCGGCGGCGGCGGCGTCAGCCGGGTGACGATGGAACTGCTGAATTACTGGCGCCGTCGCGGGCGTGCGCAGCCGTTGTTTTTTGCGCAACTGGAAGCCGCCGAGACGATCATCTTTGTGAGCGAGGCGCGCGCCGATCTGTTGCAGGGGATCGTCGTGCCGCCGGATGAGCCGGGGGCGGAGAAGCAAAGGCAGGGTTGCACCGCCTTTCGCAGGTTGTGCTGCCGGATGGCGACCGGCGCCGGCAAGACCACCGTGATGGCGATGCTGGCGGCGTGGAGCATACTGAACAAAGTCCACAACAGGCAGGACAGGCGCTTTTCCGACGCCGTGCTGGTGGTTTGCCCGAACGTTACCATCCGCGACCGCCTGGCCGAGCTCGATCCGAGGAAGGGCGAGGCCAGCATTTACCGCACCCGCGACCTGGTGCCGCCGGCGCTGATGCCGCGCTTGGCGCAGGGACGGATTCTGACGACGAACTGGCACGTGTTCGAGCCGCACGGCACCCAGTCCGGCAGCAAGGTGGTCAAGGCCGGGCAGCGCGTCGTGATGCGCGAGACCGTGTTGATCGGCGACAGGACTATGACCGCGCGTGGCAAGCGCTACATGACCGAGAACGATCTTAGAAAAAAGAGCGCGCTGGGACTGTTGCGCATTCTGTCGGAGGAGAAAGACAAGGGCGGCAATCTGAGGAAGGCCGAAATCGAGGCGGAAAAATACCTCGAGTCCGACGCCGCGCTCGTGCGCCGCGTGCTGGAAGGAGAATTGGGAACGCGGCGCAACGTCATGGTGTTCAACGACGAGGCCCACCACGCCTACCGCCTGCGCGACGGCAATGACAACGGCAATGACAACGGCAATGGCAACGGCGACGGCAACGAGGAGGACGGTCTTATCGGCGACGACGAGGCGGCGGAGCACTATTACAAGGAGGCCACGGTGTGGGTCGAGGGACTGGATCGGGTGCACAAGTCGCGCGGTATCAATTTTTGCGTGGACTTCTCGGCGACGCCGTATTTTCTGGGCAAGGCGGGCGCCAACACCAATCGCATTTTCCCGTGGACGGTCAGCAGTTTCGATTTGCAGGACGCAATCGAGGCCGGGCTGGTCAAGATTCCGCAGTTGGCGGTGCGCGATTCTTCCGGCGCCAGCGTTCCGGGCTACTTCAACATCTGGAAATGGATACTGCCGCAACTGACGCCGTCCGAGCGCGGCGGCAGAAAGAGCGGCGCCAAGCCGGAGGCGATACTCAAATACGCGCACACGCCGATTGCGATGATGGGCGGCATGTGGGAGGCGTTGCGCCGCGAACTGGCCGAGTCCGACGACCCGCGCCCGCCGGTGTTCATCATCGTCTGCAAGACTCGGAAACTGGCGAAAATCGTCTATGAGTGGCTGGCCGAGGATCGCCCGCCGACCACCGCCATTCCGCGCGCGAGTCTGCCCTCGCTGCGCAACGACGACGAGCACCGGAACACCATCTGCGTGTATTCGGACGTGCAGAAGGAAATCGAGAGCGGCAACGCCAAGAGCGACGAAACCCGCTGGATGCGTCACGTGCTCGACACTATCGGCAGGATGGACTGGCCGCGCGACAGTCAGCGCCGGGCGCAATATCCCGACGGCTTCGAGGAGCTGGCGCGCAAGTTGGGCCGCGAGAAGCACCCGCCGGGGCGCGACGTGCGCTGCATCGTCAGCGTCGGGATGCTGACCGAGGGTTGGGATTGCAACACCGTGACGCACATCATCGGTCTGCGCCCGTTCATGTCGCAACTGCTGTGCGAGCAGGTGGTCGGGCGCGGCTTGCGGCGCGCATCCTACGAGGTCGGTGCGGACGGGCTGATGCGCGAGGAAATCGCCACCGTGCTCGGCGTGCCGCTGTCCGCCTTTACCGTGAAGGCCGCCGGCGGCACCAAAGTGGAAGAAGCAAAACGCTGGCACGTGCACGCGGTACCGCAAAAAGAACAATACAAGATCCGTTTCCCGCGCGTCGAAGGCTACCGCCAGAGCGTGCGCGGGCGCATCGTTTGCGACGTGGATGAAGTCCCGCCGCTGCGGATAAACATCGAAAAAATCCCGTCGGAAGTAGAGATGAAGCCTGGATTGGCACCCAATATCGGTCGTCCTTCCCTGCACGGCCCGGGCGCGCTCAACAGGGCGGATCTCGAGGAATTTCGCGGGCAGGCGCGCTTGCAGCAGAGGATCTGCGAGATGACCGCCGCGCTGGCGAAGGACTATTCCGACGACGCACAATGTCGGTTGCCGCCGGGAGTTCTGTTTTCCCAGTTGTATCGGATCGTGCGCGAATACTTCGACAAGAAGGTTATCGCGGCACCTCCCGCAGACCGGCGAGACGCGTTCCTGGCCCCGTATTATGGGCACATCATCGAACGTCTGTTGCAAGGAATCCGCCCCGACGAGGCCGCGGGCGAGGCGCCCGAACTGCCGCGCTATGAGCGTATGCGCGGCGACGGTTCTACGGCGGAGGTGGACTTCAGCACCCGCCGCGAACCATACCCGGTGCACAAAAGCCACGTCAATGCCGTGGTGCCGGATACCGAAAGACTCGAGCAGTTGGCCGCATGGCACCTGGACAAACACCCGCGCGTGTTCTCGTTCGCCAAGAACGAGGGGCTGGGCTTCGGCATTCCGTACCTGCACAACGGCGAGTCTCACGATTATCTGCCCGACTTCCTGGTGCGGCTGCAAGACGAGGATCGCTATCTGATTCTCGAGACCAAGGGCTACGACGAGCTGAAAGAAATCAAACGCACCGCCGCCGAGCGCTGGGTCGCCGCGGTCAACGCCGACGGCGGACGCGGACATTGGCAATACGCGATGGTATCCGAGGCCTCGGAAATCAACGGCCTGCTGGAACGGTTGTAGTTGTTCCGCGGCGCGCTCGCAGGCGCGCCCGCAGGCCCACCCGCGTCCGCGATCCGGCACAACTTTCCCGCGCCGTCGCTGCTTGAAAACTTCTTTGGCATCCGCATATTCATAAGGATAGCCGGAGATTCTCATGCGCGGTGACGATCTGCTGATTATCGTGTATGATTCATCGCATGGTACGATTGAGCGACGAACAATGAGAACGCATACGCAAACATTTCCCAGAAGAGAACATCGCGCCAAGCCGGGCCGGTCGTAAGCCGGTGCCGACGAGAAAAGTTCTCGAAGGCGTCCTGTGGATCCTCGACACGGGGCGCAATGGAAGATGCTGCTGCAATGTTATCCGAATTACAAAACAGTGCACCGCCGTTTTCGACGATGGTGCACGGACAACACCTTGCGCGATCTGTTGGTGGATTTGGCCAATGACTTGCGCAAGGAAGGGGTTGTGGATGAGAGGGAGTGTTTTATAGACGGTATGTTTTCCGCGGCCAAGGAGGGTGGCGCGGGGATAGGCAGGACGGGGCGTGGAAAAGGCCTCAGAATCATGGCCATTATAATGCCCCTAATTTTCCTTTGCATTAACTCAAACTCAGGATTAATCAAATGATCGGTATTACTTGCGTGTTAGCCGTGTGTGCTGATGCGTCAAAATAATGAATCTCTGACGTGGCGGTTGTGCGAGCAACCACATGGCGCAGAACCTGATCCTGTAAGTGGTTCTTCGTTATTGTCCTTCCTACTGCGAGCGCTTGGTTGCAAAACTGGCGCTCCTGATTTTGACAACTGGCTCGTTCAGTCAACTGGCCGCTGTCGGCCTGTTTCAGTTGTTATTCTCCTGACAGTAGTATTGCTCAGCATGCCGGCTGCGGTCGTTGCGCAGGGCACTGGCGGCGTGTGTGATCGCACCGAGCAGGTGAAGCGTGCAATAGTGCAGGCAGCGGAAGTGGCGGAATGCAGTTTGGTTACGGCGGAGCAGTTGGAGATGATTACTTCGCTGGATATCAGCAGCCGTAGCATAAGCCGATTGCGGGTGGGTGACTTTGCAGGGTTGGATGAGTTGGCATCACTGCGCTTGGACGGGAACCGTCTGACTGGCCTGGAGCCGAGGATATTTGCCGGTTTAGTCGCTTTGGAGCGTCTGTATATGAGTTCCAACCATTTGGTCACGTTGGAGAATGGTGCGTTCTCGGGGTTGACGAGTTTGCGGATGTTGACGTTGAGCGACAATCGAATCAGCAGCGCGGGAGATGTATTTGCGAATACCAGCCTGAGCGCGTTGACGGTGTTGGATATGTCGGGGAATCGGTTGGAGAGATTGGGTGAAGGAGCATTTTCTGGTTTGGGGCAGCTGAAAGAATTGCGTTTGGGGAGTAATTGGATAAATAGAATGGAAAGTGGTGCTTTTTCGGGGTTGGGCAATTTGGGTAGATTGGTTCTGCAAGGGAATCGTTTGCGGGACCTGCCTGCGGATATATTTTCGGGATTAGATTTAGGCATGTTGGATTTGTCCGGCAATCCGATGGATCCATTCGTGTTGGAGTTGCGCCTGGAGGCTTGGGAGGAAGGAGTGCGTGCGCGCATAAGGGAAGGGGCGCCTGCGGCGATAAAGGCATCCTGGTCTGCGTCGGGCGGTTCGAGCGAGATGGGTCAGGTAGAGGTGGCGGCGGGCGCGTTGGCGAGCGGGGTATTCGGTTTGGAGCGTGCGCACGTGGAGCCTGCGATGATAAGGCTGCATGATGCTCAGCAGTTGCTTCCGTCCGCGTCCTACCGTGGTATTCGTATATCGGCGACGGGCATCGTGACGTTGAGATGGCGTGGGCCTCGGTTTGTTGGGGGAGTGGAGGATCAGATATACACGGTGGGTGTGGAAGTATCGTCAAAGTTGCCGGCGGCGGTAAGCGGTACGCGTCCGTTGCGCTACAGTTTGTCTGGAGATTCCCCGCTGCCGTCGGATTTGGCGTTCGACCCGTTGACGCGGGTATTGTCGGGGACTCCGACGCGGGTGCAGGGGGGTGTGTATCGCTACACGGTGGAGGACGCGGTGGGTCGCAGGGCTACGACGGAGATCGGCATTCGCGTGCGCGGTGAGGTATGTGCCCGCACGCGAGCGGTTCATGAGGAGATAGCGCGCAGGGCGGGTCATTCGGACTGCGACTACGTCAAAGAAAACGATCTTGCGCGTATAGAGACGCTGATCATAAGCGACCGTGGATTGAGCGAGTTGCAGCTTGGTGATTTCGGGGGTTTGAGCGGCTTGAGGTCTTTGCGTATGGAGGGGAACGGTTTGAGGCGGTTGAGACATGGGATATTTTCGGATCTGGTTCGCTTGGAGCGTCTGTATATGAGTTCGAACCATCTGGTGACGTTGGATAGCAGAGTGTTTTCGGGATTGGTCAGTTTGCGCATGTTGACGTTGAGCGGCAACTGGATAAGCGACGTTGGCGAACTGTTCAAGAACACGAGTTTGAGCGCGCTGACGGCGTTGGATTTGTCGAGGAATCGTTTGGGTGGATTGGGCGACGGAGCATTTTCGGGCTTGCGGCGTTTGGAGACGTTGCAGTTGGCAGGCAACCAAATAAGCACGCTGGATAGCGGAGCATTTTCGGGATTGGATAGTTTGCGCACGCTGACGTTGTCTGGAAATGGGTTGACGAGGTTGCCCGCCGAGATATTTGTCGGCATGGAGTTGACGGGCGGTCTGGACTTGTCAGGCAATCCGGTGGACCCATTCGTGTTGGAGTTGCGCTTGGAGGCTTGGGAGGAAGGAGTGCGTGCGCGCATAAAGGAAGGGGCGCCTGCGGCGATAAAGGCATCCTGGTCTGCGTCGGGCGGTTCGAGCGAGATGGGTCAGGTAGAGGTGGCGGCGGGCGCGTTGGCGAGCGGGGTATTCGGTTTGGAGCGTGCGCACGTGGAGCCTGCGATGATAAGGCTGCATGACGTTCAGCAGTTGCTTCCGGCCGCGTCCTACCGTGGTATTCGTATATCGGCGACGGGCATCGTGACGTTGAGGTGGCGTGGGCCTCGGTTTGTTGGGGGAGTGGAGGATCAGATATACACGGTGGGTGTGGGAACGTCGTCAAAGTTGCCGGCGGCGGTAAGCGGTACGCGTCCGTTGCGCTACAGTTTGTCTGGAGATTCCCCGCTGCCGTCGGATTTGGCGTTCAACCCGTTGACGCGGGTATTGTCGGGGACTCCGACGCGGGTGCAGGGGGGTGTGTATCGCTACACGGTGGAGGACGCGGTGGGTCGCAGGGCTACGACGGAGATCGGCATTCGCGTGCGCGGTGAGGTATGTGCCCGGACGCGAGCGGTTCATGAGGAGATAGCGCGCAGGGCGGGTCATTCGGACTGTGACTACGTCAAAGAAAACGATCTTGCGCGTATAGAGACGCTGATCATAAGCGACCGTGGATTGAGCGAGTTGCAGCTTGGTGATTTCGGGGGTTTGAGCGGCTTGAGGTCTTTGCGTATGGAGGGGAACGGTTTGAGGCGGTTGAGACCTGGGATATTTTCGGATCTGGTTCGCTTGGAGCGTCTGTATATGAGTTCGAACCATCTGGTGACGTTGGAGAGCAGAGTGTTTTCGGGATTGACGAGTTTGCGCATGTTGACGTTGAGCGACAACTGGATAAGCGACGTGGGCGAACTGTTCAAGAACACGAGTTTGAGCGCGCTGACGGCGTTGGATTTGTCGAGGAATCGTTTGGGTGGATTGGGCGACGGAGCATTTTCGGGCTTGCGGCGTTTGGAGACGTTGCAGTTGGCAGGCAACCAAATAAGCACGCTGGATAGCGGAGCATTTTCGGGATTGGATAGTTTGCGCACGCTGACGTTGTCTGGAAATGGGTTGACGAGGTTGCCCGCCGAGATATTTGTCGGCATGGAGTTGACGGGCGGTCTGGACTTGTCAGGCAATCCGGTGGACCCATTCGTGTTGGAGTTGCGCCTGGAGGCTTGGGAGGAAGGAGTGCGTGCGCGCATAAAGGAAGGGGCGCCTGCGGCGATAAAGGCATCCTGGTCTGCGTCGGGCGGTTCGAGCGAGATGGGTCAGGTAGAGGTGGCGGCGGGCGCGTTGGCGAGCGGGGTATTCGGTTTGGAGCGTGCGCACGTGGAGCCTGCGATGATAAGGCTGCATGATGTTCAGCAGTTGCTTCCGGCCGCGTCCTACCGTGGTATTCGTATATCGGCGACGGGCATCGTGACGTTGAGGTGGCGTGGGCCTCGGTTTGTTGGGGGAGTGGAGGATCAGATATACACGGTGGGTGTGGGAACGTCGTCAAAGTTGCCGGCGGCGGTAAGCGGTACGCGTCCGTTGCGCTACAGTTTGTCTGGAGATTCCCCGCTGCCGTCGGATTTGGCGTTCAACCCGTTGACGCGGGTATTGTCGGGGACTCCGACGCGGGTGCAGGGGGGTGTGTATCGCTACACGGTGGAGGACGCGGTGGGTCGCAGGGCTACGACGGAGATCGGCATTCGCGTGCGCGGTGAGGTATGTGCCCGCACGCGAGCGGTTCATGAGGAGATAGCGCGCAGGGCGGGTCATTCGGACTGTGACTACGTCAAAGAAAACGATCTTGCGCGTATAGAGACGCTGATCATAAGCGACCGTGGATTGAGCGAGTTGCAGCCTGGTGATTTCGGGGGTTTGAGCGGCTTGCGGTCTTTGCGTATGGAGGGGAACGGTTTGAGAGGGTTGGAACCTGAGATATTTTCGGATCTGGTTCGCTTGGAGCGTCTGTATATGAGTTCGAACCATCTGGTGACGTTGGATAGCAGAGTGTTTTCGGGGTTGGTCAGTTTGCGCATGTTGACGTTGAGCGGCAACTGGATAAGCGACGTGGGCGAACTGTTCGAGAACACGAGTTTGAGCGCGCTGACGGCGTTGGACGTGTCGAGGAATCGCTTGAGTGGATTGGGCAACGGAGCATTTTCGGGCTTGCGGCGTTTGGAGACGTTGCAGTTGGCAGGCAACCAAATAAGCACGCTGGGTAGCGGAGCATTTTCGGGATTGGATAGTTTGCGCACGCTGACGTTGTCTGGGAATGGGTTGACGGGGTTGCCCGCCGAGATATTTTCCGGCATGGAGTTGACGGGCGGTCTGGACTTGTCCGGCAATCCGATGGATCCATTCGTGTTGGAGTTGCGCCTGGAGGCTTGGGAGGAAGGAGTGCGTGCGCGCATAAAGGAAGGGGTGCCTGCGGCGATAAAGGCTTTCTGGTCTGCGTCGGGCGGTTCGAGCGAGATGGGTCAGGTAGAGGTGGCGGCGGGCGCGTTGGCGAGCGGGGTATTCGGTTTGGAGCGTGCGCACGTGGAGCCTGCGATGATAAGGCTGCATGACGTTCAGCAGTTGCTTCCGGCCGCGTCCTACCGTGGTATTCGTATATCGGCGACGGGCATCGTGACGTTGAGGTGGCGTGGGCCTCGGTTTGTTGGGGGAGTGGAGGATCAGATATACACGGTGGGTGCGGGAACGTCGTCAAAGTTGCCGGCGGCGGTAAGCGGTACGCGTCCGTTGCGCTACAGTTTATCTGGAGATTCCCCGCTGCCGTCGGATTTGGTGTTCAACCCGTTGACGCGGGTATTGTCGGGGACTCCGACGCGGGTGCAGGGGGGTGTGTATCGCTACACGGTGGAGGACGCGGTGGGTCGCAGGGCTACGACGGAGATCGGCATTCGCGTGCGCGGTGAGGTATGTGCCCGCACGCGGGCGGTTCATGAGGAGATAGCGCGCAGGGCGGGTCATTCGGACTGTGACTACGTCAAAGAGGACGATCTTGCGCGTATAGAGACGCTGATCATAAGCGACCGTGGATTGAGCGAGTTGCAGCTTGGTGATTTCGAGGGTTTGAGCGGCTTGCGGTCTTTGCGTATGGAGGGGAACGGTTTGAGAGGGTTGGAACCTGAGATATTTTCGGATCTGGTTCGCTTGGAGCGTCTGTATATGAGTTCGAACCATCTGGTGACGTTGGATAGCAGAGTGTTTTCGGGGTTGGTCAGTTTGCGCATGTTGACGTTGAGCGGCAACTGGATAAGCGACGTGGGCGAACTGTTCGAGAACACGAGTTTGAGCGCGCTGACGGCGTTGGACGTGTCGAGGAATCGCTTGAGTGGATTGGGCAACGGAGCATTTTCGGGATTGCGGCGTTTGGAGACATTGCGTTTGGGCGGCAATCGGATAAGGGTCTTGGGGAACGGAGTGTTTTCGGGATTGAAAGATCTGGATAAATTGCATTTGAGCGGCAACCAACTGAATGGTTTGGGTAATACGTTTATGAATACGAGTCTGAGCGCGTTGAGGGTTTTGGACTTGTCGGGCAATCAGTTGGAGATGTTGAACGCCGGAGTATTTTCAGGGGTTGCGAGATTGGAGGAATTGAATCTTGGCGACAACAAGATATACGACTTGGCAAGCGGTGCGTTTTCGGGGATGAGAAGTCTGACAAAATTATTGCTGCAAAGGAATGAATTGGGGGAATTGCCCAGGGACATATTTACGGGTTTGGAATTAAAGCATACGCTGGATTTGTCCGGGAACTCTGACGGTCCATTTGTTTTGCATGCGAGTTTGGAGTTGGAGGAAGGAGGAGCGCGCGTGCATATCGAGGAAGGAGCTCCCGTCAGAATAGAAGTAACGTGGACTTCATCGGAGGATGCAAGTAGAACGAGAGTGGTCTCGGTAAGCGCGGGCACGACGGTAAGCGAAGTACTGCGCATGGTCGGTACGCAGTCGGTGACGATCACGCTGCACGCCGCCCGGTTGGGGCGCGTTTTCGGTCGTATAGAGGGATTGGTCGTGGAGGCGACGGACAGCGCGGTGTTGTCGCCCCGCCCCCCTCCTCCATTGCCGCCGATGGACGCCGGTATATGTGATCGCACGCGCCAAGTTTATGAGGCGATAGCGGACAAGGTGGGCGTGGATAGCTGCGCTGATGTCACGACCGGACACCTGGTGATGATAGAAGCCTTGGACATAGACGGAAGAGGCGCGACGGAAGTGCGTGCGGGTGACTTTGCGGGCTTGAGCGGTCTGCGTCGTTTGTATTTGGGGGATAACAGGTTGAGGAGTCTGCCTTCCGGCGTGTTGTCGGAATTGGGCAATTTGGAGGAGTTGCATATAGACGGCAACAAGTTGGGCGATCTGCCGTCGGGGATATTCGGGGGTTTGGGCAGTTTGCGTGAATTGTCGTTGAGCGGCAACGAATTGCAGAGATTGGAAGCAGGCGTGTTCGAGGGATTGAATGCGCTGGGCAGTCTGTATTTGGACAACAACGAGTTAAGCGGTTTGCAGTCTGATACGTTTGTCGGCTTGTCGCGTTTGAGCAGCCTGCGTCTGCACGACAACCGTTTGGAGGGTCTGCCGGCGGATATATTTCAGGGATTGAAATTGTCGAATAGTTTGACGCTGCACGGGAACGGGAACGATCCTGTTGAGTTTTGGGTGTATCCGGAGTTGTCATCGGAAGGTGATCGAGCGCGCGCGCATATAGCGGAAGGGGCGTTTCTCGGGATGTTGGTGGATTGGGAATCATCGGGTGGATACGTGGATAGAGGGGAGGTGGAGTTGTCGGCGGGAACGAGTGCAAGCGAGTTGTTCGGCATGGCGCGTCCGACGACGGTGACGGTGGAGTTGTCGTCGGTCGAGATAGACGGCTTGCCGCGGATGGAGAGAACGGACGACGCGACGGGGCCGTATAGCGGATTTCGGGTGGCGACGACGGACAGCAGGAAGGTTTTGCGTTGGAACGGTCCGTTGCTTGCGCGCGAGGTGAAAGATCAGTTGTATACGGAGGGCGTGGGGATAGCTCCGTTGGAGTTGCCGTCTGCGGATGGCGGCGATCTTCCGTTGGAATATAGCTTGTCCGGCGAATTGCCGGAGGGATTGAAATTCAGCACGTTGACGCGGACGTTGACGGGTACGCCGACGAAGGTGCATAGGGAGAGTAGCTACGTATGGAGGGTGGCGGATGCGTCGGGTCGTGTGCACCAGAGCGGATTCAAAATCAAGGTGCAGTCAGAGGTGTGCAGGAGGACGCTGGAGGTTCGTGATGCGATAGTGGATGCGTTTATGGGCGTGCGAGTATGCGATTACGTGAAGGCGGAGCATTTGGCCTCGATCACGGTGCTGGACATCAGCAGCCAGGGAATAGTCCGGTTGAAGGAAGGCGACTTTGGGGGCTTGAGCGGTCTGCGCCGTTTGCATTTGGGTGGTAACGAATTGAATAGCCTGCCATCCGGCGTGTTTTCGGAATTGGTCAGTTTGGAGGAGTTGCACATAGATGGCAACAAGTTGGGCGGTCTGCCGTCGGGTATATTCGAGGGCCTGGTCGGCTTGCGCGAATTGTCGTTGAGCGGCAACGAGTTGAGCGATTTGAGTACGGATACGTTTGTCGGTTTGTCTCGTTTGAGCAGTCTGCGTCTGCACGACAACCGTTTGGGGGGTCTGCTGCACGACAACCGTTTGGCGGATCTGCCGGAGGGTATATTCCTGGGATTGGAATTGACGGATAGTTTGACGTTGCATGGGAACGGTAACGATTATTTTAAGTTTCAGGTACGTCCGGAGTTGTCTTCGGAAGGTGATCGAGTGCGCGCGCATATAGCGCAAGGGGCGTTTCTCGGGATGTTGGTGAATTGGGAATCATCCGGCGGATACGTGGATAGAGGAGAGGCGGAGTTGTCTGCGGGGGCGAGTGCGAGCGAGTGGTTCGGTATGGCGCGTCCGACGACGGTGACGGTGGAGTTGTTGTCGGTCAAGATTGACGGCTTGCCGTTGTCGGAGAGAACGGACGACGCGACGGGGCCGTATAGCGGATTTGAGGTGACGGCGACGGGCCGCGAGAATTTGCGTTGGAACGGCCCGTTGCTTATGCGCGAGGTGGGGGATCAGTCGTATACGGAAGAGGTGGGGATAGATCCGTTGGAGTTGCCGTCGGCGGATGGCGGCGATGCTCCGCTGGCATACAGCCTGTCCGGTGAATTGCCGGAGGGATTGAAATTCAGCACGTTGACGCGGACGTTGACGGGTACGCCGACGGAGGTGCATAGGGAGAGCAACTACGTATGGAAGGTAGCGGATGCGTCGGGTCGTGAGGACAGGAGGGAGTTCACGATCAAGGTGCGGTCGGAGGTGTGCGCGAGGACGCCGCAGGTTCGAGACGCGATAATGGAAGCGTTGATGGGCGTTATTCCCGTATGCGACTACGTGAAGGCGGAGCATTTGGCCTCGATCACGGTGCTGGACATCAGCAGCAAGAGGATAGCCCGGTTGGAGGAAGGCGACTTTGCGGGTTTGAGCGGTCTGCGCCGTTTGCATTTGGGCGGTAACGAATTGAATAGCCTGCCATCCGGCGTGTTTTCGGAATTGGTCAGTTTGGAGGAGTTGCATTTGGACGGCAACGAGTTGGGCGGTCTGCCGTCGGGGATATTCGGGGGTCTGGTCGGCTTGCGCGAATTGTCGTTGAGCGGCAACGAATTGCAGGAATTGGAAGCAGGCGTGTTCGGGGGATTGAATGCGCTGGGCAGCCTGTATTTGGACAACAACGAGTTAAGCGGTTTGCGGTCTGATACGTTTGTCGGCTTGTCGCGTTTGAGCAGTCTGCGTCTGCACGACAACCGTTTGGCGGGTCTGCCGGAGGGTATATTCCTGGGATTGGAATTGACGGATAGTTTGACGCTGCACGGCAACACGAGCGAACCGATTGTGTTTTTGGTGTCTCCGGGGTTGTCTGCGGAAGGTGATCGAGCGCGAGCGAATATAGCGCAAGGAGCGTTTCTGGGGATGTTGGTGAATTGGGTGTCTTCGGGTGGATATGTGGATGGAGGCGAGGTGGAGTTGTCTGCGGGAACGAGTGCGAGCGAGTCGTTTGGTATGGCGCGTCCGACGACGGTGACGGTGGAGTTGTTGTCGGTCAAGGTTGACGGCTTGCCGTTGTCGGAGAGAACGGACGACGCGACGGGGCCGTATAGCGGATTTCGGGTGGCGACGACGGGCAGTGCGAGTTTGCGTTGGAACGGCCCGTTGCTTATGCGCGAGGTGGAGGATCAGTCGTATACGCAGGGCATGGAGATCCGTCCGTTGGAGTTGCCATCTGGGGTTGGCGGCGATGTTCCGCTGGGATACAGCCTGTCCGGTGAATTGCCGGAGGGATTGAAATTCAGCACGCTGACACGGACGTTGACGGGTACGCCGACGGAGGTGCATAGGGAGAGCAACTACGTATGGAAGGTAGCGGATGCGTCGGGTCGTGAGGACAGGAGGGAGTTCACGATCAAGGTGCGGTCGGAGGTGTGCGCGAGGACGCCGCAGGTTCGAGACGCGATAGTGGAGGAGTTGACGGTTCTGGTTCCGGGGACACGGGTATGCGACTACGTGAAGGCGGAGCATTTGGCCTCGATCACGGTACTGGACATCAGCAGCAAGAGGATAGCCCAGTTGGAGGAAGGCGACTTTGCGGGTTTGAGCGGTCTGCGCCGTTTGCATTTGGGTGGTAACGAATTGAATAGCCTGCCATCCGGCGTGTTTTCGGAATTGGTCAGTTTGGAGGAGTTGCATTTGGACGGCAACGAGTTGGGCGGTCTGCCGTCGGGGATATTCGGGGGTCTGGGCAGCTTGCGCGAATTGTCGTTGAGCGGCAATAAATTGCGGGGATTGGAAGCAGGCGTGTTCGGGGGATTGAATGCGCTGGGCAGCCTGTATTTGGACAACAACGAGTTAAGCGGTTTGCGGTCTGATACGTTTGTCGGCTTGTCGCGTTTGAGCAGTCTGCGTCTGCACGACAACCGTTTGGCGGGTCTGCCGGAGGGTATATTCCTGGGATTGGAATTGACGGACAGTTTGACGCTGCACGGCAACACGAGCGAACCGATTGTGTTTTTGGTGTCTCCGGGGTTGTCTGCGGAAGGTGATCGAGCGCGAGCGAATATAGCGCAAGGAGCGTTTCTGGGGATGTTGGTGAATTGGGCATCTTCGGGCGGATATGTGGATGGAGGCGAGGTGGAGTTGTCTGCGGGAACGAGTGCGAGCGAGTCGTTCGGTATGGCGCGTCCGACGACGGTGACGGTGGAGTTGTTGTCGGTCAAGATTGACGGCTTGCCGTTGTCGGAGAGAACGGACGACGCGACGGGGCCGTATAGCGGATTTCGGGTGGCGACGACGCGCAGCGTGAGTTTGCGTTGGAACGGCCCGTTGCTTGCGCGCGAGGTGGAGGATCAGTCGTATATGGAAGGGGTGGAGATACGTCCATTGGAGTTGCCGTCGGCGGATGGCGGCGATGTTCCGCTGGGATACAGCCTGTCCGGTGAATTGCCGGAGGGATTGAAATTCAGCACGTTGACGCGGACGTTGACGGGGACGCCGACGGAGGTGCAAAGGGAAAGCGACTACATATGGGAGGTGGTGGATGCGTCGGGTCGCAGGCACGGGAGCGCATTCACAATCAAGGTGCGGTCGGAGGTGTGCACGAGGACGCCGCAGGTTCGTGACGCGATAGTGGAGGCGTTGACGGTTCTGGTTCCGGGGACACGGGTATGCGACTACGTGAAGGCGGAGCAGTTGGCATTGATCGCCGCGTTGGACATCAGCAGCCAGAGTATAGTCCGATTGCAGCAAGGCGACTTTGCGGGCTTGAGCAGTTTGCAATCCCTGAACTTGAGCGGAAATCAGTTGACCCGGATCAGGCTAGGCATATTCGCGGGTTTGGCCGACCTCCGTGAGCTGGATTTGTCTTCCAACGAAATAGGACGTTTGGAAGAAGATGCGTTTTCTGGTTTGGGGAACCTGCGCAAGCTGCTTCTGGACAACAATCGGATAAGCGGTATGGCGAGCATGGTGTTTGCCGATTTGTCCAATATGACGACACTGTCGTTGCGCGGCAACCGTTTGTCGTCGTTGCCGGAAAATGTATTCGTCGGGCTGAGCTTGAAGGATTTGCTGGATTTGTCGAGCAATCCCGGCAGTCCGCTTAAGTTGTCGGTGCGTGTGGAATCTTCGAACAACGGTCGTGCCCGTGCGCGTATAAGGGAGGGCGCGCCGTTGACCATAGAAGTTTTGTGGTTGTCATCCGGGGATTCGAGCGTGCCTGGTGCGGCTTATATCAGAGATGGCACGATCGCAAGCGAGGTGTTCGGGATGCCCCATCCCAGAGAATCCATGACCATCACGTTGATCGACGCCAAGTCGGCTGACGTCGTTGAGCAGCTTGACGATGCAGAGGGTTCCTATAGGGGCTTCCGGCTTGCTACGACTGGAAGCGTGACGCTACCCTGCACTGATCTGTGGTTCGATCAAGCGGTGTCACCGCAGGTTTTTCTGCGGGGCGTAGCCGTCGGCGATCCCGGATTCAGGTTGCCGGCGGCGAGAAGTTGCCGACCGCCGCTGACTTATACGCTGTCGCCGAAATTGCCGATGGGTTTGACGTTCAGTTCGGCCACGCGTGTGATTTCAGGTATTCCGAGCGAGGTGTGGCCGGCGGCGACCTACACGCTGACGGCGATGGACGCGGATGGCGACGAGGCGACGCTGCAATTCAGCCTTGTCGTGAAAGCGAACGACTACGACAAGGACAACGACGGCCTTATCGAGGTGGTCAATCTGGCGCAGCTGAATGCGATACGCTGGGATCTGGACGGCGACGGCAGCAGTCCGACCGACGCGAGTGCATACGCCGAGGCGTTCCCGGGCGCGGCGGCAGGGATGGGTTGTCCGGCCGTGGATGGCTGTGTCGGCTATGAGTTGGGTGAGGACGACGCAAGCGCGGTGTCGCTGACGTTCAACACGGGGGATCCGAGCACCCGAACGGACGACGAGTATTACAACGGCGGCGCGGGTTGGGAACCGATAGGCAATGCGAGTAATTCCTACTCCGGCGTTTTTCAGGGCAACGGGCACGTCATTTCGGACTTGTCCATCCATCGGGCAGGCCGCTTTATCGGCTTGTTCGGCCGTTTGGGTTCCGCGGGCAGGTTGGTTGACGTGGGATTGGCGAACGTGGATGTCAGAGGGCAATTCTATGTAGGCAGTCTGGTCGGGTACAGCAGAGGAACGATAAGCAACAGTTCCGCGACGGGCACGGTTTCCGGGACGGACGGCGGGTTCAGCATAGGAGGTCTTGTAGGTATAAACGACGGCGCGATAGACAAAAGCTATGCGAAAGGAGCGGTCTTTGCGAATGATGGCGATGGTGCCATAGGGGGCTTCGCAGGAGGCAACCTCGGAACGATAAGTGAAAGTTATGCAACGGGCGTAGTCAGCGGCGGGGACGGATCCGTTGGCGGGTTTGTGGGAAGCAACCGCGGGATGATAACCGATTGCCATGCGACGGGCGCGGTCAGCGGGGACGAATCCGTTGGCGGTTTTGTGGGAAGCAACGACCGTGACCATACAATAATCGGCAGCTACGCGGCGGGCGCGGTCATCAGAAGCAATTTTGGGGGCGGTTTCGTCGGCCAGAATAAAGGGGCCATAAGTGCAAGTTATGCAGTGGGCGCAGTCACGGGAAATCTTGCGGGCGGTTTTGTCGGCTACGATGAAGGAATCATAGGCGCAAGTTATGCAGTGGGCGCAGTCACGGGAAATCTTGCGGGCGGTTTCGTCGGCTACAGCAAAGGGACGATAACCGCGGGTTACGCGACAGGCGCGGTTATGGGGGAGAATTTGGCAGGAGGTTTTGTAGGACATAACGCGGGAACGTTAATCGCGAACTATGTGGCGGGCGCAGTCATTGGACATAGGAAAGGTGGTTTTACCGGGATTGACAGTGGGATGGTAACCGACGGTTATTGGGATACTGACGTTTCGGGTCTTGACAGAAGTGCCGACTATGGCCCGGATACGGGCGCCATTGGCAAAACTATCATCGCGTTGCAGACACCGACCACCTACACCGGCATTTACGCCAGTTGGAACGTGGACGTGGACGGCAGCACCGCGACCGGCGTCGGTGGCAGGGACGACCCGTGGGATTTCGGCGACTCAACGCAGTATCCGGTATTGCAATACGGTGGTTTGGACGTTGATCTGCAACGGCGCCTGCTGCCGCTGACGGCGAGATTGCGGGTAGCGTCGGTGCCGGCGCGTGGCGACACTTACCGCGCCGGCGAGACGATTCGGATGCGTGCTGCGTATGGTCGGGATGACGTCAGGGTGCCCGCCGACGCGGTGTTGAGAGTAGTCATCGGTGGCAGGACGGTCAGCGCGACGGTGGTTGCGGTCGCCGGCAGCACCAGTGCGACGGACTTTGTGTACGTGGTATCCGAGGCGGACGAGGACGTGGACGGCATCAGCGTGTCGTCGAGCTCACTGCTCGGTTCCTTCTACGCGACGGGCCGTGGCAGCACGAGCGGCGTGTCGCACGGCGTGTTGTCGGCGCAATCGGGGCACAAGGTGCATGGCGGAGATTGGGTGCCGACGTTTGGCGAGGAGACGCTATCGGCGCAGAGTTACGTAGTGGGCGAGCGCGTTACGCTGACGTTGCCCGCGGCGACGAGCGGCGACGGGGTGTTGACGTATGCGTTGAGTCCGGCGCCGCCTGGTGGTTTGCGATTGAGCACGTCGTCGCGCGTCCTGACGGGCGTGCCGTTGGACGTGACGTTGACGACGACGTACACCTGGACTGCGACCGATACGGATGGCGACAAGGCGGAGTTGTCATTCACGATAGCGGTGAGGTCGGGCGTGTGCGACCGCACTCCGCAGGTTCGAGACGAGATCATGGAGCAAGCGGGCGTATCGGACTGCGCGCTGGTCACGATGGAACATCTGTCCTCGATAACGACGCTGAATCTGATGAGTCAGAATATCAGCGCGTTGAAGGCGGGTGACTTCGACGATTTGGTCAATCTATCCTATCTGGGTCTGATGAAGAACCAGTTGGAGGTCTTGCCGGCCGGTCTGTTTTCGGAATTGCGGAGTTTGGGGACGCTGCATCTGTATTGGAACCGATTGACGAGTCTTTCGACGGGGACGTTCGTCGGTTTGAGCAATCTGGTGGAGCTGAATCTGGAAGAGACTCATTTGTCGAGCATAGCCGCGGGAACGTTTTCCGGTCTGAGTAGATTAGAGTCTCTGGATATCGGCAACAATAGATTGTCGGAATTGCCGGCCGGTTTGTTTTCGGAATTGCGGAGTTTGAGGAAGTTGCTTCTGTATTCGAACCGATTGACGAGTCTCTCGACGGGGACGTTCGCTGGTTTGAGCAATCTGGCGGAACTGAATGTGCAAGGCAATCGTTTGTCGAGCATAGCCGCGGGGACGTTTTCCGGCTTGAGCAGCTTGAAGTTTCTGGATATGAAACACAATCCTTTGCCGAGTATAGCTACGGGGACGTTTTCCGGCTTGAGCAGTTTGGAGGTTCTGAAGATAGGCAACACTTATAGATTGTCGGAATTGCCGGCCGGTTTGTTTTCGGATTTGACGGAGTTGCAGGTACTGAATTTATGGCACAACCGTTTTACAAGCCTCCCGTCGGACACGTTTGCAGGTTTGGTCAATTTGAGTCACTTGCGTATAAACCACAACCGATTGGCCAGCCTTGAATCGGGTCTGTTTTCCGGTTTGAAGAGCTTGACGTCTTTGCGCGTGAACAACAACCGCTTGACGAAGTTGCCAGCGGGGATATTCGACGGTTTGAATCTGACGAGGGTGTTGCATCTGTATCAAAACACGAGTCGTCCGGTGGTGATGGAAGTGTATCCTGAGTTGTCAGGGTCTGGTTTCCGCGTGCGAATAGACGAGGGCGCACCGCGTGCGATGCGCGTGAATTGGGCGTTGTCGGGCGGTGTGAGCAGCACGGGCGTGGCGATGATAGCGGCGGGTGCGCGGGTGAGCAGCGTGACGCAGGTATCGGCCACGCCTCGTGAAGTGGTGATCACGTTGAGCGACCCGGCGCTTGCGGGCGTGTCCGAGGCGACGGACGAAGACCGCCCTGGGAGCCGTTATGCTGGCTTTCGCTTGTCGGTGGCGTCGGTGCCGAGCGTGGCGATAGCGGGGACGTTGCCGATGTTTTACGAGGGAGTGCCGGCGCAGAGTTACCTGCGGGGCGAGGCGATAAGCGAATTGCAGTTGCCGAGGGCGCGCGGAGGTCGTGCCCCGTTGCGCTATAGCCTGTCGCCGTCCACGCCGGAGGGCTTGGTGTTCAGCACGGCGACGCTGATCATTTCGGGGACGCCGATGGAGGTGCGGAGTGCGACGACCTACACGCTGACGGTGGTGGACGCGGATAGCAAGGAAGCGACGCTGCGCTTCAGCATTGCCGTGGCGGATGACTACGACAAGGACGGCGATGGTCTTATAGAAGTATATAGTCTGTCGCAGTTGAACGCGATACGCTGGGATCTGGACGGCAACGGCAGTCCGACGACTAACGCGAGCGCCTACGCCGAGGCATTCCCAGGCGCGACGGCAGGAATGGGTTGTCCGACTGCGGGCGGTTGCATAGGCTACGAGTTGGGTGAGAGCAGCGCAAGCGCGGTGTCGCTGACGTTCAACACGGGGGATCCGAGCACCCGCACGGACGACGAGTATTACAACGATGGCGCGGGTTGGGAGCCGATAGGCGGTGGCGTGAGTAATTCCTACTCCGGCGTTTTCCGAGGCAACGGGCACGTCATCTCGGACTTGTTCATCAATCGAACAAACGGCTATATCGGCTTGTTCGGCTATTTGGGTTCTGCGGGCAAATTGGAGGACGTGGGATTGGCGAACGTGGACGTCAGGGGACGACAGCAGGTAGGCAGTTTGGTCGGGTACAGTGGAGGGACGATAACCGCTAGCTTCGCGGCGGGAGCGGTCAGCGGGAGCGAGAGGTGGGATGTAGGCGGTCTCGTGGGGTACAATTCTGGAGAGATAATCGCCAGCTCCGCGACGGGCGCGGTCAACGGGAGAGGGAATAGTGTAGGCGGCCTTGTGGGGTACAATTCTGGAGAGATAATCGCCAGCTCCGCGACGGGCGCGGTCAACGGGAGAGGGAATAGTGTAGGCGGCCTTGTGGGGCGCAATTATGGAGAGATAAGCGCCAGCTCCGCGATGGGCGCGGTCAGCGGGACACTTCATGTAGGTGGCCTCGTGGGGTACAATCTTCGAGAGATAACCACCAGCTTCGCGATGGGTGTGGTCAGCGGAACATCTTATGTAGGCGGCCTTGTGGGGAGCAATGCTGGAGAGATAAGCGCCAGCTACGCGACGGGCGCGGTTAGCGGGGGATGGTTTTATGCAGGTGGCCTCGTGGGGGGAAATTATGGAGAGATAAGTGCCAGCTCCGCGACGGGTGCAGTCAGCGGGGAATGGTTTGTAGGTGGCCTCGTGGGGGGAAATTATGGAGAGATAAGCGCCAGCTACGCGACGGGCGTGGTCAGCGGGACAAAGTATGCAGGTGGCCTCGTGGGGGGAAATTATGGAGAGATAAGCGCCAGCTACGCGACGGGCGTGGTCAGCGGGACAAAGTATGCAGGTGGCCTCGTGGGGCGCAATTATAATTCTGGAGAGATAAGCGCCAGCTCCGCGACGGGCGCGGTCAGCGGGACACCTGATGTAGGTGGCCTCGTGGGGGTCAATTATGGAGATATAACCGCCAGCTATGCGATGGGCGCGGTCAACGGGGAGGTCTTTGTAGGCGGCCTCGTGGGGGGCAATTATGGAGAGGGAGATATAACCGCCAGCTATGCGACGGGCGTGGTCAGCGGGATATCTTATGTAGGCGGCCTCGTGGGGTTCAATGGTGAAGAGATAACCGCCAGCTATGCGACGGGCGTGGTCAGCGGGATATCTTATGTAGGCGGCCTCGTGGGGTACAATTATGGAGAGGGAGATATAACCGCCAGCTATGCGATGGGCGCGGTCAGCGAGAGGAGGAGGGATGTAGGCGGCCTCGTGGGGGTCAACTGGGTCAACTATGGAGATATAACCGCCAGCTACTGGGATACCGACGCCTCTGGTCTCAACAGTAGTGCCGGTGGTATGGGCAAAACCACGATCGCATTGCAGACACCGACCACCTACACCGGCATTTATGCCAGTTGGAACGTGAACGTGGACGGCAGCACCGCGACCGGCGTCGGTGGCAGGGACGACCCGTGGCATTTCGGCAACTCGATGCAGTATCCGGTACTGCAATACGGCGGTTTGGACGTTGATCTGCAACGGCGCCTGCTGCCGCTGACGGCGAGGTTGCGGGTAGTGTCGGTGCCGGCGCATGGCGACACCTACCGCGCCGGCGAGACGATCCGGATGCGTGCTTCGTATGGTCGGGATGACGTCAGGGTGCCCGCCGACGCGGTATTAAGAATAGCCATCGGCAACAGCACGGTCAGCGCGACGGTGGTTGCGGTCGCCGGCAGCACCAGTGCGACGGACTTTGTGTACGTAGTGTCCGAGGGGGACGAGGACGGGGACGGCATCAGCGTATCGTCGAACTCACTGCTCGGTTCTTTCTACACGACGGGCCGTGGCAGCACGAGCGGCGTGTCGCACGGCGTGTTGTCGGCGCAACCAAGCCACAAGGTACGTGGGAGGCCGGAGGTGTGCGGCCGCACTCCGCAGGTTCGAGACGAGATCATGGAGCAAGCGGGCGTATCGAACTGTGCGCTGGTCACGATGGAACATCTGTCCTCGATAACAACGCTGAATCTGATGAGTCAGAGTATCAGCACGTTGAAGGCGGGTGATTTCGACGATTTGGTCAATCTATCCTATCTGGGTCTGATGAAGAACCAGTTGACGGTTTTGCCGGACGGTCTGTTTTCGGAATTGCAGAGTTTGCGGACGTTGCACCTGTATTGGAACCGATTGACGAGTCTCTCGACGGGGACGTTCGCTGGTTTGAGCAATCTGGTGGAACTGAATCTGGAAGAGACTCATTTGTCGAGCATAGCCGCGGGAACGTTTTCCGGTCTGAGTAGATTAGAGTCTCTGGATATTAGCAACAATAGATTGTTGGAACTGCCGACCGGTTTGTTTTCGGAATTGAGCAATCTGGTGGAACTGAATATGAGAAGCAATCGTTTGTCGAGTATAGCTGCGGGGACGTTTTCCAGCTTGAGCAGTTTGGAGTCTCTGGATATAAGAAGCAATCGTTTGTCGAGCATAGCTGCGGGGACGTTTTCCAGCTTGAGCAGCTTGGAGTCTCTGGATATAAGAAGCAATCCTTTGCCGAGTATAGCTACGGGGACGTTCTCCGGCTTGAGCAGTTTGGAGGTTCTGAAGATAGGCAACACTCATAGGTTGTCGGAATTGCCGGCTGGTTTGTTTTCGGATTTGACGGAGTTGCGGGTACTGAATTTATGGCATAACCGTTTTACAAGCCTTCCGTCGGACACGTTTGCAGGTTTGGTCAATTTGAGTCGCATAAGTCTGAATCACAACCGTTTGGCTAGTCTGGAATCGGATTTGTTTTCCGGTTTGAGGAGTCTGACGAGTATGCGCCTGGACAACAACCGCCTGACGAAGTTGCCAGCGGGGATATTTGACGGTTTGAATATGGCGGGGTTGCATCTGTCCCGCAACACGAGTCGTCCGGTGATGATGGAAGTGTATCCGGAGTTGTCAGGGTCTGGTTTCCGCGTGCGGATAGACGAGGGAGCGCCGCGTGCGATGCGCGTGAATTGGGCATTGTCGGGCGGTATGAGCAGCACGGGCATGGCGATGATAGCGGCGGGTGCGCGGGTGAGCAGCGTGACGCAGGTATCGGCGGCGCCTCGTGAGGTGGTGATCACGTTGAGCGGCCCGGTACTTGCGGGCGTGTCCGAGGCGACGGACGAAGACCGCCTTGCAGGCCATTATGATGGTTTTCGCTTGTCGGTGGCGTCGACGCCGAGCGTGGCGATAGCGGGGACGTCGCCGATGTTTTACGAGGGAGTGCCGGCGCAGGGTTACCTGCGGGGCGAGGCAATAAGCGAATTGCAGTTGCCGAGGGCGCGCGGCGGTCGTGCCCCGTTGCGCTACGGCCTGTCGCCGCCAATGCCGGAGGGTTTGGTGTTCAGCACGGCGACGCTGATCATTTCGGGGACGCCGATGGAGGTGCAGAGTGCGACGACCTACACGCTGACGGCGGTGGATGCGGATAGCAAGGAGGCAACGCTGCAATTCAGCATTGCCGTGACGGTGAATGACTACGACAAGGACAACGATGGGCTTATCGAGGTGAGCAATCTGGCGCAGCTGAATGCGATACGCTGGGATCTGGACGGCGACGGCAGCAGCCCGACTGACGCAAGCGCCTACACGGCAGCATTCCCAGGTGCGACGACAGGAATGGGTTGTCCGACCGCGGGCGGTTGCATAGGTTACGAGTTGGGTGAGAGCAGCGCAAGCGCAGTGTCGCTGACGTTCAACACGGGCGATCCGAGCACCCGCACGGACGATGAGTATTACAACGGCGGCGCAGGTTGGGAACCGATAGGCAGTGGCGCGAGTAATTCCTACTCCGGCGTTTTCCGAGGCAACGGGCACGTCATCTCGGACTTGTTCATCAATCGCTCAAGCGACTATGTCGGCTTGTTCGGCTATTTGAGTTCTGCGGGCAAGTTGGAGGATGTGGGGTTGGCGAACGTGGGCGTCAGAGGGCGTAGCATTGTAGGTAGCATGGTGGGCCACAGCAGAGGAACGATAAGCGGCAGTTTCGCGACGGGCACGGTCATCGGAAGGTCTATTGTGGGTGGTTTCGTGGGGGTCAACTATAGTGGGATAAGCGGGGATGGTACGATAAGCGGGAATGGTACGATAAGCGAAAGTTATTCGATGGGTTCAGTCCGTTCTATGGGCGGTGGTTCTATAGGCGGCCTCGTGGGGGACAATTCTGGAGAGATAACTGCCAGCTATGCGATGGGAGCGGTTAGAGGAAGTAGCGTTTATGCATATAGAGGTGTTGTAGGCGGCCTCGTGGGGTACAATGGTGGAAAGATAACCGCCAGCTACGCGACGGGGGCGGTCAACGGAGGAGTACATTCTATTATGGGCGGCCTCGTGGGGTACGATCCTATTATGGGTGGCCTCGTGGGGTACAATAGTGGAGATATAACTGCCAGCTACGCGACGGGAGTGGCCAGAGAAAGTTCTGGTATATATAGAGATTATAGAGATATTATAGGTGGCCTCGTGGGGCGCAATCCCCCTTCTGGAGAGATAACCGCCAGCTACTGGGATACCGACACTTCTGGTCTCGACGGCAGTGCTGTCGGCATAGGCAAAACCACCATCGCATTGCAAACACCGACCACCTACATTGGCATTTATGCCGACTGGAACGTGAACGTGGACGGCAGCACCGCGACCGGCGTAGGTGGCAGGGACGCCCCGTGGGATTTCGGCAACTCGATGCAGTATCCGGTATTGCAATACGGTGGTTTGGACGTTGATCTGCAACGGCGCCTGCTGCCGCTGACGGCGAGGTTGCGGGTGGTGTCGGTGCCGGCGCATGGCGACACTTACCGCGCCGGCGAGACGATCCGGATGCGTGCTTCGTATGGTCGGGATGACGTCAGGGTGCCCGCCGACGCGGTATTAAGAATAGCCATCGGCAACAGCACGGTCAGCGCGACGGTGGTTGCGGCTGCCGGCAGCACCGGCGCGACGGACTTTGTGTACGTAGTGTCCGAGGGAGATAAGGACACGGACGGCATCAGCGTGTCGTCGAACTCACTGCTTGGTTCTTTCTATGCGACGGGCCGTGGCAGCGCGAGCGGCGTGTCGCACGGCGTGTTGTCGGCGCAGCCGGGCCACAAGGTGCGCGGGAGGCCGGAAGTGTGCGGTCGCACTCGACAGGTTCGAGACGAGATCATGGAGCAGGCGGGCGTATCGAACTGCGCGCTGGTCACGATGGAACATCTGTCCTCGATAACGACGCTGAATCTGATGAGTCAGAGTATCAGCGCGTTGAAGGACGGCGACTTCGACGATTTGGTCAATCTATCCTATCTGGGTCTGATGAAGAACCAGTTGGAGATCTTGCCGGCCGGTTTGTTTTCGGAATTGCAGAGTTTGGGGACGTTGCTTCTGTATTGGAACCGATTGACGACTCTTTCGACGGGGACGTTCGTTGGCTTGAGCAATCTGACGGAACTGAATCTGAGAGATAACCATTTGTCGAGCGTAGCCGCGGCAGCGTTTTCCGATCTGAGCGACTTGGAGTCTCTGGATATTAGCTACAATCATTTGTCAGAATTGCCGGAAGGTTTGTTTGCAGGTTTGGTTCATTTGCGTCACTTGCACATGAACAACAACCGCCTGACGGAGTTGCCTGTGGGTATATTTGACGGTTTGAATTTGGAGACGTTGCATCTGTACCGCAACGCGAGTCGTCCGGTGGTGATGGACATGTATCCGGAGTTGTCAGGGTCTGGTTTCCGCGTGCGAATAGACGAGGGAGCGCCGCGTGCGATCCGCGTGAATTGGGCATTGTCGGGCAGTATGAGCACGGGCATGGCGATGATAGCGGCGGGTGCGCGTGTGAGCAGCGTGACGCAGGTATCGGGCGCGCCTCGTGAGGGAGTGATCACGTTGAGCGATCCGGTGCTTGCGGGCGTGTCCGAGGCGACGGACGAAGACAGTCTTGCAGGCCGTTATTCCGGCTTTCGCTTGTCGGTGGCGTTGTCGGCGCCGAGCGTGACGATAACGGGGACGTCGCCGATGTTTTACGAGGAGGTACCCGCGCAGAGTTACCTATGGGGTGAGGCGATAAGCGAGCTGCGGTTGCCGAGGGCGCGAGGCGGTCGTGCACCGTTGCGCTACAGTCTGTCGCCGACAATGCCGGCGGATTTGTCGTTCAGTACGGCGACGCTGATCATATCGGGGACGCCGATGGAGGTGCAGAGTGCGACGACCTACACGCTGACGGCGGTGGACGCGGATAGTAAGGAAGCGACGCTGCAATTCAGCATTGTCGTGGCGGATGACTACGACAAGGACGGCGATGGTCTTATCGAGGTGTATAGTCTGGCGCAGTTGAACGCGATACGCTGGGATCTGGACGGCGACGGCAGCAGTCCGACTAACGTGAGCGCCTACGCCGAGGCGTTCCCAGGCGCGGCGACAGGGATGGGTTGTCCGACCGCAGGCGGTTGCATTGGCTACGAGTTGGGTGAGAGCAGTGCAAGCGCGGTGTCACTGACGTTCAACACGGGGGATCTAAGCACCCGCACGGACGACGAGTATTACAACGGCGGCGCGGGCTGGGAGCCGATAGGCGGTGGTGCGGGGATTTCCTACGCTTTGGATCAGTTCTGGTACTACCATGGTGGTTCCAGGCTTACTAGAGGTGTGGACCCGATAGACGGTGGCTTGGGGGATTCCTACTCTGGCGTTTTCCGGGGCAACGGACATGTCATCTCGGACTTGTTCATCAATCGATCAGAAGGCAACGATGTTGGCTTGTTCGGTCATTTGAGCTCTGAGGGCCAATTGGAGGACGTGGGATTGGCGAACGTGGACATCATGGGGCGGTCCCATGCAGGCAGTTTGGTGGGTTACAACAGAGGGACGATCAGTGGCAGTTTTGCGACGGGAACGGTTGCTGGAAGTTGGGGCAATTCCATAGGGGGCTTAGTGGGAAGCAACGTTGACGGTACGATAGACAAGAGCTACTGGGTGGGTTCAGTCGCTGATTGGGGTATGGTGAATCCTTACTCCATAGGAGGCTTAGTGGGGAACAACGTTCGTGGCACGATAGGCGAGAGTTATTCGATGGGTTCAGTTGGCAGGGTGACGTATGGTCACTATATAGGCGGTTTCGCAGGGAGAAACTATCTAGGCATGATAAGCAAGAGTTATTCGATGAGTTTAGTCAGGGCGGACAGTCGCAGCGTAGGCGGCTTTGTGGGAGGCAACATTGGCGGTTCGATAAGCGGGAGCTATGCAACGGGTTCAGTTATCAGAGAAGGGTTGAGGGCAGGTGGGCCGAGGAGGGATAGCTTTTATGGTGGTTTTGTGGGGAATAACTATGACGGTGGAATGATAAGCGCAAGTTACGCGACGGGTGCAGTTAGGGGAGCGTATCAAAACGTCGGTGGTTTCGTGGGGTACAACAATTACGGTACAATACGCAGCAGCTATGCGGTGGGCGCCGTCAGCGGTAACAATAATGTGGGTGGTTTTTTGGGATGGGGCATCAATGAAGGGATATGGGATATCGACCCCTATACGAGGTCGTTTATATGGGCACCTTCCACAGGGATAACCGCCAGCTACTGGGATACCGACGCCTCTGGCCTCAACAGCAGTGCCGGCGGCATAGGCAAAACCACGATCGCACTACAGACACCAACCACCTACACTGGTATTTATGCCAGTTGGAACGCGGACGTGGACGGCAGCACCGCGACTGGCGTCGGTGGCAGGGACGACCCGTGGGATTTCGGCGACTCAACGCAGTATCCGGTATTGCAATACGGCGGTCTGGACGTTGACTTGCAACGGCGCCTGCTGCCGCTGACGGCGAGATTGCGGGTAGCGTCGGTGCCGGCTCGTGGCGACACCTACCGCGCCGGCGAGACGATCCGGATGCGTGCTTCGTATGGTCGGGATGACGTCAGGGCACCGGCCGACGCGGTGTTGAGAGTAGTCATCGGTGGCAATGTGGTTGCCGCGACGGTAGTTGCGGCTGCTGGCAGCACCAGTGCGACGGACTTTGTGTATGTGGTGTCCGAGAGGGACGAGGACACGGACGGCGTCAGCGTGTCATCGAACTCGTTGCTTGGTTCTTTCTATGCGACGGGTCGTGGCAGCACGAGCGGCGTGTCGCACGGCGTGTTGTCGGCGCAATCGGGCCACAAAGTGCGTGGGAGACCGGAGGTGTGCAGCCGCACTCGACAGGTTCGAGACGAGATCATGGAGCAAGCGGGCGTATCGGACTGCGCGCTGGTCACGATGGAACATCTGTCCTCGATAACGACGCTGAATCTGATGAGTCAGGGCATCGGCGCGTTGAAGACGGGCGATTTCGACGGTTTGGTCAATCTATCTTATCTGGGTCTGATGAAGAACCAGTTGACGGCCTTGCCGGATGGTTTGTTTTCGGATTTGAGCAATCTGGTGGAATTGAATATGAGAGGCAATCGTTTGTCGAGCATAGCTGCGGGGACGTTTTCCAGCTTGAACAGTCTGGAGTCTCTGGATATAAGAAGCAATCGTTTGTCGAGCATAGCTGCGGGGACGTTTTCCAGCTTGAGCAGTTTGGAGTCTCTGGATATAAGAAGCAATCCTTTGCCGAGTATAGCTACGGGGACGTTCTCCGGCTTGAGCAGTTTGGAGGTTCTGAAGATAGGCAACACTCATAGGTTGTCGGAATTGCCGGCCGGTTTGTTTTCGGATTTGACGGAGTTGCGGGTACTGAATTTATGGCACAACCGTTTTACAAGCCTTCCGTCGGATACGTTTGCAGGTTTGGTCAATTTGAGTCGCATAAGTCTGAATCACAACCGTTTGGCTAGTCTGGAATCGGATTTGTTTTCCGGTTTGAGGAGTCTGACGAGCTTGCGCCTGGACAACAACCGCCTGACGAAGTTGCCAGCGGGTATATTTGACGGTTTGAATATGGCGGGGTTGCATCTGTCCCGCAACACGAGTCGTCCGTTGATGATGGAAGTGTATCCGGAGTTGTCAGGGTCTGGTTTCCGCGTGCGGATAGACGAGGGAGCGCCACGTGCGATGCGCGTAAATTGGGCATTGTCGGGCGGTATGAGCACGGGCGTGTCGGTGATAGCGTCGGGTGCGCGGGTAAGCAGCGTGACGCAGGTATCGGCAGCGCCTCGTGAGGTGGTGATCACGTTGAGCGGCCCGGTACTTGCGGGCGTGTCCGAGGCGACGGACGAAGACCGCCTTGCAGGCCATTATGATGGTTTTCGCTTGTCGGTGGCGTCGACGCCGAGCGTGACGATAGCAGGGACGTCGCCGATGTTTTACGAGGGAGTGCCGGCGCAGAGTTATCCGCGGGGCGAGGCGATAAGCGAATTGCGGTTGCCGAGGGCGCGCGGCGGTCGTGCACCGTTGCGCCACAGCCTGTCGCCGTCAACGCCGGAGGGTTTGGTGTTCAGCACGGCGACACTGATCGTTTCGGGGACGCCGGCGGAATTGCAGAGTGCGACGACCTACACGCTGACGGCGGCGGATGCGGATGGTAAGGAAGCGACGCTGCAATTCAGCATTGCCGTGACGATGAATGACTACGACAAGGACAACGATGGTCTTATCGAGGTGGGCAATTTAGCGCAGCTGAACGCGATACGCTGGGATCTGGACGGCGACGGCAGCAGTCCGACTAACGCGAGCGCCTATGCGGCGGCATTTCCAGGCGCGACGGCAGGGATGGGTTGTCCGACTGCGGACGGCTGCATAGGCTACGAGTTGGGTGAGAGCAGTGCAAGTGTGGTGTCGCTGACGTTCAACACGGGGGATCCGAGCACCCGAACGGACGACGAGTATTACAACGGCGGTGCAGGTTGGGAACCGATAGGCAATGGCGCGAGTAATTCCTACTCTGGCGCTTTCCGAGGCAACGGGCACGTCATCTCGAACTTGTTCATCAATCGAACAAGCAATTATATCGGCTTGTTCGGCTATTTGAGTTCTGCGGGCAAGTTGGAGGATGTGGGATTGGCGAACGTGGACGTCAGGGGACGACAGCAGGTAGGCAGTTTGGTCGGGTACAGTGGAGGGACGATAACCGCCAGCTACGCGACGGGCGTGGTCAGCGGGACATCTTATGTAGGCGGCCTTGTGGGGAGCAATTCTGGAGAGATAGCCGTCAGCTACGCGACGGGCATGGTAAGTGGCACTGGATGGCATACAGGCGGCCTCGTGGGAACCAACTACAGTGGCGTGAGATCTAACGACGGTGGAACGATAACCGCCAGCTCCGCGACGGGCGCGGTCAGCGGAACATATGATGTAGGCGGCCTCGTGGGATCCAACGGCGATGGAACGATAACCGTCAGCTACGCGACGGGCGCGGTTCGCGGGCGTATGTGGGTAGGTGGCCTCGTGGGGAGCAGTGGCCTATATGGAAATGGAAAGATAATCGCCAGTTACGCGACGGGCGTGGTCAGCGGGAGGGGGAGTGTAGGCGGCCTTGCGGGGAGCAATTCTGGAGAAATAACCGCCAGCTACGCGACGGGCGCGGTCAACGGGAGAGGGAATAGTGTAGGCGGCCTTGTGGGGGACAACCATGGAGAGATAGCCGCCAGTTACGCGACGGGCGCGGTCAGCGGGACATGGAATGTAGGCGGTCTCGTGGGAAACAACGACGGAAAGATAACCTCCAGCTACGCGATGGGCGCAGTCAGCGGGAGCGGGACATATAAATATAATGTAGGTGGCTTTGTGGGGCTCAATGGTGGTAGAGGGACGGTAACCTCCAGCTACGCGACGGGCGCAGTTAGCGGGACAAAGTATGTAGGCGGCTTTGTGGGGGGCAATGCTGGAGAGATAACCGCCAGCTACGCGACGGGCGCGGTCAGCGGGACACTTTATGTAGGTGGCCTTGTGGGGTACGGTTATAATTCTGGAGAGATAACTGCCAGTTACGCGACGAGTGTGGTCAGCGGGACATGGATTGTAGGCGGTCTCGTGGGGAGCAGCTTGGGAACGATAACCGCCAGCTACTGGGATACCGACCTCTCTGGTCTCAACAGTAGTGCCGGCGGCCTGGGCAAAACCACGATCGCATTGCAGACACCGACCACCTACACCGGCATTTACGCCGACTGGAATGTGGACGTGGACGGCAGCACCGCGACCGGCGTAGGTGGCAGGGACACCCCGTGGGATTTCGGCAGCCCAACGCAATATCCGGTACTGCAATACGGCGGTCTGGACGTTGACTTGCAACGGCGCCTGCTGCCGCTGACGGCGAGGTTGCGGGTAGTGTCTGTGCCGTCGCATGGCGACACCTACCGCGCTGGCGAGACGATCCGGGTGCGTGCTTCGTATGGTCGAGATGACGTCAGGGCGCCTGCCAGCGCGGTGCTGAGGATAGTCATTGGCCGCAGGGCGGTAAGCGCGAGGGCGGTTGTGGTCGCCGGCAGCACCAGCGCGACGGACTTTGTGTATACAGTGTCAACGGTGGACGCGGACACGGACGGCATCAGCGTGTCACCGAACTCACTGCTTGGTTCTTTCTATGCGGCGGGTCGTGGCAGAACGAGCGGCGTGTCACACGGTGTGCTGTCGGCGCAACCGGGGCACAAAGTGCGTGGCGTGAGAAGATACTCCAGTTTGCAATTGCCGCCGCCGACGCCGAGTGTGACGATAGCGCGCATAGAATCGTCTGTCAGGACGACGATAGACCACGACCAGGATAACGACGGCCTGATAGACGTTGATACGCTGTCGGAGTTGAACGCGATTCGTTGGGATCTGGACGGTGACGGCGTCGCCGACACCACGGCCACGGCCGCCGCCTACGCCGAGGCCTTCCCCGCAGCCGTCGCGGGCATGGGCTGTCCCGCTTCGGGTTGCATCGGTTACGAGTTGGTCGCCGCTCTCGATTTCGACACCGACAAAGACCGCGTAGTCGAGGCTACCGACGCCGGCGGCGCCTACTGGAACGCTGGCGCCGGCTGGTTGCCCATCGGTGCATTCAACGCGGTGTTCGACGGCAACGGTCATACAATAGCGAACCTGTATATCAACCGCGGCACGGACGAGACTGGTTTGTTCGGCGACAATATGGGCACTATAGAGGGCGTGGGTCTCGTGGCCGCGAAAGTAACGGGCGGCGTTCGCACCGGTGCTCTGGCGGGCAAAAACCGCGGCACGATCCGCGCGAGTTACGTGACGGGCAAGGTGACGGGCGAGGGCGGTTTGCTCGGTAGTGCCTACGGCGGCGCCGGCGGCTTGGTGGGGAGCAACGAAGGGGGGACGATCATAGCGAGTTATGCGCTGGCGGAAGTCGGTGGCATAAGGATCGCCGCCGGTGGCTTGGTGGGCCGCAACAATCACGAGATCATAGCGAGTTACGCATTGGGGTGGGCGCGTAGTACGGCGACGCTGTCTTCCGCCGGCGGTTTGGTGGGCAGTGACGCGAGTGCTCTACGCAGCGGTCGGGCGCGCGTGACGTCGAGTTACTGGGACGTCGAGACGAGCCGGTTGTCGGAAAGCGGCAGCGGCAGCAGCAAGACGACGGCGCAGTTGCAGACGCCCACGGGTTATACGGGCATATACTCCACCTGGAACGTGGACGTGGACAACGCCGACGGCGGCGGTTACGGCTATGCGGGCGCGTTGGCGAGCGGCGGCGACGATCCGTGGGATTTCGGCACGTCGTCGGAGTATCCGGTGCTGAAGTATGACGGCTTCGACGTGGAACGCCAGCGCCGTCTGTTGCTGCCGGGGGTGACGGTGCAGGCACGCGCGTATTTGCAGGGGGCGTATGACGCCGCCGCCAATGCGATGAAGACTACGTATTTGCAGTATCTGCCGTCGGGGCAACCGTACGGAGTGTCGCCGTGGCGCCATGCGACGACGGCGACGGTTCCGCACGTATCGGGCGACTTCGGCTTGTCCGCGGTGACTTCGACGGTGGTGGATTGGGTGCTGATCGAATTGAGAGCGACACCGAAGGGTGCGTCTGCATCTTCTGCGACGTCGTCGCTGGCGATTGGCAGACAGGCGGCGTTGCTGTTGCGCGACGGCGTCATAGCAGGCATGGACGCGCGCGCGACGACGGCGGTGGATGCGCTGCACGGAGGTTTTGTGCACTTCCCGGTGGCAGTGAACGCCGCGGTCGAAGATATATACGTGCTGATTCACCACCGCAACCACCTGTCGGTGATGTCGCCGCTGCCCGCCGGCAGTTGCGAGGGCGCCGATTATTGCGTTGACTTCACGAGCGCGCAATCGCATCAGAACGGTCAACGTGCGCTGTCGAGCGATGCGTATGCAATGTATGCCGGCGACGTGAACCGCGACGGCGTCATCACCACCGCGGATGGTTTGCGTATTACCGCGGCGACACCGGTGGTCATTGGTGCCGCGCATTACGGCGCCGCCGATGCGGCGGGCGGCTACGTCATTGATCTGGATTTGGACTTCGACGGCGAGGTTATGCAAGACGACGCTCTGTTCATCACGAACCATGGCGCCGTTCCGGTGTCCGCTTGCGACGTTTGCCTCCCGCCCTTGGAGTAGCCCGTCAATCGTTTATTGTTGCAATACTGGAGCAGACCTCGTGGGCAGGTCATTGTGTATTTGACTTTGCATTCAGCCGTGTCTATTGATAATGGCTGCTATGGTGTTAACAGAGGGTAAAGGCTGAGCGCGCCTCGCTTGCGAGATTCGTTCATAACGGCAAGGCGCTTATTACTAGTCTGGTTCGACTTCGGCAGACCTCCGGTTGACCTATCCCCCATAATCAGGGCCACGCCACGTGAGAGATTTTCCTACAGAGTCTCTACCGCTGGAAGTCGAAGTATGGGGGAATGGATGTAAGCGAAGCGAGACGCTTGAGGCAGTTGGAGATAGAGAACGCCAAGCTGAAAGCACCTGCTGGCGTAGACAACAAGGCGTTGCAGGAGTTGGTATCAAAAAAGTGGTGACGCCCGGGCGCGCGCCGCGGCAGCGCGGAGCACTTGGTGCGCCGCGACGTGGCGGGCGTGCGTCGGGCGGCACGTCGCTTGATGGGCTTGGTGGGCTTGGTGGGATTGAACCGTTCGGTGGCGCAGTATCGGCGTCGCCGGCGAGGAGACGAGAAATTACGACGCCGCCTGATGGAGTTGGCGCGGAAGTATCCGCGCTACGGGTATCTGACGCTGCACGCGCTGCTGCGTGCCGAGGGGCTGATGGTGAACCGCAAGCGCACCTATCGCCTGTATTGCGAGCCAGGCATGCAGGTGCGCCGACAGCGGCGCAAGAAGCTGTCGCGCCCGCGCGTGGCGATGCCGGTGCCCGGCGTCGCGAACCAGCGCTGGTCTATGGACTTCGTATCGGATCAGTTGGTCTGCGGGCGCCGCTTTCGCATTCGGGGCGTCATAGACGACTACTCGCGCGAGTGCGTCGGTCAGATAGTGGACACTTCGATAGGTGGCGAGCGCGTGGTTCGTTTCCTGGATGTTCTTGGTCAGAAGCGCGCGCTGCCCGAGACGCTGGTGTGCGACAACGGCAGCAAGTTCACCAGCAAAGCGATGGGTCTATAGTCGAGAAGCAGCGGTGTGGAGTTGCATTTCATCCAACCCGGCAAGCCGGCATGGGCGCTGGCAATACGCGGTGGTATCCGAGGCCTCGGAAATCAACGGCCTGCTGGAACGGCTGTAGTTGTTCCGCGGCGCGCCCGCAGGCCCGCCCGCAGCTGCGATCCGGCACAACTTTCCCGCGTCTCCGCCGCTTGAAAACTTCTTTGGCATCCGCATATTCATAAGGATAGCCGGAGATTTCCATGCGTGGTGACAAACTGACCAATCGTTTTCAGGCGGCGCTTCAGGAAGCGCAGTCGGACGCGCTTGCGCGCGATCACCAGTTCATCGAACCGCTGCATCTGCTGAAGGCGATGACGGATGAGCGCGACGGCACCGTGTTGCGGCTGTTGCAACTGTGCGGCGCGGATACCGCGGCCCTGGCGCAGCGCCTGGAACGCGAGATCGCGCGCCTGGCGCGGGTCGAGGGCGCACCCGGCGAGGTGCATTTGTCGAAGGAACTGGCGCGCCTGCTGAACGTTTGCGAGAAGCTTGCCGGCGAGCGCGGCGACGCCTACGTCGCGTCCGAACTGTTCCCGTTGGCGCTGGTCAAGAGCGACGACCGTGCCGGCGTGATTCTGCGCGAGGCCGGCGTCGCCGAGGCCGCGCTTGCGGCCGCGCTCGACAATCTGCGCGGCGGCGATGCGGTGACCGACGCCGGCGCCGAGGAGCAGCGCCAGGCGCTCGAGCGCTACACCGTGGACATGACCGCGCTGGCGGCGCGGGGCAAGCTCGATCCGGTCATCGGGCGCGACGACGAGATCCGGCGCGTGGTGCAGGTGCTGCAACGCCGGACCAAGAACAACCCGGTGTTGATCGGCGAGCCGGGCGTCGGCAAGACCGCGATTGCCGAGGGGCTTGCGCAGCGCATCGTCAACCGCGAGGTGCCGGAGGGACTGGCGCACAAACGCCTGTTGAATCTCGATATGGGGCTGCTGATCGCCGGCGCCAAGTACCGCGGCGAGTTCGAGGAGCGCCTGAAGGCGGTGCTGCACGAACTGAAGAAAGAAGCCGGGCGGGTCATCCTGTTCATAGACGAGATCCATACGATGGTCGGCGCCGGCAAGAGCGAGGGTTCGATGGACGCCGGCAACATGTTGAAGCCGGCGCTTGCGCGCGGCGAACTGCACTGCCTCGGCGCGACGACGCTGAACGAATATCGTCTCTACGTCGAGAAGGACGCGGCGCTCGAACGCCGCTTCCAGAAGGTGCTGATCGAGCAGCCGGGCCTGGAGGACACCGTGGCCATCCTGCGCGGCCTGAAGGAACGCTACGAGGTCCACCACGGCGTCGAGATCACCGACCCGGCGATCATCGCCGCGACCCGCTTGTCGCATCGCTACATCAGCGACCGCCAGCTGCCGGACAAGGCGATAGATCTGATTGACGAGGCGGCTTCGCGCATTCGCATGGAGATAGACTCGAAGCCGGAGAAGATGGATCGTCTCGAGCGCCGCCTGATCCAGCTGAAGATCGAGCGCGAGGCCTTGAAGAAGGAAAGCGACGAGGCGTCGCGCAAGCGTCTCGACGATCTCGACGCCGAGATCACAACGCTCGAGCGTGAATACGCCGACCTCGAGGAAATCTGGAAGGGCGAGAAGGCGGCGATGCAGTCGGCGACGCACACCAAGGAAGAACTCGAAAAGGCGCGCATCGAGTTCGAGGCGGCGCGCCGCGACGGCGACCTCGGGCGCATGTCCGAGTTGCAGTACGGGCGCATTCCCGAGCTCGAGAAACGCCTGGCCGAGGCGCCGTCCGCCGCCGACGAGGGCAACGCCAACGCCGGCCTGTTGCGCAGTCGCGTGACCGACAATGAAGTCGCCGAGGTCGTATCGCGCTGGACCGGAATTCCGGTCAGCCGCATGTTGCAGGGCGAGAGGGAAAAACTGCTGGTCATGGAGCGCGAGATCGGGCGCCGCGTGATCTCGCAGCGCGAGGCGATACGCGCCGTGTCCGAGGCGATACGCCGCGCGCGCGCGGGCCTGGCCGACCCCGACCGCCCGAACGGATCCTTCCTGTTCCTGGGCCCTACCGGCGTCGGCAAGACCGAACTGTGCAAGGCGCTGGCGGCCTTTTTGTTCGACGGCGAGCAGGCCGTCGTGCGCGTCGACATGTCGGAGTTCATGGAGAAGCATTCGGTCGCGCGCCTGATCGGGGCGCCGCCGGGCTACGTCGGTTACGAGCAGGGCGGTTACCTGACCGAGGCCGTGCGGCGCAAGCCGTATTGCGTGATCCTGCTGGACGAGATCGAGAAGGCCCACCCGGAAGTGTTCAACGTGCTGTTGCAGGTGCTGGACGACGGGCGCCTGACCGACGGCCACGGGCGCACCGTGGATTTCAGAAACACCGTCGTCGTGATGACCTCGAACCTGGGCAGCGACCTGATCCAGCGGATGGCCGGCGCCGGCTACGACGAGATCAGGGCCGCGGTCATGGAGATCGTGCGCGGCCATTTTCGCCCCGAGTTCTTAAACCGCGTGGACGAGACGCTGGTGTTCCACGCGCTTACCGAGGAAGACATCGGGCGCATCTGTTCGATACAGATCGCGCGCCTCGCGCGGCGCGTCGAGGAGCACGGATTTGCGCTGCAAGTCGGCGACGAGGCCGCCGCGTGGCTCGCGCGCCTCGGCTACGATCCGGTGTACGGTGCAAGGCCGCTGAAGCGCGTGATACGCAACGAACTCGAGAACCCGCTGTCGGAGGGCATGTTGCGCGGTGATTTCGATCCGGGCCGGACGATCACGGCGCGCCTGCAAGGGGAGCGGCTGGCGTTGGCGTAGGCGCGTTGCCTCGGGCTGGCGCCGCCGCTTGATTTTTTACCGGGTCCCCGCGGTCGCGGGGACGACCGGCCGCAGGGGCGGGCCGCGTCCCGCTGCCGCCCGCCAGACGAGTGCGCTTTCGCTCACGGCCCGCTCACGGCCCGCTTACGGCGTCGGTTGCAGGATGTTGTGGTAGGACATGAATACGACCTGCTCCGGCAACTGCGACAGGTTGCGCCACAACTTCGGCTGCGCGCGACGGCCCGCCGGCGTCGGCATATCGGCGATCATGCGTCCGACGGTGCTTTCGCTTGGACAGGGCAGGTAGTAGCGCTCGCAGAAATCGGCCAGCAGCGAGTGGATTCTGCTCCTGCCTAGATAGGGGTGGGTCGTTTTCAGGTGGTGGATATGGGCGACAACTTCCCGCGGCCACGGAAACTCCCGCCGCTTGCTCTTTGGCGTGGTTTTTTTCGGTGTCAATTCCTGGATGCGTCTGCCGGGCGGCTGCCGCAGTTTCGCCTTCCAGCGGTAGAGCGTGCGCTGGCTGACGTTGAATTGCTCCTGGGTCGCGCGCAGTCCGTATTGCTGCCAGAAGTGCAGGATGTAGATGCGTCGCTGGGCGATCTCATCGCTATCCGGCCACTGGTAGGCGTAGATAGTGGCCAAGTCGGGTATCAGGGATGCACTCGATTGTCTCATGGCGATACGGATTCCAACTGACCTTCCCCCTGAATTAGGGCCACAGCTGCCGACTTATCCACGTGTTGAGGGAGGATTTGCCAAGAAACTCCGTATTGATCTTTCACCCAGCCACATTGCTCTGCTTCCGGCACCGCCGAAAGTTTATCCCGGTAATAGTCTATTTCTTTTTGGTCTTTACAGTTAATCATCAATGAAATCGCTTCATTGAAAGTGAAGTCATGCATGCGCGTGCTTCCGTCCATCGCTGCAAACCACTGATCTTCCAGCTTACAGTCGGTGAACATAATAGAGCCTTCTTTATTCGGTTCCGAGTCAGCAGGATAACGACTGATAGCACCGCGCCTGGTGTTCTTGAAAACAGAGAGATAAAACCCCGTTGCCTCCTCGGCTTTGTCGCACGTGTCCGTTACAAAAAGGAAGGAAGGAATGATACGCGGACGATCTTCTCCTTCTGGATCAGTATAAATGAACTGCCACGAAAATCCGTATTTGTCTTGAATCCAGCCATAGCGTTCACTAAATGGGTATGTATCCAGGGACATGAGTATTTTGCCACCTTCAGATAACTTATCCCAAATCTCATCAATCCGCTTCCGAGCATCCTTGTCATATTTTGGATCAAAATTAACCATGAATGAGATGGATGGATTTGGCTTAGAGTGTGGCCCCGCACTAATTGCCCGAAACTCATAGCCCATAAGTTCAAAGCTGACAATATCGCAATCGCCTGATGGCGTGTCTTTGATTTGGGAGGTGAAAGTTCTCTTGGAATCCGGAAATAGAGAAGTGTAAAATTCGGCAGCTTCAACCGCTTCTTTGTCGAACCATAAGTTTGGGGTGATTTTTTGAGTCATGCATTTATTCTAACATCATACTGACCGATACACCGAACGCCTCCGCGATCTTTTCCATAGTGCTCAAGGTTACATTTTGCTTACCGTTTTCAACATTGCTGATGTCCGCACAGCGGAAGTTTCATTTGGCGGAGAGGGGGGGATTCGAACCCCCGATACGGGGAGTGCCCGTATACACGCTTTCCAGGCGTGCGCCTTCGACCGCTCGGCCACCTCTCCGGTCGTCAATTTTTCTTGCGGGTATTGTCGCCTGTATGGGGGATGGTCGGCAAGTGCGCGACCTTGTCGCCGATTGCGGTGACCTTCGCCGGCCCGGTCTTTTCGACCTCGTCTATGCGCACGACCGCGTGCATCGGAATGAAGCAGCGCTTGACGCCGGCGAACTCTCTCTCGAGGCGCTCGGCGCCGGGGTCGACGACGACGCCCTTCCTGCCGAAGTCGAAATCCTCTATCGTGATGAAGCCCGCCATGTCCGACGGGTACACCTTGTGGACGAAGACCTCGAACGCCTCGCCCTGGTTGATGAACGAGACCTTGTAGAGGCTTTTTTTCGCGGCCACGCCGGAAACTCCTTCTCAGGCCGCCTTCTCGACCCGGAGGGCGCAGAACTTGAACTCGGGTATTTTGCCGAACGGGTCGAGCGCCTCGTTGGTCAGCAGGTTGGCGGCGGCCTCGCGGAAGCAGAACGGCATGAACACCTGGCCCGGAACCAGGCGGTCGTCGGCGCGCACGCGGCATTCCACCGAGCCGCGCCGCGACGTCAGGCGCACGTTGTCGCCGGCGCGCGCGCCGACGGCGGCGAGATCGTCCGGGTGCAGCGACGCCACCGCCACCGGTTCGATCTCGTTGAGCACGCTGGCGCGGCGCGTCATCGCGCCGGTGTGCCAGTGTTCGAGCTGGCGTCCGGTGATGAACACGTACGGATAGCGTCCGTCGGGCAGTTCGTCGGCGCGCCGGAAGTCCGCCGGCACGAAGCGTCCGCGACCGTCGTTGGTCGGGAAATCGTGCTCGAACAGGATTGCCTGCCCGGGATCGTCGCGGCGCTCGCACGGGTAGGTGACCGAATGCTCGCGTTCAAGACGCTCCCAGGTGATGCCGCCGATGCTGTCCATCGCCCGCGTCATCTCGGCGAACACGTCGGCGGCGTCTTCGTAACGCCAGTCGAGTCCGAGGCGCCCGGCGATCTGCCCGATGATCCACAGATCCTGGCGCGCGTCGCCCGGCGGCGCGACTGCCCGGCGTCCGAGTTGCACGCGGCGGTCGGTGTTGGTGAAGGTGCCGGTCTTTTCGGGGAAGGCCGAGGCCGGCAGGATGACGTCGGCGAACAGCGCGGTCTCGGTCATGAAGATGTCCTGCACGACCAGGTGCTCGAGTTTTGCGAGCGCCGTGCGCGCGTGGTTCAGGTTGGGGTCGGACATCGCCGGGTTTTCGCCCATGATGTACATGCCGCGCAGCGCGCCGTCGCCGGCGGCGTGCATGATCTCGACCACGGTCAGGCCCGGTTCGGGGTCGAGCGCCACACCCCACAGCCGCTCGAAGCGCCGGCGCGCGGCGGCGTCGTCCACGCGCCGGTAGTCGGGGAACACCATCGGAATCAGGCCGACGTCGGACGCGCCCTGCACGTTGTTCTGCCCGCGCAGCGGGTGCAGGCCGGTGCCGGGGCGCCCGATCTGGCCGGTCATCAGCGCCAGCGCTATCAGGCAGCGGGCGTTGTCGGTGCCGTGCACGTGCTGCGAGATGCCCATGCCCCAGAAGATCATCGAGGATTGCGCCGACGCATAGACGCGCGCGACCTCGTCCAGGACGCGCGCCGGGATGCCGCACACCGCGGCCATTTTTTCCGGCGCGTACGCTTCGAGCGAGCGGCGCAGCGCGTCGAAGCCCTCGGTGCGTTTTTCGATGAACGCCGCGTCGGTCAGGTTCTGGCGTATGATCGAATGCATGATCGCGTTCAGCAGTGCCACGTCGGTGTCCGGCTTGAATTGCAGGAAGTAGTCGGCGTCGCGCGCGAGGTCGGTCGCGCGCGGGTCCATCACGATCAAGGTTCTGCCGGCGCGCGCCGCGTTCTTGATGAAGGTCGCCGCGACCGGGTGGTTTTCGGTCGGGTTGGCGCCGATGACGACGATCACGTCGGCGTTGGCGACGTCGGCGACCTGGTTCGATACCGCGCCCGAACCGATGCCCTCTAGCAGCGCCGCCACCGACGACGCGTGGCACAGGCGCGTGCAGTGGTCCACGTTGTTGGTGCGAAAGCCGGTGCGCACCAGTTTCTGGAACAGGTAGGCTTCCTCGTTCGAGCCCTTGGCCGAACCGAAGCCGGCGAGGGCGCCGGGGCCGTGCTGTTCGAGGATGCGCCGAAAACCCGCGGCGGCGACGTCCAAGGCTTCGTCCCAGTCGGCCTCGCGGAACGTCGCGGCCACGTCCGAGTCGTCGAGGGTCTCTATGTCCGGGACTTTGGCGGCCTGCGGCACGCGGATCAACGGGCGCGTCAGGCGCTCCCCGCTGTGCGCGTAGTCGAAGCCGTAGCGTCCCTTGACGCACAGGCGACCGTGGTTGGACGGGCCGTCGCGCCCCTCGACGCGCAGTATTCTGTCGCCCGCGACGTGGTACGTCAGCAGGCAGCCGACGCCGCAATAGGGGCACACCGAGTCGACCCGTTTTTCCGCCGTCCGGGTCGCGCTCTCGCCCGCCGGCAGCAGCGCGCCGGTCGGGCACGCCTGCACGCACTCGCCGCAGCCGACGCAGCTGCTGTCGCCCATCGGGTCGTCGAGATCGAACACGATCAACGAGTCCGCGCCGCGTCCGGCGTAGCCGATGACGTCGTTGTTCTGTTCCTCGCGGCACGCGCGCACGCAGCGTGTGCATTGGATGCAGGCGTCGAGGCGCACCGCGATGCCGGGATGCGAGACGTCGGGAGCGGGGTTGGCGCGCGCGCCGAAACGCGGCGCGCCGACGCCGGCACGTTCGCTCCAACGCGCAAGCTCGTCGTCCGGCGTGCGGTGTTCGCGCGCGACGTCGGATTGCAGCAGTTCGAGCACCAGGCGTTGCGCGCGCCGCGCGCGCTCGTTGTCGCTGGTTACGACCATGCCGGCGGCGGGCTTCCTGACGCACGCCGGTTGCAGCGCGCGTTCGCCCTCGACCTCGACCATGCACGCGCGGCAGTTGCCGTCGGCGCGCAGGCCCTGCTTGAAGCACAGGTGCGGGATTTCGACGCCGTGGCGGGCGCCGGCCTGGAGGACCGTCTCGCCGTCGGTCGCGGTCAGCGCGCGTCCGTTCAGCGTGAAAGTCACGCCCGCTTGATTGCCGCCTTCTGTTTTGTTTTCTGTTTCGGGGGTGCGTTCGGGTGTCATGCGTCGCCTCGTCCGTTATTCGAGTTCCTGCGGAAAATATTTCACCACACATTGCATCGGGTTGGGAGCGGCCTGGCCGAGGCCGCAGATCGAGGCGTCGGCCATGACCTGCGCCAGTTCGTCCATCAGCCCAAGATCCCACGTCGGTCGGGCCATCAACTGCACCGCCTTGGCCGTGCCGACGCGGCACGGCGTGCATTTGCCGCACGACTCATGCGCGAAGAATCGCATCGCGTTGACGGCCGCGGCGCGTGCGCGGTCCCGATGCGACAGTACGATGACCGCGGCCGAACCGATGAAGCAGCCGTGTTCGTTCAGCGTGTCGAAGTCGAGCGGCACGTCGGCCATCGAGGCCGGCAGGATGCCGCCCGAGGCGCCGCCGGGGAAATAGCCGTAGAGTTCGTGCCCCGGCAACATGCCCTCGCAGTATTCGTCTATCAGTTCGCGCGCGGTGATGCCGGCGGGCGCCAGATGCACGCCCGGTTTGTTGACGCGCCCGCTGACCGAGAACGAGCGCAGGCCGCGGCGCCCGTTGCGCCCGTGCGACGCGAACCAGTCGGCGCCCTGTTCGACGACGTCGCGCACCCAGTAGAGGGTCTCCACGTTGTGTTCCAGCGTCGGGCGTCCGAACAGCCCGACCTGGGCGACGAACGGCGGGCGCAGGCGCGGCATACCGCGCTTGCCTTCGAGGGATTCGATCATCGCCGACTCCTCGCCGCAGACGTAGGCGCCGGCGCCGCGTCGCAACTCGATGGGCGGCGGCGCGTACGGCGGCGGGCACGGCGGTTCGGCGCGCAGTTTCGCAAGCTCGGTCGCAAGCATCCGGCGAATGCCGGCGTATTCGTCGCGCAGATAGACGTAAATCTTCTCGATACCGACCACGTGCGCGGCGATCAACGCGCCTTCGAGGAAGCGATGCGGGTCGTGTTCGAGGTAATGGCGGTCCTTGAAGGTGCCCGGTTCGCCCTCGTCTATGTTGACCGCCAGCAGGCGCGGCGCCGGTTCGCCGCGCACGATGCGCCATTTGCGCCCGGCCGGGAAGCCGGCGCCGCCGAGGCCGCGCAGGCCGGATTGTTCGAGTTCGGCGATGATTTCGTCGCCGCTGCGTTCGCCGCTTGCGACGGCTTGCAGTAGCGCGTAGCCGTGGTTGTCCCGGTAGCAGGCGTAGTCGGCGTAGCGGGGGAGAGCGGCGTGCGTCGCGCCGGCCGCAATCGCCCGGGTGACCGACTCCGCCGTCGCCGATCCCAGCGGGTGCGTGCCGACGACGGCGACCGGCGCGGCGTCGCAGCGCCCGACGCACGGGACGCGCTGGATTCTGACGTCGTCGCCGCTTCGCCGTTCGAGTTCGGCGATGAGGTTCTCGCAGCCGAACATCTCGCAGGTCACCGAGTCGCAGACGCGCACGGTCAGCGGCGGCGGCGCTCTCTCGCCTTCCTTGACGACGTCGAAGTGATGGTAGAACGTCGCCACCTCATAGACTTCCGCCGGCGCCAGTTTCAACTCGCGGGCGAGGGCGACGACGTGGGCGGCGCTTATATGGCCGTGTTTGTCCTGTATCAGGTGCAGGAATTCAATCAGCAGGTCGCGCCTCCTCGGGTGCTCGCCCAGCAGCGCGCGGATCTCGGCGAGTGCGCCGTGATCGACGCTTCTGCCGCGCGCCTGGCCCCGTTTCTTGCGGCGCTTGCCGCGCCTTGCCTGTATTGCCCGTTGCGCCATGTTTCGCGTTGGCAAGTATAACCGTTCCCCCATCGTCTGAACATGGTATAAAGAGGTGCGGGAGCCACCCCGGCGACCCGCAAAAACCAATGGAGGCAAACGATGGCATGGAGAGAAATAAAAGCCGAACAAACGTATTCGGAGGAGCAGATCAAGCAGCGGCTTGCGGAGGAACTGCCGCTGTGGCATTACGAGAACGGCTGGATACGCCGCAAGTATCGCACGCACGGCTGGAAGGGCACGCTGATGGTCGTCAACACCGTCGGCCATCTGGCCGAGGCTGCCTTTCACCATCCCGACCTGACTGTGTCGTATGCATTCGTCATCGTCAAGCTGATGAATCACGCGGCCAAAGGTGTGACCAACAAGGATTTTGAACTGGCGAAGAAGATCGAGGAAGTCGTGCAATGGCAGCCCGGGAAAGAGGGCGGCGCGCTCGAGGGCACGCCCGCGGACAAGAGATTTGCCTACATCCAGTACGACGATTGAATCGCTGATGCCGTTCGTCGGGTAAGAATGCCGGCTATATCAATGAGGTAAAAAAGGGTAAAAAAGAGGCTCTGCCGTTCGTCGGAAATTGCTTGCGGGGTACATGCGCCGGCGTAGAATGGCGGCCATGAGCAAGGTGTATGACATACGGCGCTACCGGGTTGCCGAGAAACGCCCGCATCCGTATTCGGATGCGGCGTCGCGCGCGCGCTGGGCGCGGATCGAGACGGCCCATGAAGAGGTGCAAAGGGCGATAGCGGCGACCGCCAGGGAGATAAAGGAGACCGACAGAGTGTCGCGGGAGTCCATCCAGGAACTTTCCAAGGAGGTAAAGGAGGCTACCAGAGTGTCGCAGGAGGCGGCGCAGATGGTCGGGAACATGGGGCGTACCCAGGGGCGCATCGCCGAGGAGTTTTTCCATGCGGCGTTGCGCAAGACGCCGCGTATCGGCGCGCTGGAGTTCGACGACGTACGCGCAAACGTCACGGTGGATCGGAAAGGTCGAAGTGCCGAGTATGATCTGATACTGACCAACGGTGGGCTTGTGGCGGTAGTCGAGGTCAAGCACAAGTTGCGTCTCCGGGACGTGGAGCATATTCGCAAGAAGCTGGCGCCGAACTTTCGCTTTTTGTTTCCGGAGTGGCGTGCCAGGAAGTTGTTGCTGGCGGTGGCGTACATCACCGCGTCGCCGGGAGCCTTGCCTGCGGCGCGCGAATATGGTTACGCGACGCTGTCGCCGGACGGCCAGGAGGTGCGCGCGGACGTGAGTTGCGTGCGCTACGTTGAGTTGAGGAATGATCATGGGCAAGGTGTATGACATGCGAAGCTACCGGGTTGCCGAGAAGCGCCCCGATCCGTACCTGGATGCGGAGTCGCGCGCGCGCTGGGCGCGGATCGAGGCGGCCCATGAAGAGGTGCAAAGGGCGATAGCGGCGACCGCCAAGGAAGTAAAGGAACTCTCCAAGGCGGTAGAAGCAACCACCAGGCAAGTGGAAGAGACCTCCAAGGCGGTAAGGGACCTCGCCAAGGACGTCGGGGGCGCGGGGCAAGTTCGGGGCCGCATTGCCGAGGAGTTTTTCTATAAGGCGTTGCGCGAGGAGCGGCGTATCGGCGCGTTGAAGTTCAACGAGATATACCCGAACTTCGAGGCAAAGCGCGACGGTCGGAGCAATGAGTATGATCTGCTGTTGACCAACGGCGAGTTGGTGGCGGTGGTCGAGGTCAAACACAATCTGCGCCGTCGCGACGTGGAGGATATGCGCAAAGTGCGTGCGCCGAACGCCCGTTATTATCTGCGCCGTTTCAGCGACAAGAAGATGTTGTTTGTGATGGCGTATATGACGGCGAGAGCCGACGTCGTGGCCCTGGCGCACGAATGTGGCTATGCGACGCTGTCGCCGGACGGTCAGAAGGTGCGCGCGGACGTGAGTTGCGTGCGCTACGTCGAGTGTGAGGAGTAATCATGAGCAAGGTGTATGACATGCAAAGCTACCGGATTGCCGAGAAGCGCCCGGATCCATATTCGGATGCGGCGTCGCGCGCGCGCTGGGCGCGGATCGAGGCGACCCAGGAAGAGATACAAAGGGCGATAGCGGCGACCGACCGGCAACTGGAAGAGACCGCCAGAGTGTCCCGGGAGTCCATCCAGGAACTCTCCAAGGAGGTAAAGGAGACCGCCAGAGTGTCCCGGGAGTCTATCCAGGAACTCTCCAAGGAGGTAAAGGAAACCGCCAGAGTGTCCCGGGAGTCCATCCAGAAACTTTCCAGGCAAGTGGAAGAGACCTCCAAGGAAGTAAAGGAAACCACCAGAGCGGTAAAGGATCTCAACAAGAAAGTCGGGGGCGCGGGGCAAGTTCGGGGCCGCATCGCCGAGGAGTTTTTCTATGCGGCGTTGCGCGAGGAGCGGCGTATCGGCGCGTTGAAGTTCGACGATATATACCTGAACTTCGAGGCAAAGCGCGACGGCCGGAGAACCGAATATGACCTGCTGTTGACCAACGGCGAGTTGGTGGCGGTGGTCGAGGTCAAGCACAATCTGCGCCTCGACAACGTGGAGGATATGCGCAAGATACGTGCGCCGCACGCCCGTTATTATCTGCGCCGTTTCAGCGACAAGAAGATGTTGTTTGTGATGGCGTATATGACTGCGGACACCCAGGCCGTGGCCCTGGCGCACGAATGCGGCTACGCGACGCTGTCGCCGGATGGTCAGAAGGCGCGCGCGGACATAAGTTGCGTGCGTTACGTGCCGCCCGCCGGCGCGGCGTAAGGCATTAGGCCTCAGGCATTAGAACTACGGGCGGGCGGGCGTACGCCGGCGTGTCGCGTCGTCGGCGAGTGGCTCCGCCGCCGTTCGTTCTGGTGGCGTGCTACAGGTTGCGCCAGCGCCAGCTCGCTATTCGTTCGCGCACCGCCCTCAGCATTCGCGCAGGCAGCGCGGGCGCGGGCAGCGGAACGCGCCGGTGGCGCATGCTCTTCGCCTCCGAGAAAATCTTTCTGAAACGCTCCAGTATTTTCTCTTCCGTCAGATAATCCAGGTCGCGGTTGTGGTGCAGCCAGGGTTCGGAAAGGTAGGACTTGTAGAGTGCGTCGTCGCCGTCTATTTCGATGACTTTTTCGATCGCTTCGCCGAAGTCGCGGTAGTCGTGGCAGTTGATGAAGGACTTCGGGTTGAAGTCGCGGGCCACGTCGGGAGCGCCCCAGTATATCGGGATGGCGCCCGCGATCATCGCGTTGGTGATTTTTTCGGTGACGTAGCCGGGATGGGAGGAGTTCTCGAAGACGATGGCGAACTTGTAGCGGCGCATAAAATCCAGCGTCTGGTCGCGCGCCACCAGGCGGCCGATATTATTGAGAAACGCGCCTCCGGAATCCACCATCTTGTACGCCAGCAGCCGGCGCAGGAAAGCCGCTCTTTCGTCCGTCGGCCGCGAGTACAGAAAGCAGCAGAATTTGCTTTTCCGCGCGATGATTTCGGCGACGTTCTTTGGTTTCTTGAGATCCGGGTAGTTGTGGTAGAGGCGGTACAGCGGCAGGCGGTAATTCCTGTCGGTGATCGGAAGGTCGCAACCGAAGGCGTAGTCGCACTCGAAGAAATTCGGGCTGCTGTCGGCGCCGAGAAAGATGTTTTCGCCGGTATAGTAGATGCGGATGCATTCATAGCGCCTGTATTTCCTGCCGAACGTGGAGTACAGCAGAAAATCCGGGTCGTCGGATATTTCCAGCCGGTATTCTTTCGACAGCAACCGGTAGAACCAGTTGTCCTCCAGCGCCCCGGGCCAGAAATCGGTGAAGGCGATTTTTATTTTGCGCGCTTCCATCGGCGATTTCGTCCGGCCTCCGCGTCCGTCACAACACCTTGGCGACCGCGAGCAGCAGCACCACGGCCAAAATGGCGGAAACGATGATCAGCGCCGTCGCAAGCCAGCGCACGCGATCCTTCAGCGCGTAGCCGGCCAGGGCCAACAGCAGGATCGCGGCGAACAGCAGCGTCAGCGCCCTCACGATACCGCCTCCGGGTTGTGACTGTGTTCGCCGACTTCGTAGGGTTGCGGCGCGATGGTCAACGGCGGGCCGTCCGGCGCGCCGGCATGCAATGGATCGCCTGTGGCGGCGATTCTCAGCACCGCGAGGCCGGGGGAGACGCCGCCCGGCACCGCGCAGAAGTTCACGATCCGGCCGCAAGGTTCGGTTTGTTTCTCGCTGAAGACCGCATCGCCCGGATCGAGTTCGCGCGCCTCGCTTGCAAACAGATACATCCGACGCTTCAGTTTGCCGAGGTAGTGGGTGCGGGCGACGATCTCCTGTCCCGGATAACAGCCCTTGCTGAAACTGACGCCCCCCAACAGGTCCACGTTCGCCATCTGCGGCACAAACTGCTCGCTGGTCGCGTCACAGACGTGCGGGACGCCCGAGCGAACGTCGCAAAGGCGCCAATAATCGCGGTTCGTCGCCCGGTATCCTCGCGCGGTCGCGTCCCGCCACAGCCGGATCAGGGTTTCGTCGGGCGCGAACACCACAAACCGCCCGCCGCCCGTGGCTGGCACGCGGGCCGCGGCGCTCGCGAAGACGTCGTCGCCCGACGCATCCACCCCGACGACGCCGAAGGCCGGAAGCCGCTCGCTTGCGTCTTCGAGCTCGACCTTGGCCCGCAGCACGAACATCGAAAGGCGCTTCATGACCGGTGCTACGCGCTCGCGCGGCATCTGTAGATACCAGGCGCCACTTTTGCGAAAGGCTGAGAAGAGGCAGTACATGCGCCCCTTCGGGTTGCACAGCGCCGCCAGTCTGCTTTCATTTTCCGCCATCGCGCGCAGGTCGTTGCTGGCCTGGTTGTGCAGGAAGTCCTCGGCGTCTTCGCCGCCGACCTTCAGCAGGCCCAGGTGATCGAGTGGGCAGACGACGGGCGCGTCGCCCGCCGCGTCTTCGGCGCCGCCGATTTTGGGCAGCGTCTCGTCGCCGATGAACTCAGCCCAGCGCATCGAACGTCGCCAGTTGCTTGTGGTATTTGTCGAGTTGCCCTTGCAGGGCCTCGGCCTGCACGTGCTGTTTTCTTACGACCTCGGGCGGCGCCTTGTCGAGGAAGTTGCGGTCGGCCAGCCGCGTGCGCGCGTGTTGCAGGGTTTGTTCGACCTTCGTAATCTCTTTTCGCAGGCGCACGGTTTCCGCCTCGACGTTGACCAGACCTTCGATGGGAATCAGTATTTTGGCCTCGCCGGCGAGCGCGATTGCGGCCGGCGGAGTTCCGGCGTCGGGCGCCAGCCACGCGACGGACTCGATCTTTGCAAGCGCCGCGATCCAGTCGCCGCAATCGTCGAACAACGCGCGGTCTTGCCCGTCCCAGTTTTGCAGCAGCACCGGCACGCCGATGCGCGGCGCGACGTTCATCTCCGAGCGCAGTTGGCGGATCGCGGTAACAAACGTTTGCAGGCGCGCCATCCGCCGTTCGGCTTCGGCGTCGCGCGCGACTTCTTCGGGGCGCGGGTAGGGGCGATTTTGGATGCCGTCTTCGGCGAGGCTCGCGAGCGGCTTGATCTGGCCCCAGATCTCCTCGGTGATGAACGGGATGATCGGGTGCAGCATGCGCAGGCCGGTTTCGAGCGTCTCGATGACGCAGCGCAGATTGGCGCGGCGGTTTTCCTCCTCGTCCCGGTTGTCGGTCTGGATGATTTTCGTGATCTCCAAGTACCAATCGCAGAAGTCGTGCCAGATAAACTGGTGCATCACGGCGGCGATCAGGTCGAAACGATATTCCGCGAACCGCTGCGCGGTTTCGGCGAGCGTCGCGTGCAGGCGCGAGCGAATCCAGCGGTCGGCCAGCGTGCCGTGATCGTCCCGCTCCGAGGCCGGGTGCGCCGGCCGCGGGCCGAGCATCAATACAAAACGCGCCGCGTTCCACAGTTTGTTGCAGAAGTTGCGGTAGCCCTCGATCCGGTGCACGTCGAACTTGACGTCGCGCCCGGTCGAGGCCAGCGCGGCGAACGTGAAACGCAGCGCGTCGGCGCCGTAGGCCTGGATGCCGTCGGGAAAGTCGCGGCGCGTCTGGCGCTCGATGTCCTTCGCCATGTCGGGCTGCATCAGGTCGGCGCCGCGCTTGGCGACGAGCGCCTCGACGCCGATGCCGTCTATCAGATCTATCGGATCGAGGACGTTGCCTTTCGATTTCGACATTTTGCGTCCGTCGGCGTCGCGCACCAGGCCGTGCACGTAGACCTCGCAAAACGGCACCTCGCCGGTGAACTTCAAACCCGCCATGATCATCCGCGCGATCCAGAAGAAGAGGATGTCGAAGCCGGTCACGAGCACGCTGGTCGGATAGAAGGTGCGCATCTCGGCGGTGCGTTCCGGCCAGCCCAACGTCGAGAACGGCCACAGCGCCGACGAGAACCACGTGTCGAGCACGTCTGTATCGCGCGTAAGCGCGACGTCGTCGGCGAGCCGGTGGCGCTCGCGCGCGGCCCGTTCGGAGTCGGCGACGTACACGTTGCCGTCCCCGTCGTACCAGGCCGGGATGCGGTGTCCCCACCACAGTTGCCGGCTGATGCACCAGTCCTGAACCTCGTTCATCCATTCAAACCAGGTCTTCTCCCAGCGTTTCGGCACGAAGCGGATGCGTCCGGCGCGCACCGCGTCGCGCGCCGGCGCCGCCAGCGGTTCGACGCGGACGAACCACTGGTCGGTCAGATACGGTTCGATTACCGCGCCGCTGCGGTCGCCGCGCGGCACCGCGTGCCGGTGCGCGTCCTCGCGCTCGAGCAGGCCCGCCGCGCGCAGATCTTCGAGCACGCGGCGGCGCGCCTCGAAGCGGTCGAGTCCGCGGTAGGCGGCGGGCGCGGCCTCGCCCAAGGTCGCGTCCTCGCGCAACAGGTTGATCATCGCAAGCTTGTGGCGCAGGCCGACCTCGTAGTCGTTGAAGTCGTGCGCCGGCGTGATCTTGACGCAGCCGGAACCGAACTCCGGGTCCACGTAATCGTCGGCAATCAGCGGGATCTCGCGCGCGCACAGCGGCAGCGACAACGCGCGTCCGACCATGCCGCGGTAGCGCTCGTCCTCGGGATGCACCGCGACCGCGGTGTCGCCCAGCATCGTCTCCGGGCGCGTCGTCGCGACGACGACGTGGCCGTGGCCGTCGGCGAACGGGTAGCGGACGTGCCACAGGTGTCCGTCCTCCTCTTCGGCCACGACCTCCAGATCGGAGACCGCGGTCTTCAGCACCGGATCCCAGTTGACCAGCCGCTTGCCGCGATAGATCAGGCCCTCGTCGTAGAGCGTAACGAACGCCCGGCGCACCGCGCGCGACATGTCCTCGTCCATCGTGAAGCGCTCGCGGCTCCAGTCCAGCGACGCGCCGAGACGCCGCAACTGGCGCGTGATCGTGCCCCCGGAGCGACGCTTCCATTCCCAGACTTTGGCGACGAAGGCGTCGCGCCCCAGTTCGATCCGCGATAGATTTTCGGCCTCGAGGCGTCTTTCGACGACCATCTGCGTGGCGATGCCGGCGTGGTCGGTGCCGACCTGCCACAGCACGTTGTCGCCCGACATGCGCCGGTGGCGGATCAGGCAGTCCATCAGCGTAATCTGAAAGGCGTGCCCCATGTGCAGCGTGCCGGTCACGTTCGGCGGCGGTATCATGATGCAGTAAGGCTTGCCACGACCGCTCGGGGCGAACAGACCGCGCGTCTCCCACTCCTCGTACCAGCGCTGTTCTATCTCCGCCGGGGAATACCTCTTTTCCACGATTTTAGAATATTTTAGACGCTTTTATAGTATTTTTCGCAGACAAAGCCGAGGCACAGCACCGCGGCGCCGTGCCAGCCTGTAAGCGACCCGCAAGTTACCCCGCAAGTTACCCCGCAAGTTGTGTCGCGCGCTCTCGTTTCAGCAAAAACTCGGTCAACAACGGTACCGGCCTGCCGGTCGAGCCTTTGCTCTTGCCGGTGTACCAGGCGACGCCGGCGACGTCCAGGTGCGCCCACCGTTGCCCTTTTGCGAAGCGCGACAGAAAGCACGCGGCCGTGATCGTGCCGGCCCAGCGCCCGCCGATGTTGGCCATATCGGCGAAGTTGCTGTCGAGTTGCGCCTGGTATTCGTCCCACATCGGCAGTTGCCACGTGCGGTCGCCGCTGGTCTCGCCGGCTTCGACCAGCTCGTCGGCGAGCGCCTGATCGTTCGCCATCAGGCCGCTCGCCTCGTTGCCGAGCGCGACGACGCAGGCGCCGGTCAGGGTCGCCGTGTCCACGATGCACTCCGGCTTGTAGCGCTGCCCGACGTAGGTCAGCGCGTCGCACAACACCAGGCGCCCTTCGGCGTCGGTGTTCAAAATCTCGACCGTCTGTTTCGACATCGTCTTGACCACGTCGCCGGGTCTGCACGCCTGGCCGCCGGGCATGTTCTCGGCGCACGCGAGCACGCCGACGACGTTCAGTTTCAGGCGCAGTCGCGCACAGGCCACGAGCGTGCCGAGCACGGCCGCGGCGCCGCTCATGTCGAACTTCATCTCGTCCATCGCCGGGCTGGGCTTTATCGAAATGCCGCCGGTGTCGAACGTGATGCCCTTGCCGACGAGCGCGATCGGGCGCCGCCGCGCGTCGCCGCGATACTCGATGCAGATCATCTTCGACGGATGGCGGCTGCCGTGGCCGACCGCGAGGAACGCGCCCATGCCGAGGCGCTCCATGCTGCTTTCGCCGACCACGCGCACCCTGAGTCGGGTGGAGGCGCTCGCCGCTTCGCGCGCGCGCAGGGACATGTAGCCCGGCGTGCATTTGTTGGGCGGCAGGTCGGCCAATTCGCGCGCGAGGTCGACGCCGCGCGCGATGGCCGCGGCGTCTTCGATCGCGGCATGCGCACGTTTGGCGTCGCCGACGTGGAACGTGCACTTTTCGATGCCCGGTGCGGCGCTCTTTTTCCTGCCCTTGATGGCGCCGCGCGTCGCGTGGTAGCGGTAGCAGGCGTGGTGCAGCGCGTCCGCCAGCTGGCGCGTGCTCCAGTAGTCGTCCTTGAGCGCGACGTCGGTGAAGCAATAGACTACGGACGCCGGCTTCAGCGCGACCGCGGCGCGCGCCACGGTGCGCGCGACGCGGTGGAAGCGCTGCTCGCGCCATTCGCCGTGTTTGCCGAGGCCGACGAGGATGATCGTCTTGCGGCGCGGGTGGCGCGTGTGCAGCACTATGGTCTTGTTGAAGTCCGCGCTGAACCCGGCATTGTGCGCGGCCTTGGCCAGAAAGCCGCCGGTGGCCTCGTCTATGGCGTCGAACGCGCGCGAACGGCGCCGTGTGAACAGGGGTATAATGCTGCACGCGGCCGACAGTTTCCCCGGATCTGTTGTAGTGGCTGTAATCTCCATAGTTCAGGTTTCCTGCGTTGGGTTGGAAAGGTTCAAAAGCAAAGACTATTCTACCCCGATATGTCCCGAAAGGGGGCGAAGGGCCGCGCCGCCATGACGATTTTTGAGCGCTATTTTTTCCGCGACCTGGTGGCGAACCTGGTCGCGGTTACTTCGGTGTTGACGCTGATCACGGCCGGACGATTGCTGATTACGCTGTTCGACAAGGTCGCCGCGGGCAGCTATCCGGCGGACGTCGTGCTGCCGCTGTTGGGGTTGGGCTGCCTCGATTGGATCGTGCAGATGCTGCCGTTCGGAGCGATGATCGCGGCGTTGCTGGTGCTCGGACGCTACTACCGCGACAATGAGATCTACGCCGCGTTCTCGATACGCGTAAGCCACTGGCGCATCCTTGCGACGTTGATGCGCGTCGGCGTGCCGCTCGCGCTGTTGCTGCTCTACCTCCTGATGAACGTACTGCCGCAGGCGCGCCAGCAGTTCGAGTTCATCAAGGAGTCCGGCAAGCAGCGCATGGACGTGGGCGCGGTCGAGAGTGGGCGTTTTATCGAGACCGACGACGGTGTGCTGTTCGTTGCCCGGCGCGCCGAAGATTCGGTCGCGGGCGTGTTCGTCGCGGTGCGCCGCGACGGCCATTGGACGATAGAGACCGCGGCCACCGGCGCGCAGCGCGAGTCCGCCGACGGGCGTCGCTGGCTCGAGTTGCAGGACGGGCGTTTTTACGAGGGCGCGCCCGGGCGCGGCGAGTTTGTGGTGTCGTCGTACCGCAAGCATTCGGTGTTGCTGCCTCGGCGCGTCACCGAGTGGGACGCCGACGATCCAGACATGCTCGGTTTTGCGGCGCTGTGGGCGTCGCCGTTGCCCGAGCACCGGGCCGAGTTGCAATGGCGTTTGTCGGTGCCGCTTTCGCTGCTGCTGTTGCTGCTGCTGGCCGAACCGCTGAGCCGCGTCGCGCCGCGCCGCGGTCATCTGCAACTGGCCGCGGCCATCGTCCTGTTTCTGATCTATGCGAACGTGTTGACGCTGCTGACCGGCATGATTGCGGCCGGGCGCGCGCCGCCGCTGCCCGGCGTGTGGCCGGCGCACTTGGCGGTGTTGGCGCTCGCGCTGCTGCTTTGGCGGCGCCGGCGTCCGTGGTTCGCGCGCGCGTCGCGCCCGTCACCGGGCGGGAGCACGGCGTGAAGCTGGTGGATCTCTATCTGGGGCGCGCCCTGATAGCCGGCGCGGCGCTGGCGTTGCTCGCGCTGGTCGCGATAGACGGCGTGATCAAGTTGGTGGACGAGGTCGCCGACGTAGGCCACGGCTACACCTTGGGCGACGCGCTGTGTCACACCGGACTGACGTTGGTCGCAAGTATCTACGAGCTGCTGCCGGTGGCGGTGCTGATCGGCGGCGTCGTCAGTCTCGGCAATCTGGCGGCGCAATCGGAGTTGGTCGCGTTTCGCGCGCTGCGCTATTCGCGCGCGCGCATCACCGCGTCGGTGCTGATGACCGGCGCCGTGCTGATGGCGGCGACTTTTGCGCTGGGCGAGCTCGCGGTGCCGGCCGCGGCGGCCAAGGCGCACGCCATCAAGGATGGGCGCGCGTCGGATCGGATCGCGGGCGGCGACGGGTGGCTGCGCGACGGCGCGCATTTCATATACATGGAAGAGGCGCTTGGCGACGACTCGTTCGCCGGCGTTACGATGTATCAACTGAACGACGAGTATCATCTTGCGCGCATCGTCGAGGCGCGACGCGCCGTCGCGCGCGGGCGCGAGTGGCGGCTCGCCGGCGCGACCGTGAGCGAACTGCACGACGGGCACGTCGAGATCGAGCGCCACGAACACTTTGTGCTGCCGCGCGCGCTGCCCGAGGGTGCCGGGGGCGTCGGCGCAGCGCCTGTGCGCCGCTCGGAGTTGTCGCGGATGAACGTTTTGCAACTGGCGGACTACATAGAGTTTTTGCGCGCGAGCGACCTGCCGAGCGGGGCCCAGGAACTGGCCTTGTGGACCCGTTTCAGCGCGGCCCTGGCGACGCTCGTGATGCTGCTGCTGGCGATGCCGTGGTTGTTCTTTTCGACGCGCAGCGCCGCCGCCGGCAAGCGCCTGTTCTTTGCGATAGTAGTCGGCCTGGTCTATATGATCGGCAGCCGCGTCATCGGTGACGCGGCCATCATCTATCGCCTCCCGCCCGTGTCAGGCGCGTTTCTGCCCATCCTGCTGTTCGCCGCGATCGGCGTCTGGTGGATCAGGCGCTCGCGCTTCGCCTGAGGCGGCGGCCGCGACGCTGCTGGCGCGCCCGATTCTGACTATGCGGCTTCTCGACAGACGGTCGTGCCAGGTAAGCCGCCGGTCGTCGAAAATCGCCCAGAGGAAGCCGCCGGCCAGGGGCGCCCACGACAGTACCGCCGCCGCCGAACGCACCAGCGCCGTCCGCCAGCCGATGGCTTCGCCGTCGTCGCCGACGACGCATATACGCCATATCTTCATGCCGGGCGTCTGCCCGCCGTGCGTCCAGAACCACGCGAAATAGAACACCGCCAGCGCGTAAACGTATGCGACGTGGAGCGGGTAGAGCGCGTGGCGCGGCGTGACGCCGGCGACCGCCCACGGCAGCGACGCCAGCAACAGCGCCGCTGTGACGAGTATCGTGTCGTACGCAATCGCCGCGAGGCGGCGCGCCAAGCCGGGGCCTCGCTCGTACTCCTGTGGCATAATTCCGCGCATGAGCAAAGTGTCTTCGTCCGCACCGTCCGCGTTTTTGCCGGGTTCGCGCGTCGCCGCCGCGACGTTGTCGCAGCAGGACCGTAGTTTAATCGAGAGCTTTGTCCACGGCATGTTCTCGCAGCGCGGGTTGTCGCGCAACACGCTGGCGGCCTACCGCCGCGATGTGACCGCTTTTGGCGCGTGGCTGCACGCGCGCGGCGCGGGCCTGGCCGGCGTCGGCACGGGCGACGTCAGGGAGTATCTCGCGGCCCGGGTCGAGCGCGGCTACGCTGCCGGTTCCAACGCGCGTTGGCTGTCGTCGCTGCGCGGGTTCTGCGCGTGGATGGTGCGCGAGAAACACGTCGCCGCCAATCCGTGCGCGTGCATTGCGTCGCCGAAACTCGGTCGCAAGCTGCCTTCGGTGTTGCGCGAGGGCGAGGTCGAGCGGCTGCTCGAGGCGCCGGACGTCGCCACCGCGCAGGGGATGCGCGACAAGGCGATGCTCGAACTGCTCTACGCCGGCGGCCTGCGCGTGTCCGAACTGGTCGGCCTTACGTTCTCGCAGTTGTTTTTGGACGAGGGCTACGTCCGGATCACCGGCAAGGGTCGCAAGGAGAGGCTGGTGCCGGTGGGCGAGCAGGCGTGCGAATGGCTGCAACGCTACTTCGCCGACGCGCGCCCGGCGCTGTTGGCGGGGCGGGGCGACTGCGAACAGGTGTTCCTCTCGAAGCGCGGGCGCGGCATGACGCGGCAGACCTTCTGGCACGCGCTGAAGGGGCTGGCGCGCAAGGCCGGTATCCGCAAACAGTTGTCGCCGCATACGCTTCGCCACGCCTTCGCAACCCACCTGCTCGACCACGGCGCCGATCTGCGCGTCGTGCAGATGTTGCTCGGCCACGGCGATCTTTCGACGACGCAAATCTATACGCACGTGGCGAACCGGCGCTTGCAGGAGCTGCACCGCGCGCACCATCCGAGGGGCTGAGGCCTCCGGGATTGAAATGAGTTGAAATGAGTTGAAATCATGCACAAAAAAATTCTCATCGCTTCCATTGTTCTCGTTGCTCTTGTCTTACAGCAGGGCGACGGCGGATCGCTGCTCGCGCCGCCCGCCGCCGCCGGCGAGAAGGAGATACGCGAAAGGCTGAAGCGGGCGCTGCCCGACGCCGGCGGACTTTCCATCGCGCGGACGCCGCTGCCGGGGATCTACCGCGTCATCCACGGCACCGAAGTTTTCTACGCGAGCGAGGACGGCAGATACCTGATGCAGGGCAGTCTCTATGATCTCGAAAACGGCAAAGACCTGACCGAGGCTAGCGCCGCCGAGATCCGCAAAGAACGGCTGGCGTCGCTCGGCAGCCGCATGATCACGTTTCCGGCGTCCAACCAGCGCTATGAAGTAACGGTGCTGACCGACGTCACCTGCGGTTACTGCCGGCGTTTTCACAACCACCGGCGCGAGTTGGGCGACCTGGGCATCACCGTGCATTACCTGCTGACGCCGCTGTTGGGCGACAAGGCGCGCAAGGACGCCGTCAGCGTCTGGTGCGCCCGCGACCGCAACGCCGCGCTGACCGCGGCCAAACAGGGGCGCGCGGTGCCGGAGAAAACCTGCGAGACGCCGATAGAGAGCAACCTGCGGCTGATGGAATCGTTCAAGGTGCGCGGCACCCCCGCCATCATCCTGGCCGACGGCACGCTGATACGAGGCTACGTCGAACCCAAGGAATTGCTGAGGCGGTTGCAGCGGTAAAACGGTTGCAGTGGTAAGAGACTTGTGTAGGGGCTTGTAACGACGTGCCTGCAAAGCGGCTGTTCTTTACATCCCTGCAAATGCGCGGCTGGCGCAATTTCAAGGGCCCCGTCGACATGGACTTGCGCCGGCGGGTGTTCCTAATCGGGCCGAATGCATCGGGCAAATCCAACATCTTAGACGCTTTCCGGTTTCTACGGGACGTCGCCGCGGATGGTCTGGATAAAGCGGTCGCGGCGCGCGGCGGCGTGGCGCAGATACGCACGTTGCAGGCGACCAACCCTGCCGGCATTGAGCTTGCCGTCGAGGTGGGGAACGACGATGCGCCGGATACGTGGAGTTATCGGCTTCGCTTTCGCAATCGTTCAAAGGAACACTTCCCAAGAGTCGACGAGGAGGAAGCCCGCCACAACGGCGCAGTCGTTCTTAAGCGGCCTGATGAGGAGGATAAGAAAGATCCTGCTCGACGTAAGCAGACGCACCTCGAGCAGATTTCCGCGAATCGTGAATTTCGCGGGCTGAGCGAGTTTCTGCAATCTATCCGTTACCTCCACGTCGTCCCGCACCTGGTGCGCGACCCCGAGCGATCCGTCGGCAGGCGCGACGATCCATACGGCGGCGACTTTTTGGAAACAGTGGCTGCCACCCCGGAAAAGACGCGCGACGCACGCTTGAGCAAGATCAACGGGGCATTAAAAATCGCAATTCCCCAATTTGAAAGCTTGCAGCTGCATCGGGATGATCGTGGGCGCCCACATTTGGAAGCCCGTTTCAACCACTGGCGGCACCGCGACGCCAAACAATACGAACCTGCGTTCTCGGATGGCGTTTTGCGCCTCATCGGGCTGCTCTGGTCTCTGGCGGAAGGCGGCGGGCCGTTGCTGCTGGAGGAGCCGGAGCTCAGCCTCCACGACTCCCTGGTGCGTCGCCTGCCCGGCATGATGGCGCGGATGCACGTGAAATCAGGCCGCCAGGTCCTGATTACCACGCACTCTTCGGCCATGCTCGCAGACGAGGGTATCGGCCTCGACGAGGTGCACGTTCTGCTCCCCGACGATCAGGGTACCAAAGTCAAAGTCGGCGGAAGCGATAAGGAGGTTCGGGCAATGGTCGAGGAAGGCGGACTGTCCATCGGCGATGCTCTTTTGCCCAAGGCCGCCCCCAAAGGCGCTCACGATTTCGGTTTCTGACGTATTGATGGCCGGCGGTGGGAGGCGTGCCGTAACACTGGCGGTCGAAGGCACAGTGGACATGAGGCACTACGTTCGAAAGCGATGGTTGCCAACGCGGGCATGCACTACGGCCCCCAGCCTTGCGCGCGCATTCATGCGTTGCTGGACATTTTCGCAACGGGGTTCATGGTCATAGATTATGGTACAATTTCATTGTATTAAGCGATGACCATGGCTATAAAGGAGACACCAATGTCCGTTCGACCGGGAAGACGGTATTGTCCGCGCGCGCGACGGCAGAAAGATTTCTGGGCCGTCGTCGGAATGCCTGCCCGCGGAAAAGAGTTGCACGATGAGTTGCATGGCGGCTTTTCTTATAAGGTGTACAACAATCTTGCCGCTCTTTCAGGGTTGAGCAAAAAAGAACTGGCCGAGGCGGCGGTGATTGCACCGGCGACATTGCAACGCAGGGCCAGGGCGGGGAAATTCAACCGCGACGAAAGCGACCGCCTGTACCGGCTTGCAAAAATATTGAAGGCGGCCACCGATCTATATGAAGGCGACATGGAAACGGCAAAGACGTGGCTGAGAAAACCCGTTCGCGGACTTGGAAACCGCAAACCCATTGACATGCTGGCCACGTCCGCCGAGACCGAGGCGGTGATGGACTTGATCGGGCGCCTGGAACACGGAGTTTTTACGTGAGTGTCTCTAACAATTTATCGTATCGTCACGAAGAAACGGCCGAACAAAGTGCTCGATGGGGAAGGAGCGCGACTGCTCGGCGGCCGCTGGAACAGCAAGGGAAAGAGGTGCGTCTATACGGCCGGGTCGGAATCGCTGGCTGTTTTGGAAGTGCTGGTTCATGCCGAACGGCCGCTGGTTTCAAGCCGCTGTCGTTTGTTTGAACTGCAACTGTCCGAAGAAGACGTTTTGCACCTCGATAAACTCCCGGACAACTGGCGTGCCGAACCGCCCCCGCCAGAAACGGCAGAGATCGGCGACGCTTGGCTCGACAGCAACGAGAGTCTTGCGCTTGCCGTGCCGAGCACAGTTGTGCCGAGAGAATGGAATTACCTGTTGAACCCGAAACACGATAGATTTGACTCGCTGGTGTTAAAGTCGAAACGTCTTCCGTTCGAGTTCGATTCCCGATTGTTGTAGAGCATCGGCTTTGTGCTGTATAAAGCCGGAAAGATACTGGAAACGGTTTTAAGCAAAAAAGAGTAGCCGATGTGCAAACAAAGCATGTCGGTTACCACATCAGAGGATTTTATACGAACCTCTTACGCTTTTTCAGGAGGAGATCATGCTTCAAATTGACATACGGAAAATGCTGTCCTGGTTCAGGGGTGGTGACTCCGACGAACCAGTCATGCACATCACTCCCAAGGGTGGCTGGTACACTGACGCAGACAAATTGTTGCGCAGCCCGAAAACGAAAAAGTTGGTTGAGGAGATGGAACCGATAGTCAGAGAGATAAAGAGGCGACAGACAAATCAGCCGGAGGTCGGAGATTCAAACTACTCCATAGGCTCGGTATATATACGCATAAGAACACTCATACAGTTTCGTATTGAATCCCCGCAACCCTCATAGACACTTCTTGGTATTTCTTATGGCCTGACCTTCTCTCTAAAAATGAATCCCGAACTATCGGTACGTTCGTAAGCTTACATTTTCAAAGTCGAAGGGCGTTTGTCCTTTTTGATCACATTCAGACTCCCTTAGAATCGGCACAAGCGTGACCGACTGCAACGGGCCTTTATCGCAAACGTGCTTCAGCGATTGGGTGATGGGCACTACTATGCGCTGGCGGGTCAGCGGGTGCTGAGTCACCAGCGGCGCGCCAGGCATGGGCCGGGGCACATCGCAATGGCCGTCTCCGCCGAAGCAGCCACCGTGACCAAACACCGTGAATTTTCCTGCGTAGCCGGCGTCGGCAGTGCATTTTGTATCGCGGTTCGCTTGCTTGTTATTCAAGTAAATCCTCACCTCATAGGAAAGCGTACTATGGTCAACTCCCATGAAGATCAAATCAGCACGAGAAAACCTCATCTCCCCACTTTCTGGCGACTTGAAGTTCAGATCCACGTGGCGAACCCCGCTATTCACGCCTATCTTTTTTTGTGGCTCCATATGACCCTCCCTTACTGGATGACTTGAATGGCATACTCATATCCGAGTCTACCAATATCGAGTGTTTGGGCAACCGTCATTGGAAACGGCGATAATACCGTGTCCAACATGTGGTCCGGAGGATTCTGGCCATGCCCACTGTTCTGCCACAGATACCAGAGGCGGTCTATCATAGAGTGATGAGACCAGAAAATCGGATCAAAGGCGGCGGTTGCCACCACCGACATGCTGCCACCAACCCATAGATGAACGGCGCTATGCGGCCCATTTTCGAGGCGTAATGAGAAATCCTCAAACGTCGTCGCGGAGAGAATGGATTCGATGGGATCGTCGGTTGAACCACTCCACTTTGGTAGATCATCGTTGTTTCCCGGATTACGAACCGTGTATGGCGGATTTTGAGGAGAAACAGTACTGGGGCTTCTGCTGCGGACATCTCTCAGCAATGGTTCAGACCAAACGCCAAAGCTGATTGTGGAGTCGGGGGACGGGATACGGGCGCTCGCCAAGGGGTTGGGTTTGCCGCCAATACTCTGTTGTGCATAGGATTCCGGAATACCGTGCTGATGCGATTCGTCGGATGTCCAATCCCACCACGGCAACCCAGGATCATCCTCAGCAGGTGGTTTGACAATGGACAGGCGCGGCCCTAAGCGTCCTTGCATAGCCAACTCGTAGTAGTACAGGTAAGCTCTGTGCCACGGCAGAAAGAGTAGCGCTGTCTCACCAAGATGGTCTCTGCTATGTTCACACCACTCTGGCAGAGGCAAGCCATGGATGGAGGCAAACCACGTATAGCTCAGATCATCGTGGCGTAGCACACGTGGATCTGGATCATCGTGGCGTCGCACAAAATTGTTGAATGCCGACCGATATTTGGCAAGCTGTTTGGAATCGGTCTCCAACCCGCGAATGTTTTGCCGAACTGCCATGGAATCTGGATTATATACAAAGGCTCATCAAATGTGTATGGGGTTGATCTTCTGCCTGAATTAAGGCCACAGCCATTGAGAAAAATCCCATTGTATCAGGCCATTTTCTCAAAGAAGGTTCCAAATTAAGTGTTTAGTTATAATTATTTTGTGTTTTCGACGGAAAAATGTTATAAAGCAGTTATGATTCATAGATTTTCTGTATCCAACTACTACTCAATTAATGAGGAGGTGGTTCTGGATTTGCGGATTCCGGGCACCGCCCCCGATTTGCCTCGCTTCAGGCGAAGCGAGGCAAAGCCGGATATTCGGTTGCCCGCCGTCGCCGTGCTTATGGGGCCGAATGGGTCCGGCAAGACGACATTGCTTCGCGCTTTGAATACGGTTGCCCAGATTATTGTTGCAACTGACGGAAGACTGCTTGCCACCATTCTTCCCTTTTCAGCCGGAGATTCTCTGCACAAGCCCACGATGTTTTGCGTGGATTTTGAGGCTGCCTTGCTGGAGGAGGATACGGATCACCGTGAGTTGTTCCGCTACGAAATTTCGATAAGGCGTGACGCTCGGGGCAGTCCCCCTGTTAATGCGATTTGCTATGAGGCATTGTCTCATTTTCCAAAGGGACGCAAGCGCCGTTTGTTTGAACGTGGCGGACATGGCAAGTCCATTTACGTTTCCGATGAGTTCGAAATCAAGCCTACGGACGACCGTCTGAAGGCGGTTCACCCGGGTGTTTCGGTAATCGCGATGTTGGCGTTTCTTAACGTGTCTCTGGCCACGAGAATTAACAGGGAAGTCGCTGAATTTCTGCTTGTGTCCAACATCCTGCCTGGGCACGACCAGGGGTGGGAATACCCGACCCAGGAAGTAGTGAGTATGATTGAGCAACACCCGGAATTAGAAGAGTGGATTAAACAAACGATTCAGCGTAGCGATTTGGCGATTCATGACTTTTATATCAGAGACATCATGAAAGGTGGCCCTAAGCAGGTTTTTTTCAAGCATCATGGACTTGATCCGGATATTCCTCTGCCCTTCGAGTCCCGTGGAACAAAACGCTACTTTCATTTGTTGCCCAAGATTTATCATGCGTTGGATAGAGGCCTGCCTGCCGTTCTTGATGAGGTGGACGGCGACCTCCATATAGATCTCTTCGGCGATATTTTGCAAGGGTTCCGAGCGCAAGAGACCAATCCCAATAATGCGCAGATTATCGTCACGTCGCACAACGTAGGTTTGCTCGACGACCTGGAGAAAGAGGAGCTTTTTATCGTCGAGAAGGGGAAAGACAGCGCCACTCGTGCCCAGGACGTGCGCGGCTTGCGCCGGGATGTTTCTTTGTATCCCAAGTACCGTGTCGGCGTGCTCGGCGGCATTCCGAAGATCGGTTAAGAAGTATAGATGCCACGCCGTGCACCTCGAACGGTCGTTTTCGTCTGGGTAGAAGGCAAAAGCGACCAGGCTTTCGCCCGTTTTTTGGAACGTTGCTTCAATAAGGATGGTATGCGCTTACATTTGGATCCCAAGCAAGCGGGCGGCGGCGACACGCTGGCCGTTGTCGAGACGGCTATACGTTATCTGAAGAGACGCGGATCAAGAAATTATTACCACCAAAAAATAGTGTTGCTGGACAAAGATCGCATAGGGGAGGATAAACGACATGGCCGCGACGCGCTCGCTAAGGCGAAAAAGCATCGTTTGAAACTCATTTTTCAAGACCCGAACTTGGAAGGATTGTTACTGCGACTGCATTATGGGAACGAGCGCAAAGAGTATCAGCCGCAAGAAACAGAGAGAAAATTGAAGCAGTCCTGGTCTAAGTACGACAAGTCAAATTTGAGCGCAAAACAACTGTGTGAGCACTTCACAATCGCCGATGTGCACCGGGCGGCCAAATATGACCCGCAGCTACAGCGGCTTATCGCCATCCTCGAAGAGGCCGCTGCTAAGGCGACATGACGTTCCTCCTGCATTACAGGCACAGTCCTGGGCAAAGCGCGCCCTGATTAAACCCTCTCCCTCCGGGAGAGGGTGGCCGCAGGCCGGGTGAGGGTGAGGGGATTGTGCTATTGCCCTCACCCCATGCCGCATTCGTCCCATGCGGTTGGGTTTTCCAGCACGGCTTTTTTGTCGTCGTCCAGATGCACCGGCAGAATCTCCAGCGCGAGCCGCGGGTGGGTTTCATACCAGAGGGAACGCGCTTCCGTGAATTGCCTGTTCCACGGATACAGCAGGCAGAGCATGGGCGCGCGCTTTTCCCGGGCCGCGTATCTTTTCCCGTAGGCATACAGCTGATACAGATCGCTCTGGCTGATTCCACAATGCCTGTCGCGTGTGGCCAGGCGCTTCCATTTGACGTCCATCACCAGCGTCCGGTCTCGTTTTCTGGCCACGATGTCGGGACGGAGGCGAAACTCGGGCGCACCTTCGGAATTTTTCTCCACTAGGTGCAGGACGCTTTCCTGTGTGCGGACTTTCCAATCGGTCAGTTCCCGGCGCAGGCGGTGCGCGACATAGTTCTCGAAGATTTTTTCCATCGGAAACAGCAAAGCCACGGCCGGGTTTGGGCCGCGGCAGGTAGTCGGAGCGCCGTTTTCCAGGAACAACCTTGCCCACGGAAACAGGCGGGAGTACAGCGGCATCGTGCGATCCACTCTGGCGCGAATCAGATCGGCGGCGATGTTTTTCGACGCGGGGACGTCCTCGAGGCAAAAAGCGGCCTGTCGGATCAACGCCTGATTGCCGGGGCTCCGGCTGAGGTGCCGCAGAAGCGACAGCGCGGACTGCAACAGGCGATTGACCGGGCGGTTCGTCGAAAATCTCTGATAGCGTACGTAAAACCGTTCCTGGTGCGCCAGGTTGCGGCGCAAGTGTTCGGTGAGGACGAGTTTCCCTTTCAGCGTGTACAGGTTGTTTTCGATTCCGCCATAGGCGCGGGCGAGGCCGCGGCCCGCCAGTTTCAGCAGGTCTCTCAGAAACATTGTGACGAAGCCTTCGAACAGCGGAAAGTTTTTCATCGCCTGCACGTCGGCGTCGCCCATGTCCCTGCAGGGGCCGTCGTGCCAGGTGCGGAGCATTTTCAGAAAAATCCCCCTTTCTCTGGCGGTATCGGACACGACGCTGGCGGATAAGTCCACTTTCGGCAGGATTTCGATTGTGGTGCCGCGACGCGTTTGGATAACGCCGACGAAGTTCCTTGCCTTCAGAAATGGGCCGCGCGGCTCCAGAACGTATCGCCCTTTTTTCGATCCAGATAGAACGAAGTTGTGAATTTCGTCAAAATCCTCGCGGCCGATCCGCTGATCCGCTCCCTCATCACAGCCGAGGGTCTCGAACTCGCGCAGCGTTATTGCTCTGTGGTTACGCATCGCCGCCTCTGCCGGCGTAGATTTTCCGGTACTCCTCGGCAACGTGGAATGTCTCTTCGCCGGCGATGCGCCAGATTTTTTTGTCGCGGTCGACGAAGTCGCTGTCCGGCATCCCGGGTGGTTTTTCGACCGTGACAAACCCGTTGTCGTTGAGCACCAGATTGATTTTCTCCCAGTCGTCGTAAAAGTATTCCTGCAACAACGGCAGCACCTGACGGCGGAAAATACCGGCGAGTTTTTCGATGGTCGGCTCGTCCGTAAGCGGCAGGAAATAGGTATGCCCTATCTGGTGGTCGCGGTCGTAGATCGCCTCGATACGCCGGTTGATGATCTCGAGCAGCCGCGCCACGTCAATGCTCTCGACGGTCACGCCTTGCAGCAGACCGGGTTCGGGCATCATCTCGACGAACTGAAACCGGCGCCGCAACGCAGTGTCCAGCAGTGCTATCGAGCGGTCGGCGGTGTTCATCGTGGCGATGACATGGAGGTTGGCGGGGACGCTGAACGATTCTTTGGAATAGGGCAGGGTGGTGCTCAGCGCGTCCTCCGCACCGGTGCGCTTGGATGGTTCCAACAGCGTGATCAACTCGCCAAAAATCGCCGCGATGTTGCCGCGGTTGATTTCGTCTATGATCAGAACATAAGGCTGCGACGGCTTGCCGCGCGCGGTCTCGCATATTCGCTTGAATACACCCGGCTCCACCCGATAAGAAATCTGCCCGTCGTCGGTTCGCGCCTTCAAGCCTTCGATAAAATCCTCGTAACCGACGCTTTGATGAAAGGTTACGAAGTCTATCCGGCCTTGCTCTTTCAGTTCCTCAAAGCGTCTTTGGACGGCAGGCCCGTCGTCCAGGTCCACGCCGTCGTCGAGGATGTGCAGAGCTTCCCTTTTGGTACGCCAAGTCTTGCCAGTTCCCGGCGGGCCGTACAGGATGCGGTTCGGGTCGTCGCTCGTCGGGTTTGGCTCTGGTTCGGGAGGAACTGGTTCGAGTTTATTATCATATGCAGCTTTGGATATTTCATGGAATTGATACTTCGGAAACGCTGCGCGTACTTGATCGTGTATTTTTTTATAGTCGCTGAAATTCGGCGATTTGCGGTCGTGGAGAGGAATGCCATGATTTTTTAGATACTTTCGTATTTTGCTTTGAGCTTTTAGATACCCTCGCGTTTTTTTGTCAAGGTTTAAGAAAATTGTGGGGCGGATCCAGAACAAGCCCATCGTAAGGTTAAAAGAAACTTGCTTTACCGTGAGGGCCTGGTCGAAGGCATTTGCGAATTCTTCGCTGTCCATCGGCTTCTGGTCTGGGTGTAACGCCAACTCATATACATGCCAAAGTTTTTCAATGTCATCTTTCTTTCTGTCGCTTTTGAAAGTAAAAAACCAGCTCTTCTCGGAGCGTAACAATGGAATTCCGGAGAAATCGTTTGGGGTCTTGGCCTGGACGTCGAATTTCCGTTTGACGGCCTCGATAATGGCGATCCGGTTGCTTTTTCTTGGTTTTGTTCCTCGGTTAAAAACACCGTAGAAAGTAAAAGGATCGATCTCTGTCAGCAGACTGCTTTTCCCTTGCTCGTCTTTGTCAGAAAGAGAACTGATCGTCAATCCTTGTTCTTCCAACCCCTCCAGAAACTTTATCAGCTGACGTTGGCGTTTCCGATATTCGAGAAGAGCCGTGGCAAGCTCCTCATAAAAAGGGATCCAAGTAAATTGCGTGGACATCTCTTCCTCCTTAAATACAACGTGAACCTATCTCAAAATCGAATATCTGCTGATTATCGTGTATGATCTATTGCGTGGTACGATTGAGCGATGAGCAATGGGAACGCATACGCAAACACTTCCCAGAAGAAAACATCCCACCCGGTCGGGCCGGTCGCAAGCCGGTGCCGGCAAGGGAGGTTCTCGAAGGCGTCCTGTGGATCCTGAACACGGGCGCGCAATGGAAGATGCTGCCGCAATGTTATCCGAATTACAAAACAGTTCACCGTCGTTTTCAACGCTGGTGTATGGACAACACCTTGCGTGATTTGCTGGTGGACTTGGCCAACGATTTGCGCCAGGAAGGGGTCGTGGACGAGAGGGAGTGTTACATAGAGATGTTTGCCGCGGCCAAAGGGGGTGGCACCGAGGTGTGTAGGACGAAGCGCGGAAAAGGCGTCAGGATCATGGCCATAGTGGATAAGCATGGCCTGCCGTTGTCGCTCAGTACGCACGCGGCGAACCATCACGAAGTGACCTTGGTGCAGTTGAGTTTTGACTTTTACATGATAGAAGCGAAGCCGAAGAACCTGATAGGGGATCGCGCCTATGATAGCGATGGTTTGGATGAAGAATTGCGCGCTTCTGGGATAGAGATGATAGCCCCGCACAAACGCAATCGTAAGAAGCACAAGACGCAAGATGGTCGGAGGCTGCGCCGCTATGAAAGACGCTGGATAGTGGAGAGCTCTTTTGCATGGCTACAATGGCAACGACGAGTGTTAACGCGGTGGGAGTATTACGCGCATAACTTTTTTGGTTTTGTGCAGCTGGCCGCCATGATGATATTGATCAGGCAATTTTGAGATAGGTTCATAATTCTTTTCTAGTCATTCTGCAGATTCAGTTATATAATTCCCAAAAGAACTTTATCAACTCCTGAAATACCACAGAGACTGCAAAACGTATGATTTCTTTTTTACTGATTGGGCTGGAACGGCCCCTCAAATCATGAGTTTGCCGTTGATTTGAGCCATCTGGTGGAGTCGCCACATCTGTCTTTGAAGTCTTGGTCCGCGTCATATCGCTTGAGAGGGCTTGACTGCTGATTTGCAGCGCCTTGGAAGATGGTTCGCAGTAGTTTTTTGAACCACCACATATGTCTTTGAAGTCTTGGTCCGCGTCATATCGCTTGAGAGGGCTTGACTGCTGACTTGCAGCGCCTTGGCAAGATGGTTCGCAGTAGTTTCTTGAACCGATACATTCTTTTTTGAAGTCCCGATCCGTGCTGTATCGCTTGAGAGGGCTTGGCTGTTGGCTTGCAGCGCCTCAGCAAGACGGTTCGCAGTAGTTCTTTGAACCGCCATATCCGTCTTTGAAGTCTTGATCTGCGCTATATCGCTTGAGAGTGCCTGGACGCTGACTTTCAGCGTCTTGGCAAGATAGTTCGCAGTAGTTTCTTGAACCGATACATTCGTTTTTGAAGTCTCGATCCGCGCTATACGACTGTAAGAAACCCTGGATTTATCGGCAAGCTTCTGGCGCGACCACTTTTTGCTCGCACGAGCTTCCTTTAATCTTTTGGGATTAATTTTAACTTTCGGCGGAGAGGAACGCTGGCCGCGAACAGGTTGTTTATCGCTTGAGAGTGCCTGGACGCTGACTTTCAGCGTCTTGGCAAGATAGTTCGCAGTAGTTTCTTGAACCGATACATTCGTTTTTGAAGTCTCGATCCGCGCTATACGACTGTAAGAAACCTTGGATTTATCGGCAAGCTTCTGGCGCGACCACTTTTTGCTCGCACGAGCTTCTTTTAATCTTTTAGGATTGATTCTATTCATAATAGTGTCCTCCTAGAACTTTGTGAATCAGCACTATGTGTAGAAGGAATTATATCTGATGCGCTTTTTGTCTCCAATATCCACAATGGGCTTCGTCATCCTGGTAGTAATCTCGATTTTGATCGAGTATTGCCGGCTTCAGGTTGGCGGAATAACTGATGATTTCTTTGATCGTGGGTCGCCCCTGTATTTCTCGACTAAACTCAGAATGCCGTAAAAGTCTTCTGCTTCGAATAGTTCGTCGGCGCTGAACGAGACGCTGAATTCTTGCTCGACCGCCATTATCAGCTGAATATGGCCGAGTGAGTCCCATTGTTCCAACTGGTTCATGGCCGCCTGTTCCACGTCTTCCGGGCGCAGGGCAGGGAAGGCTTTCAGCATAACGCTGGATAGCCGTTGCCGGGTGTCGTCGGGAATAGGATGGGATTTGTGAATCCGCTCTCCCCGCTGCTGTTCGTTGGGCGCTTCGATTGCGGTGTCTTTTTCAGCAGAGATTTCCACCAGTTCGAACAGGCCATGGTTCGGGTGCGCGAGAAAGGCAATCCTGGCGCCGTGAAACGCATCATCGCAAACGGGTTCAATGATCACCTTGGCCCCGGCCTTCTCGGCAACATCCACGGCTCGTTCTATAGACTGCACCGCAAAACAAAAATGGTAAACGCCTTGTCGCTTGAGCGCTATATTGGCAATGGGGGATTCTTTCCCATGTGGGCTCAAAATTTCAATTACCGTGCCTCCTTCCAGGCGCACGAAGGCATAATGCGTTTTCTGCGAATTATTGATACCAGGCCCTCGCAGCAAAAGGCTGTTCGGCAGATGCAGATAATCGTCCAGCGTCCGCTGAAAATCCGCCGTCACGACGGCCACGTGATCCAGATGCGTCACACCGATTTGTCGCCAGAAAGAAGACATTGCTATTCCTCCTTGACCGCGAACCACCCGGGTATGGCGATGTTCGCGGATCGAATATCCAGCAGGAACGTGTTATCTCCTGCTTTCTGAAAGCCGTGGCGGCTGAAGACATCCCGTACCGGGCGGTTGCGTTCCGTCGGCAATACTGCCGCTTGTAGCCGCCGCATGCCGCGCTTGTTCATCCTTTTGGTGATCCACGCGAGTGCCGCCGTTTCTATCGAGCGCCCCATGACTCTGCAGGAGAGCAGCAGGTCATCAATGATTGCGTTGTTGTCCTGGTACAGAATAATGACGACCCCGATAATTTCATTGCTGCCAAATTTGTCTTTCAGGCGCAAAGCAAGAATCTCGTTGTCGCCAGCGGCGATCTGCTCCAGATCTTTTTGCCCATAGCGTCGGGTTGTTGTGTTGAATTGGTTGGTTTTGGCCAGCAGCTGCAATATTCTCTGCCGATTGCTTTCCCCGTAGGGTTCAACATGGAGTTCCATGTTCAGGCTGACGAGAAAATCCTCGTGATTGGCAAAATGGGTTTTTTGCTCGCGCGCGCGGGCGCGAAGTTCATATTGGCGCGCCCTGTTTCTGTCTTCCTCGGTAAGTCGTCCCACAAAAAGGTTTGGCATAGTTGTCAAAAATCTATCCCACTGGCATATGTCCGGCGGCATTTCCGGCACGGTTACCTGAGGTAAAGTCTGGCGAACTTCCTCCCGCTCATAAGGATCGTCGTCAATGAAGCAGACCGAGTTCAGGCCGAGGTTCAGTTCTTCGGCAATTTCGCGGATATTGTCCGGCTTCGGGCGCCAGTTGATTCTCATAGCGGAGAAATCATTCTTCTTCAGGAGCATGTCCTGCGCCCTTTGCGTGAAAACGTCGAGCACGCTTCTGGTATCGTTCTTGCTGCACAGAGCGAGAGCAAATCCCTGCCGTCGTAACGCTCTTAGCACGGATTGTATGGCACGGAACTGATTGCCTGGGTAATCTCCACCGATTTGGACTCCGCCCGGGCCGTTCTCGCCCGCGAGCCCTCCCCACAGTGTGTTGTCCGCATCCACTATCAGCAGCCGGCTGGTCGCGCCGGTCAGTGCCAGCATCCAGCCGATCAGGCGCCGGTTTAATGCAACGGCGCATTCATCGCTACAGGCGATTCTTCCCAAGCGCCAGTATTTTTCAGGGTCAGCAGAGCGTGCTCCGATCTGCGATACGACTGATGAGAAATCCACCAATTCGCTATCGGGCATGGCGTCCACCGCTTTTTGCAACTGCCGATTCCAGTCCGATGCTATGGCGTACCTGCTTTGGGCGCTATAGGGGGTATCCGCCGAGGTTTCTACAGCCGCCGCCATGGGCCACAAGTCGAGCACCAGAAAGTATCCGCGTGCCCAGCTGCGGGCCTGTTCAAGTAGCGTAATGTATTGTTTCAGTTTAGAGCGAGCAGCCCCGATTTGGGCTTCGCCGAAGACTGTATGCGCGTCGAAGAAATCCTCGAAACGCTCGCAAAATATCCAGTAATCAATTTTATTCCGATGTAATGGAGACTGTTCGTCGTTCAACTGAACCTGGTACTGGCCGAACGGAATCGGCATAACTTGCAATTCCAAAGTGGGGGGGGGGGGGGGGGGGGGGGGGGTAAGTTGCAGCATAAGATCCGAGGTTCTGCGCGGCTATATCCCAGTTGGCACTACCCAGAAACACCACCGAAATTCTCTTTGGAGAAGAGGGAGTTTTTTCCTCAGGTGATGGGTGCGGATTTTTCAATTCCATCACCACCAGATCAGCTTTCTCCGTGCTTGGAGGCGTGGTGGATTCGCTAAAACCGTATTTTTTGTGTAGAAAAATAACGGCCGGGTTGCTCCTTAATGTTTCACATAACAACAGACGCAACCCCAATTCCTCGAAGGCATGTCGTATGGCGGTTTTCTCTACTCGATTCCACAGCGACGTATACTCAGAAGGTTTTTCTCTTGAGTAGTCGCACAGATAAAAACCCCACCAACCGGTCTTGTCGGTGGCGTCAAGGCGAAAATAATCAACCACCGCCATGGGTTTATTTTGCTCTTGATAGATATAGAAACGGTAGCTTTTGTCCGTACGGATTTTTTCCCACCAGGAGCGATGCTCCGCCCGCGAGATGTGGTGCTGATTGATCATTGCCTTGCGCACCCGCGGATGGTTGCGCCACCGCAGCAGATCGTCCAGGTCGGCATCGGTTACCAGGCGCAATCTTCCGTTCATTGCTTCTCCACCAGCGCCTTGGCGTCCCGGCGCCAATGCGTTCCGAACCACGCCACGTATGGCGGCATCAGCACTTCTCCCAAACGGCGGCGAAGGCTTCCGCGTATTGTATGCCTACGTTGCTGCCCCTCAGTCGTGCGAGGTGTTCCACTAAGTCATACGAACGGGGGTGCGGGGAAGGGCGCATTTCGCTTTCATAGCAGTGCAGGGCTTTTACTTTTGCGGGGAAGTTTTGCGTTATATCCACGTATGACGAAGGCTGGAATCCTTCGCTGCCTTTGCTGAACGCGAAGTCCGTGCTGGACAGGATCTCGAAGGTATAGACCCTCTGAAGAGTGGAGCCGGGCAGCGGACGGCAGGCGGTTACCACGGCCTGATAGCAAATCCTGTGGTCGCAGTTCAAGTCGTGTTTGTGATGCGTCAGGACGATGTCCGGTTTTGTCTGCCCGACCACGTCTTCCACGGCCTGGATAACCTGCAACAGAGGGTAGGTGTCGAGGCGATGATCCCGAAAGTTCAAAAACCGCGGCGTGTTGGCGCCCAAGGCCGATGCGGCTTTGGCGGCCTGTTTTTCTCTGGCGTATATGCGGGCTTCGATCTTTTCCGGGATTCGGGATTCCTCGCCGTCCGTCAGAATCAGAACGTCCACCTCCACGCCGGCGGATGAAAGCCGATGCATCGTGCCGCCGCAGCCGAGAACCTCATCGTCGGGGTGGGCCGCCACGACGAGGGCTTTTTTGCATTTTGTAATCATTTGGATTTTTTCCTGATCTCTACTTTGGCCTGGATTCGATCTTTACACCAGTCGGCTTGTGTAAAGGTGATGATTTTATCGCCAAAGTCGAGAAAAGCATGGGGATAGTCGGGCGCATCCAGCGCTCTGATGTAGTCGTATATTTCTCTCAGGCTCATAGCTTCGGTCAATTCGCTTTCCTTTGGAGTGCGCCTTTGAAAAGTGGTGGCTTTCCCTTCCTGGGGATATGGCTCCGGCTCCGTCAGCACGATTTTTTCTATCATCTCCATCATCCGCACCGCCGCGCGCCCGAAAATTTCCCGGGCGCTGCCGGCCAGAGACAAAGAGGTTTTCCCGTAGATCGGGCCTGCATCGAGTTCCTGCTCCATGCGGAAGGCCGACAGATTCGTCTCGGTCTTCTTATCCTTCAAAATCAGGTTTTGCAGCGGGCTTCCTCCTCTCCCGTAGGGCAAATCCGTCATGTGGAAGCATACGCATTCGGTCGTTTCTATTATCTCACGGGGAACTTTTTGCGACCAGTGGGCGAAGAACATGTACCTCGGTGCATACCGGCTCAGGAAGGACGCCGACAAATCAGTCGGAGCGGGCAGGATAATCCATCTGCCTGGAAGACGTTTTCGGGCCGCATAAAACTCATGGATAATCCAAGGCTTTGAGGCCACCAACACGTAAGAGTTTTCTGTTTCCATAAAGTAAGAAGAGAATTATAGCCGACGGATTGAGCCTCTACCTGCCGATCTTCCGGCAATCCGCCGCCACTCGATCTGCATATGCTTCGAGTGTCGCGACCGGAGTATCCCAGCCTTTGTTCAACAACCACATCAGTGGTTCTTTGTCCTTGTTTTTGTGCACGGAACCTTTGCCGACCTGCTTTTGTCTCTGGCAGCGACCACCGATTATCTGATGCCAATGCCGCCTGAACAATTCCTGGATTGTGCGTTGCAGCGTCCGGTAAGTGCTTGCCAGAGTCTCATGCGCGGAGTCGAACGTCACTTCTTGTTGCACAATAATGTCTCCCGTGTCAATGCCTTCATCCATGTAATGGATAGTAACGCCTTTGGGTGTCGCTTCCACAAAGCTCCAGAAATTCGGATCTCGGCCGCGGTTCCATGGCAGATAGGAAATGTGCAGGTTTATCGCCGCGTCCGGGAATTTTTCCAAAATACGTTTTTTGAGAACATACTGATAGCCGTAACTTATCAAGAATGTAAAACCTTCCCGATCAATAAGATCGGGGGTCAAAATGTTGTCGGACATTTGAATGACTTTTTCCCCCGACCCCCGCAGCCAGATAAGCACGGGCGAGTCTTTCGGGCCGAGAAACAGTATTTTCCGCGTCGCCACGGTCTTTCTATTCATTCAGCTTCTTATCTGACTTAAGCTGCTTTATCAAGCTTTGTCAATGCTTCGGCCACCTTTTCGGCACCGTGTCCGTCCACTATGCGGCTGCCGCAGGCGACCGTTTCGTGATACCAGCGCCGGTCGTGCAGCGCTCGTCGCAACGCCGGATAAAAGTCTTCGCTTAGTTGTTCGCGGCGCAGGACGATAGCGACTTTCTCCCTTTGCAACGCATCCGCGTTGGCAAGTTGGTTTTCCGCCGTGGCGATGATAATCGAGGGCAGTCCCAGGCAGCATCGTTCCCAGGCATTGCCACCGCCCGCGCCGATTGCCAGGTCCGCGCGGCTGATGCGTTCGGCCATGTCATTGACCGCGACCGAGACGCTGGTTTGCGCCGGCAGGCGCGCGGCTATCTCCTCGATCTCCGCGCGGTGCGGGAAAGCGGCACCGAGGACTACGTCTATTGTGCATCCGTCCGGCAGGTCGGCGGTGGCCAGCAGCCGCAGCACGGCTCCCGTCAGGTTGCCCGGATCGGCGCCGCCGCAGGCGACGAGCAGATTGCGGATTGCGGTCATCTGTTCCCGGTGCGCCAACGCGGCCGGGCGCAGTTCGGCAAACTCGGGGCGCAGCAGGACAAAAACGGAACCCAACAGAAAATGGCACGCAGTCGGCACCAATGGCTGATAGTCTTCTTCCCGCCGCCCGCATAGACAATCGAGCAACAAGTCGCAGTCGTGTTCGCGGTTTGCCAGATCGTCTATCACCATGATCCTTTTTGCATGGGGGCGCATCATTGATTCCCAGCACCGTCCGAGCGAATAGTGGTCCACAATCAGCCAATCGCATGGTTTGATTCGCCGAAGGATGCCCACGGTCTCCTCGGCGTCCCGACGCCAATGCGTTCCGAGCCACGCCGCGTACGGCGACGACGGTTCCCGGTCTGATTTGCAGGCTGTATCTCCGGCTTCCATGGAATCGAGGACTGCACAGTGATGCCCGCGTCCGCGGATCCACGCAATCAGATTGCCCTGATGCGCGCGGCAGATAAATAATGTTTCCGCACCGTGCCCGCGCAGGGCATCAGCCAGCGTCAAGCAGCGCATCACGTGCCCACCGCCGATTGCCGTCGAAGCATCGGCACGAATGGCGACTTTCATTTGTCGTTTCGGCGCGCTTTTGCGTCTGGCGGGTTGCGTCGCCCGTTTCCAGTTTTATTCAAGCGTGGTCGCTCGCGTCACTTTTCAGAAATACGGGTGACGCTCCCCGTTTGGAAACGCAATCTCGATACTTCTTCCGGTGACGGTCTTCATATGTGTGTTTTTTCAGGCTCCGTTCTATTTCACGATCATAGAGGTCGGAAAAAGTATCCGCGATGGCGTTGGGTTCTATGTCGAGATAGGAGTCGGTTGTGCGGCAACCAATTTCTCCGTCTTCATCATATAGAGCGTGGAAGGCAACTTTGTCCGTCGTTTCTTTTTGCAGATCAAGCTCCTTGAGAATGCAGTAATCATGGGTCGCCAGAAATATCTGGACACCCATGCGCTGCAACTCCAGAAGAATCTTCAATAATTGACGAAATAATCCGGGATTGAGATTGGTTTCCGGTTCGTCCCAGAACAGGACGGTTCCTCTCGAGAGAGTGCCGTTCTGAATGAGAAGCCACAGCAGCCCGAGCTTGCGCATTCCCTCCGCCAGCAGGGGAAATTCAAGATTTCCCTGTCTGCTTTTGTGAAAGAATTCCTCTTCTCTGGTTATGACTTTCCCATTCATGATTTCTTGCAGGATGGACAACAGTTTTTTTCTATCCGAATCTGGCTTGCCGCGGCGTGGCGGCAGGTATGCACGGTCGAGAATATCGTTGTATATCGCCTCGAAATGCAGCTCCCTTTGCGAATAAAGAGAGCCAAAGCCGGGTGCGTTGGCAAGCATTTCTTTTACCGGAATGAAGGCGCTTTTTATGGGTTTTGACTCCCATCTTTTCGCACCTGTTATTTTCACCCTGCTTGTGTCGGGCGCTTTCACGTGACTGGCGAACTCCGCTCGGATGTATGCGGCATCTTTGCGCTTGACCTCCAACAAGCAACGAGAACGGCCGCTTTGTCGTTTTACCAGCCGCCCCAGGGCCAATCCGGAGGGGAGGAATACCTGGATGAGCTTCTCGGAAAATCTTTGTTTGGTCTTGGTGATGTCGCAAGCCGCGTAGGCAACCTTCATCAAGTGTGTCTTACCGGTACCGTTGGCACCGACAAAGACGTTGATGCCGGGGGAGAACCGTATTTCCAGATCCTCGAATACGGTGAACTTTTTCAGTCTTATGTTTGTCAGGTGCATGAGCGGGAGTTTTTGCGGGAAAGGGCCTTGATTATAGCAGGGTCTCGGAATTTTCGACGGGCGACGGTTGCTGCTTCTACTGCTCCCGTGACGCGGAAACTTGTGCGGAGTTTATCTCGACCAATTCCGGTTGCCGACGCAGCAAGTCCAGGACATCCTCCATCGTGAAACGGGGATTGTTCGGGTACAGGGCTTCATAGACTTGCTCAACGAAGGAGAAGTCGTCCGCCGTGTCCACGGTCCAGCGCAGGCCGGAATAATCCGTGGGCGAAACGAGGTGTCCGTGGCGAAAGCGTTCAGGATGGCGTTTGATGAAAGGGGTGACGTGCTCGCGCTCATCGGGTAATCGTGCTTCCCGCCAAGCCGTCGCCAGCGTCTCAAACCGCATGACTTCTACGTCCAGTCCGTTCGGCCAACCGGATTCGATATTGGCCGAAGTGTAGTCGTGTCCTTCCTTCAAATGTTTTTCTATGGTGGCGTTTATAACTCGGGGTTCGATTACCGGGCAATCGGCGGTCATCCGCACGACGTGTTGAGGATCGTATTGCCTGGCCGCCTGATAATAGCGATCCAACACGTCTTCCAAGCTGCCTCGAAAGCAGTCGAGGCGTAAGGATGAGCACAGGCGTACAATCTCATCGTCTGAGGATTGGTCGCTGGTGGCCACCACGAGTTTGCCGATGTTCCCGGCGCGCTGCATGCGCTCCAGCTGCAATTCCAGCATTGGTCTGCCTGCCATTTTTTTCATCACTTTGCCCGGCAACCGAGACGAAGTGGTACGGGCTTGAAGAAGCGTCAGTACGTTCATCGCCGTACCTGAAACAGAGGCTGGAGCGGTTCGGACAGCAACATCGCCGGCAAACGCCGTTCGACGATTGCATCGCGTATCAGCGGCAGTGTCTCGTCGTATGCCTGCAACAATACGGCTATGTCCTCTTCGTTGTGTGCGTAGCTGAGATTATGGGTGCCCAGCGTCAGAATGCCGCGGGCACAGAGTTCCTGCATCAGAAGAGTGCGGATGTCCCAGGATGTATAGTCTTCGGTGTTCGCTATGTTGAGGCTGATCTGCGCCGGGTATCCGCCGCAGCTGAAAATTTCTTCCACTTGGTGTTTGCGCAGCAGAGTCTTCAATTCTTTTTCCAATGTTTTGCCGCGTCGCCACAGTGTATCGGGTACTTTGTCGCGGCGGATTTTTTCAAGCACGGCTTTCGCCGCCGCCAGCGACAAAGTCTCGCCGCCGAACGTTCCGGAAAAGAAAATTTTCTCCATCCATTGCATGACGTCTGTTTTGCCAACGACGGCGGAAATCGGGAAACCGTTGCCCATGCCTTTGCCGAGCGTCGCCAGATCCGGGGTCACGCCGAAAAATTCCTGCGCCCCGCCCGCGGCCATACGAAACCCTGTGACTATTTCGTCAAAAATCAGAACGCTCCCCCGTGCGTGCGCCATCTTTTGCACTTCGTCAAGAAAGCCCGGCCGCGGAAAGGCCGAGGACATCGGCTCCAGTATCACGGCTGCGATCCGGCCGGGGCAGGCGTCGAAAACGCGCGCAAGCGAATCCACGTCGTTGTATGCGAAAGTGTGGGTCAGCGCACGTACGTCGCGTGGCACGCCCAGGTGGCGCTCGGTGGAACCTATATACCAATCGTGCCAGCCGTGATAGCCGCATACCGCGACGTGGTCGCGTCCGGTGAAGGCTCGTGCAAGGCGCACCGCGGCCGCGGTGGCGTCGCTTCCGTTTTTTCCGAAACGCACCATCTCGGCGCAGGGAATCATTTCTACCAGCGCCTCGGCTACTTCCATTTCCAGCTTGTGCGGCAGCGTGAAAGTAACTCCGTTACGCAACTGTCCGAGTACTGCCTCCGTTACGTCCGCGTCGTTGTAGCCGAGCAATACCGACCCTAAGCCGCCGACAAAGTCAATGTATTCATTGCCGTCAACGTCCCATACCCGGCCGCCTTCGCCACGCTCGACAAACAGAGGCGAAGCGCCTTCGGGATAAAAAATTATGCTTTTGCTGAAAGTTTGCGATGCCAGCGGGATCGAGCGCAGGGCGCGTTGCAGCAGCAGCGCAGAATTCTGGTAACGTTTCAGCATCCGCCTCGCGCTCCTAAGAACGGGGCCACAACGAGGGATCGAGTACGCCCGCGTCGTTGATGGCCAAGTGCCCCAGATCGGCGGTATTCGTCGGAAGCACGCGACAGGCCGCGACAATCTCCCGTAGATCCTCGACGCGGGCCGCGCCCACCACGGCGTAGTCAACTTCCCGTATGCTCAGCACAAAACCCAGCGTCGCCTGCAACGGGCTCAGTTCTCTTTCGCTGAGAAAGGCGTGGTAGTCGGAGAAAAGATTTTTGAAGCCGTTCACGCGGGGCGGGAAATCGTCGGTGGTCGTCAACAACAGTCCCTGCAAAAAGACGCTGCGTGCGTGAATCTCGATGTTTTTTTCGCGCAGCGCCGCGAGATGGCCGCTGCGGAGCAGGCGTTGGTCGACAATGCTGAGGGGAAGTTGAATCAGGTCAATATCGAAAGTATTCGTAATCTTCTCGATTTCTTCCGCACTGTACACTGAAACGCCGATTTTTTGGACTTTGCCGGCAGCGCGCAAACGATTCATTTCCGAGTATATCGCGCGGGCTTTTTCGGCGGCCAGCAGGTCTTGCGCGCGATGTGCGAGCAGGGCGTAGATTTTTTTGCGACGCAGGCGTCGTAGAGATTCGGCGAAGGACGTCCGTACGTGGGCGGCCGCCTGTTTTTCCGTGACAGGCCGGGGCAATGGAGGGATCTTGGTTATGATGCCGCCGCAATCACGGGACAACCATCTGCCGAGGCGTCGTTCCGCTTCGCCGCCGCCGTAGTCATGGGCGGTGTCGAAGATCCTGATTCCGTTGGCTTGCGCGTAGCGCACAATGTTATTTGCCTCGACGGTGTTCGGCATACCGGCGGTATTGGTGATGCCGTAATGCATTCCCAGTTGTGCCGTGCCAAGTCCGAGGCGGCGGCAGGGGTTGGTCATTGTCCGCCGGCCTCAAGTGCATGCAAAGCACCGGACGACGTGTGCTTCTGGCAGCCCACGAATTCTTTTCGACGGTTCAGATGAAACGTTCGATGGGTTTAACTTCCGTGGTACAGCCCGAGGTACTCGCTTCTCGTGATACCCATCCTGACCACGTCCTTATATGCGCCATTGTGGAAGATCTGCTCCCGCAACGTGCCTTCTATCCGCAGGCCGACTTTTTCATGCAGTTTTATGGAGGCGACGTTATCCACCGAGGCGCCCGCGGTTACTTTGTTGAGGTTCAACACCATAAATGCGTAATGCAACGTCAATCGTGTTATTTCCTGGCCGTGTCCTTTTCCATGAAAGCTTTTGTCTCCTATCATCAGTCCGTACTCGGCGGTTCTGTTGACCCAATCAATAGGCCCGAGTTTCACGTTCCCGATATATCCGCCCGATTTTTTCTCCATGACTCCGAAAAACACGTGGTTATGGCTTTCATTGATTGATCTGACGTATTCGGTCAAGCAGGTTCTGGTCTTAGGGAATTGCCCCGTTTGCAGATGGTCTATAACGGCCCGATCATTAATCCACCTGAGGTAACGGTCATCTATCTCCTCGTCGAGGGGAACGAAATAGATGTTTTCATTTTCAAGAAATGGTTGGAATTCTTCCGGTTTCATCGCCGTTTCCTCTGTTCTATTCCAACGCCGCGCCGAGCGCCGCGGCCACCGTGTCCTGTTGCGTTTCTTGCAGCGTCGGGTAGAGCGGCAGGGTGATCGCTTCCTGGTAATATGCCTCGGCCGTCGGGAAGTCGCCGGCGGCGAAACCGAGGTCGCGGTAGTACGGCTGGGTGTGCACCGGGATGTAGTGCAGGTTGACGCCTATGCCAGCCTTGCGCAGGGCGGCGAAGGTCCGGCGGTGCCTGGTCGCGGCCACGCGGATGATGTACAGGTGAAAACTGCTGTATGCGTCGGCGCTTCGCGCGGGCGTCGTCAGCGGCATGTCCGCGAGCAGTTCGTCGTAGCGCCTGGCCAGTTCGTTGCGGCGCGCGACGAATGGATCGAGGCGCCGGAGTTGGCTGCGCCCGAGAGCGGCCTGGAGGTCGGTCATGCGGTAATTGTAGCCGAGTGCGATTTGCCGGTAATCCCATTCGCCCGCGGGCGGGGCGTCCATTTTCTCGGCGTCGCGGGTGATGCCGTGCGAGCGCAGCAGTTGCATGCGTTCGGCGAGGGCGTCGTCGTTGGTCAGCGCGATGCCGCCTTCGCCGGTGGTGATGATTTTTACCGGATGGAAGCTGAACACCGCGACGTCGGAATAGCGGCAGCCTCCCACCGGTTCGCCGCGGTAGCGCGCGCCGATGGCGTGGGATGCGTCCTCGATGACGCGAAACCGGTAGCGTTGCGCCAGCGCGTGCACGCCGCGCACGTCGCAGGGGTGGCCGGCCAGGTGCACCGGGACGAAGATTTTCGGCAGCCGGTTTTCTTTTTCGGCGGCGGCGAGTTTCCGCTCCAGCGCCGCGACGCTGACGTTGCCGGTGTCCGCGTCCACGTCCACGAAGTCCACCCGTGCGCCGCAATACAGCGCGCAGTTGGCCGACGCGACGAAGGTGATCGGCGAGGTCCACAGCCAATCTCCCGGCCCGAGCCCGAGCGCAAGACACGCGAGGTGCAGCGCCGAGGTCGCGCTGTTGGTCGCGCAGGCGCGGCGCGCTCCGCAATACGCGGCAATCGCGTCCTCGAATGCGGGCACCTGCGGCCCCTGGGTCAGAAAATCCGACAACAGCGTCTCGCGCACCGCGGCCGCGTCGGCCTCGGATACGTCCTGCCTGGCGTACGGGATCACGTCTGCCCCGCCGACGCTTCCGCTTGCAGCGCCTCGTCCAGTGCCCGAATCTGCTCGACCGTCAGAAACTCGGGGTTGCCGCCGGAGTTGTATTCGAATCCCTGCCGCACCGGGCGCCCTTGTTCCTGCAGCGCGTTGGTCTGGTAATCGTTGCCGTGGGAGAAGACGATGGCCGGGCGGATCACATAATGGTCGTCGAACTCGATGGTCAGATGCGAGTCGTCGGACGGACACATCACCTCGTGCAGTTTTTCGCCGGGGCGGATGCCGATGGTCTCAAGCGGCGTATCGGGCGCCAGCGCGCGCGCCAGGTCGGCGATGCGTATCGAGGGGATTTTGGGCACGAAAATCTCGCCGCCTTGCATGCGCTCGAAGCTTTTGAGGACGAAATCCACGCCCTGGCGCAGCGTGATCCAGAAGCGCGTCATGCGCTCGTCGGTGATCGGCAGGCGCGCGGCGCCTTCGGCTATCAGTCTTCTGAACAGCGGCGCGACCGAGCCGCGCGAGTTGACGACGTTGCCGTAGCGCACGACCGAGAAGCGCGTGCGGTGTCTGCCGACGACGTTGTTGGCCGCGACGAACAGCTTGTCGGAAACCAGTTTGGTCGCGCCGTAGAGATTGACGGGGTTGGCGGCCTTGTCGGTGGACAGCGCGACGACCCGTTCGACGCCGCAGTCGAGCGCCGCGCGGATCACGTTCTCGGCGCCGTGGATGTTGGTCTTCGCGCACTCCATCGGATTGTATTCCGCGGCCGGAACCTGCTTCAGCGCGGCGGCGTGGACGACGACGTCGACGCCGTCCATGGCCTGGCGCAGGCGCTCGGCGTCGCGCACGTCGCCGATGAACCAGCGCAGGCGCAAGTCGTTACGGCGCTGTTGCATCTCGAACTGCTTGAGTTCGTCGCGCGAGAATACGACCAGGCGCGCGGGCCGGTGGCGTCGCAGCACGGTGGCCGTGAATTCCTGGCCGAAGGAACCGGTGCCGCCGGTAACCAGGATGTTTTTGTCGGTCAGCATGCGGGAGTTTGCGCGCTCGCTTCGTTGTGATAAGGCCAGTGTAATAAAGGCGTCATATTGTCCGTTTATGATCGCACGACGTGGCCCGCGGCAAGCGGGCCCAATTTTACGCTACAATACAACGACATGGTAGAGGATATTCCCCAACACAGCGTCGTTCAGTTCGAGAAGGAAATCGAGGAGCTCAAAAACCTCGTGCTGCAAATGGGCGGCGCCGTCGAGCAGCGCCTGTCCAAGGTATTGACGGGCTTGATCGAGGGCGACGGCGCGCTGCTTCGCTGGGTCGCCGATTCCGACCGCGAGATCAACGTTCTCGAGCTGAATGTGGACGAGAAGTGCATCGGCATCCTGGCGCGTCGCCAGCCGGTGGCGCGCGATCTGCGCTTGGTCATCTCGATAGTGAAGATCATCACCGACCTCGAACGCATCGGCGACGAATGCGAGAACATCGCCAACCGCATGAAGGAATCCGATCTCGATTCGATTCCGAGGGGCATATCGAGAACGGTAAGACACCTGGGGCAGAACGTCGTCGACATGCTGCACGTCGTGATGGACGCCTTCGCGCGTGTCGACTCCGGCCTGTCGCGCAAGGTGTTCGCGCGCGACAAGGAAGTGGACGAGGAATACACCTCGGTGCTGCGTCAGTTGATGACCTACGTGATGGAGGAGCCGCGCTACCTGCACCACGTGATGAACATCATATCGTGCGCGCGCTCGTTTGAGCGCATCGGCGATCACGTCAAAAACATCGGTGAATACACGATCTTCATGGTCGAGGCGCGCGACGTGCGCCACCGAAAGAGCCAGTAGGCCCATCCTCTCCTAGGGGGAGAGGATTGCATTACAGGCCTGCGGGCGCTTTTTCCCAGAGAGGCGGGTGTGAGGGCCGTTCCGGCCTTGTACACCAGTAAGGGAACGCCCCCACGGCGTTCCCGACTTCAGGCGTCGTCGCCGATCAGTGTTTCGAGCAGTGCTTTTTGTGCGTGCAGGCGGTTTTCGGCCTCCTCCCAGACGACGCTTTGCGGCCCTTCCAGAACTTCGGCGGTAACTTCCTCGCCGCGATGCGCCGGCAGGCAGTGCATGAACAATGCGTCGTTGGCGGCGAGCTTCATCAGCGCCGCGTCCACCTGGTAACCCTGAAAGCTTTGCCGTCGCCGTTCGCGCTCTTCTTCCTGTCCCATGCTGCTCCAGACGTCGGTTGCGACGAGGTCGGCGTTTTCGGCCGCTTCTTTCGGGGAGTCGGTCACACGCACGGCGGCACCGGCGGCGTCCAGTACGTCTTTGTCCGGCTCGAAGTCGCGTGGGCACGCGACGTTGAGCCGGAAACCGAATTGCGTCGCGGCGTTGATCCAGGAGTGGCACACGTTGTTGCCGTCGCCGATCCAGGCCGCCAGGCGCCCGGCGACGGCGCCGCGTTTCTCGCGCCAGGTCAGCACGTCGGCCAGCAGCTGGCACGGGTGAAAGCGATCGGTCAGGCCGTTGATAACCGGCACCGCCGAGGCCGCGGCGAACGCGGTTATGCGCTCGTGGCCGAAGGTGCGGATCATGACCGCGTCCACCATCCGCGACAGCACGCGGGCGCCGTCCTCGAGCGGTTCGCCGCGCCCGATCTGGCTGTCGCGGCTCGCCAGGAAAATCGCGTGACCGCCGAGCTGGGCCATCGCCGTCTCGAACGAAACGCGCGTGCGCGTCGAGGATTTCTCGAAGATCATCGCCAGCGTCCTGTTGCGTAGCGGTTGCCCGGCGTCACCGCGTTTCATTTCTATCGCGCGTTCGATCAGCGCGCTCAGCTCCGCGCGGCTGAAGTCGTTCAGCGTCAGGAAGTGGCGGGGGGCGGGGGCTGTCGTCATCGGGCGATTTTCCGCGGCTAGGCCTCGAACGCCCTGACCGCCGCCGCGAGGCGCTCGCTCAGATCGTCGGCCCGTTCCGCCTCTAATATAAGCGGCGGCATCAACCGGATTACGTTTTCTGCGGCGACGTTGATCAGGAGCCCTTGTTCCAGTGCGGTCTGCGCCAGGGATTTGCATGGCCGCTCGAGTTCGACGCCGATCAGCAGGCCGCGGCCGCGGATGTCCCGCACCGCGGAAACTCCGGTCAGCGCGGTGCGCAGGCTCTCGATCAAGCGTTCGCCGACGCGCTTGGCTCGCTCGTAAAGTTTTTCCCGTTGCATGGTCTCGATGACCGCGAGCGCCGCGGCGCACGCCAGCGGATTGCCGCCGAAGGTCGAGCCGTGGGAGCCGGGCGTCAGGTGTCGCGCCGTTTCGCGCCGCGCGAGGCAGGCGCCGATCGGCACGCCGTTGCCGAGCGCCTTGGCCGTGGTCAGCAGGTCGGGCGCGATGCGCTCGTGCTCGAAACAATACCAAGCGCCGGTGCGACACAGGCCGGTCTGCACTTCGTCGAGTATCAGCAGCAGGCCGCGCTTGTCGCACAGTTCGCGCGTGGCTCGGAGGTAGCCGTCGGCGGGGACGCGCACGCCGTTCTCGCCCTGGATGGGTTCCAGCAGAACCGCGCACAGTGCGGGTGTCTTGTCGGCGAGTTTTTCGAGCGCGGCGGCGTCGCCGAACGGCACCTGGACAAAACCGGGCGCGCGCGGCGGCGGCGTATGGGGATTCTCGCCGAGCGGGTCGGTCGCGCTCCACGCGCCCAGGGTGCGTCCGTGGAAAGCGCCTTGCGCGACCGCGATCAGCGGGTGGTCGTTGCCGCGCGCGCGCGCGGCGAGGCGCGCGATTTTGATCGCGGCCTCGACGGCCTCGGCGCCGGAGTTGCAGAAAAACGCGGCGTCGAGGCCGCTGATGCGGGCCAGCCGCGCGCCGAGTTCCTCCTGTGCCGCGACGCGGTAAAGGTTGGAGGTGTGCGTAACGCGCCGTGCCTGTTCGCACACGGCCTCGGTCACCAGGGGGTGTGCGTGGCCGAGACCGCAGACCGCGATGCCGGCGGTGGCGTCGAGGTAGCGTCTGCCGTTTTCGTCCCACAGCCAGACGCCTTCGCCGCGCGTGAAGGCGATTGGCAGGCGCGCGTAGTTTTGTATCAGGCTGGCACCGGGGCCGTTCATTCAGACGAGGCCAAGTTCCTTGAGCTTGCCGCAGATCGAATTCACCAGTTCCTGCGGGGCCGCGGTCGCAGTGTCCACCGTGATCTCGGGATCGGTCGGTACCTCGTAGGGGTCGGTGACTCCGGTGAAGTGTTCGATCAGGCCGCGCCGCGCCATCGAATAAAAGCCTTTTACGTCGCGCGCCTCGCAGACTTCAATCGGCGTATTGACGTAGACCTCGACGTAGGCGCCGTAGCGCGAGATCAACCCGCGATTGACGCGACGGTCGGCCTCGTAGGGTGCGATCGGCGCGCAGATCGCGATGCCGCCGTTTTTTGTGATCTCGTTTGCGACGAAGCCGATGCGCCGGATGTTCAGCGAACGGTGCTCCTTCGAGAAACCCAGTTCGCTGGACAAGTTGGCGCGCACGACGTCGCCGTCCAGCAGCGTCACCCATCGCTTGCCGTGCTCCAGCTCCAGCAGCCTGGTCATCAGCAATTTGGCGAGCGTCGTTTTGCCGGCGCCGGAAAGGCCCGTGAAGAACACCGTGAAGCCGCGGTTTTTCATCGGAGGGTAGGTGCGGCGCAGGATCCTGGCGACGGCCGGCGGCGTGAACCACTCGGGCAGCTTCTCGCCCTTGTCCAGCATCTCGCGCATTTTGGTGCCGGAGATTTTCAGCACGTCCGCGCGGGTTTCGGCGTCCGTTTCGGTCGTGATGACGTATTTGCGCTTGCGGGCGTCGTACGCGATTTCCTTGAACGGCACCGGTTGAATGCCGATCTCGTCGGCGTGGCGGGTGAACAATTCCTGCGCCTCAAACGGTTCGTAGAACGCCTCGCCGCGTTTGCCTTTGCTTGGGCCCGCGTGGTCGCGGCCGACGATGAAGTGGGTACAGCCGTAGTTTTTGCGAATCAGCCCGTGCCACAGCGCCTCGCGCGGACCGGCCATGCGCATCGCCAGCGGCAGCAGCGATATCGCGACGCGCTCCCGGGGGTATTCGCCCAACACCGCGCGGTAGCAGTGCAGGCGGGTGTGGTAGTCAACGTCGTTTGCCTGGGTGATGCCGGCCACCGGGTGGATCAACAGCCCGGCGTCGGCGTCGCGCATCGCACGCTTCGTCAACTCGACGTGCGCCCAGTGCATCGGATTGCGCGTCTGGAAAGCGACGACCCGATCCCACCCTTTTTTCTTGAACAGTCGTTTGAGCTGCGCCGGCGTGTGCCGGTATTGCGGGTAGCCCACGTGGTGTGGCTGGCCCACGTTTTGTATCGTGCCGCCGAGATACGTCGGGTGGCCGTCGTGCAGCAAATGGTGCACGCCGGGGTGCGACTCGTCGAGCGTTCCGTATACCGCCTCCGCCTCGCGCCGCAAATCGGGTCTCCAGATATCCTCGACGGTCATGACCGCCAGCACTATGCTTTCCTCGTCGCGCAACGTGATCCTGTCGCCCGGCGTCAGCGTTTCGGCGAACTTCGGCGTTACGTCGAGCGTGATCGGTATCGGCCACAGGCCGCCGTCGGTCAGGCGCATATCGGACACGACGCTTCGGTAATCGCTCTCGCAAAGAAAACCGGTCAGCGGCGCGAACGCGCCGTTCATCAGCAATTCGACGTCGCACTGCTGGCGCAGCGTCATTTTCCACGGCGGCAGGTGCAGGACTTCGCGTAGCGTCGCGGCGTCCCGGTCGGCGACGGGCAGGGGAGTATGGTCTGGCATCGGGTGACGAGTTGCAAGACCGATCATTTTATCATGCCGGCTGGCGATGGCGGGAGCATGGGAAATGGTGTGTAAAGCCAAAGCACAAATGTCCTATTCTTTCCAAAGCACAGATGTCCTATTGCTGGCAGGGCTTAGCGCTTTCAGGATCCCCCCGCCAGCGTCTCCACGGGTGATCCGGCGCCGGCTTACGGCCTGAACCGCAGCCCCGCCTGGCTACCACCTCATCCACCACGGAAGGCAATCGTTTTGCGTCCACTGGCGCCGCCGGTGCCTCGCCCAGACGATATACCTTGTAGGGCAGTTCGCGCCCCTTGTAGAGCAATACGATCTCCCCGTCGCGGTGTTCGCACACCGTTACCCGCGCACCGCGCAAAGAGTAACTGGGCGATTTCACTTGCAGCAGGTATTGGCAGTTCTGGTATTGGCACCTCAGGTCCTTCGACAAAATCCTTTGGGACTGCTTGGACAATACCAGTTTCATCTCCCTCTCGTCCTGGAAGCATTCCCGGTGCGCGTCGTCGGCATCGGTGGGGGTTTGGGCAAACTGCTCGTTGAACACCTCGCGGTAGCCTTCGAGAAAGGAGTTGGCCTGTTCCATCGTCGAGATGTCCTTCAGCCGCAATTCCTTGACCAGACGATCCTGCACGGTCTTGAACAAGCGTTCTATGCGTCCCTTTGCCTGCGGCGTATTCGCGCACATCGGCTCTATGTCCAGCTGCTTCATGGCCCTTGCAAACTGGGTGTCTTCGTGCAACCGATGCTTCTCCTGGGCGTTGACCCGAAAGATACTGTGGCGGTCGGAGTAAATAAATAGCGGCCTGCCGTAGCGCTCCAGGTGGCGGTGCATGCTCTCGAAGTAATCAAAGGTCGTCTCCGACTGGCAAAAACGCCATTCGGTTACCGCCGAAGTGGCGTCGTCTATGAACGCTATCAGAGTGCAGGCAGCGGCGCGCTTCTCGAACCATTCGTGCGCGCTGCCATCTACCTGGATCAACTCCCCAAAGCGCCGGCACCGCGGGCGCGGCGGGTGCACACGCGGCGCGTGGCGGCGGCGCTGCTTCCACAATCCATCCTTTATCATCCAGCCCCGCAACGTCTCGCTGCTGAAGCCCCGGGAAAACTCATGACTATGGTGCTGGCACAGCTTCTCATGCGCAAAGGTAGGCCCAAAGTCGGCATAGTGCTCGCGTATCAACTCCAGCGCGCGACGGCGCACGCTCGCGGGCACGCGATTGTTCGGCGGCACCGCGCGGCGCCTGGATATCAACGCCCGCACACCGCACTGCCTATACCCCCGCAGCAAACGCCGCAAGTGGCGCTCGCACACTCCCATCTCTACAGCCGCTTGAGACTGTGTGATGCGCTTCGACGCGGCCTTCTCGAGCACCGACAAACGCTCTATTTCCTTGTGCGACATAGTCCACTTCTCCTGGTTCATGGCATCTCCCGCCCGCAAGGGCTGTGAAAATGCCGCATTGTGTCCGATTAGGACATCTGTGCTTTGGAGAATAGGACATTACTGCTTTGGGCTAACAGCATGGGAAATGGTGTGGATGCTTCGCGCTTTGTTCACTGCTTCTTGCCGTACAGGAATTGTGCGACTCTTGCCGTTCTCTCCCATCCCTCGATGCGAACGCCGCGGCGAAGCCGCGTTTCCCTGCCGCCGTGGACGAGCCGCCCGGTGTTTGAAATTTTGCGCTGCTCGATCCAGAAATCGAGATGCCTGAATTTGCCGGCGTCGAGCGTCAGTCCCGACGTAATCTCCATGGGGATGAGGTCGCCGCCTCTGGCGACGACAAGATCAATCTCGCGCCCCGAATGATCGCGCCAGAAATAGAAGTCCGGCGACCGGCCGCGGTTGTACGCCGCTTTTGCAAGCTCGACGATCACCCAATTCTCGAACAGGGCGCCGCGCATCTTGTGGCGCGATACGTCGTTCGGCGAACCGATGGAAAGCAGATTTGCCGCCAGGCCGGTGTCGTAAAAATAGATTTTGGGGGCTTTGATTTCACGCTTCCCGACGTTTGTATGGTACGGTTGGAGCAGAAAGACAATATAGGAAGTTTCGAGTACGGAAATCCACGAATTGGCGGTGTTGGGAGAAATGCCGACTTTGGCCGCGAGCGACGAAAAATTGACTATTCCGCCTATGCTATGAGCACACAAACGCAAAAACGTGCGAAACGCCCTCAGGTCCCGCAGCTTGGCGATTTGGCTTACGTAACGCTGAACGTAGGTCCTGATGTAGTTTCGATACCAGACGGAAGGGTCAACTTTGCGGTCGTGAATCGGCGGATACAGGCCCGTGTACAGCACTTCATCGAGAGACGGCGGATTGTCGCCGTACGCCTCGTCGTAACTGAAGGGAAGCAAGTCCAGAATCGCCACACGTCCGGCGAGCGATTGGGTGATTTTTGAGATCAGTTGGAAGTTCCGCGATCCGGTCAGAATGAACCTGCCCATCTTGGGAGACTGGTCCAAAACTCCCTGCAAGTAAGAGAATAATTCGGGGCAACGCTGAACCTCGTCGAAGATCGCGCCGTCCGGGCATCCGGCGAGAAAGCTGCGCGGGTCGGAAAGCGCAAATTCCCTGTCGTCGGGATTTTCCATCGAAAAGTAGCGGAGATGGCCGAAGGCCTCGCGCACGAAGGTCGTCTTTCCGCTTTGACGCGGCCCTGTGACCACAACGGCGGGATGCTTGCTCGCCACCCGTTTTGCGGCCGCGGCGATATGCCTGTTTATTATTTGGATACCCTCTCTGGCCCGGTTCACGAAGAGTGTGATACGCCATGATAATTGTCAATAAGTTAGATGATATATCGCAGTATTATCCATGATAACTCGCATTACACGGCGAGAGAAATAAGCATAAGTAGTTGTCTTTTCATAGTAATATATAGAATCTTACGTGTCTTCAGCAGAAGTAGAATGGTTTGAGAGGCGAGGGAAGTGTATTGGGCGGTAAAAGCCAGGTCAGTGACCATGCCTCTCGTCGTGGTAGAAGGGCAGGCGGCGTCTGCCGAATGCATAGGAGACGTACGCGAGAAACTCCATCAGACTTTTGACGAGTTTTGCGAAATAGTATCTTGAGAAGACGGCCGGCGGAAGATACAGGATGATCTTGGGGACATGCGTAAGAAACTTCAGCGCGTAGGCTGCCCGTTTTTTCTTCCTCCTGGCGAAGTACAACCGGGAATATGCGCTCCTGTATCTTATTTTGGCGTAGTATCGCAAGGTCGTTCTGCTTTCGGGAATGACGTGGTGTACCACGCCGGTTTCGGTCCCATAGTAGCGGATCAGTTTCGCGCCGTTGTTCCGCGCACGAGCAAAAAAATCCGTTTCCTCGCCCCCGCTAAGATTGTACTTCGGGTCAAAGCGCAGATTCATATCCTTGTAGATCCGTTCCGATAACAAAAAGTTGTTTCCGCAAATGCTCGTCGTTTCCACCGCCCGTCGCTCCGATGTTTTGGAGACGGCGTTGCGGACTTTTGTCCGCCATCCGAACTTAGGGGTGTTGGGATCGCCCCACGGAATTTTTCCGTGACGGCTTACGTCGTTTACGGTTTTTGCCCCGCATACGTCGGCACCGTATTCTTCCAATGCCGAGTGGATCTCAGCAAGCCAGGTCTTTCCGACCGTCTGGTCGTCGTCCAGACACGCGAGATAGCGGGCGCCGTCGGCGACGGCGGTTTCTATCAGTCGGTTGAATGCGTTGCACAGGCCGCGTTCCGGGACGACGATGTACTGCACCTTGATGGGCGACTGGCGGGCAAAATCCTGCACTGTTTTGCGGGCGCTTTCCTTGGCGTCGTTATCGGCGACCGCCAGCGACGCTGTCCCCGGCAGTTCGAGGCACCCGATGGAATGCAGCAGATCCTTCAACATCAGCGGGCGCATGTAGGTCTTGACGCCTATCAGAAACTCGACGACGCCGATACTTTCCGGGCGATTCAAAACGGTGTCTTTCATTCTGTCATCCATTCGCCCGTCTCATCGGATAGCAGGTCATGCGAGGCTCGGCGGTTTTCATGCTTTCGCGGCGAACGCGGGATTTTCAACAGCGCACCGGAGGGGTTCCCGCGGCACTTGCGGCTTCGGGATTCGCGGGCAGATTGGCGGTGGCTTCCAGGTATCTGGTGGCGAGCAGGCATTCCTCTTCGAGCAGGCAGGCTATTTCCTGAACGGCGGGGAATAAGACCCCCATTCTTTCGCAATAATATCCGTCAGCCACCTTCTGTAGCAGGAAGTTGCTCGACGGATAGGCAAATTGAAAGTTGCCAAAGTCCGCGTCTTTGGCGACGGCTGTTTTTTCGGCCAGGATAAGAGCGGCGGCGTTCAGAGGATTGGAATCATGACCCCACGGTTCGTTGACCAGTATGTTGAAGCCGTTTCTTTCCAAGGCCGTGGGCAAATTTTTGACGTACCCGTGATGGAGCATTCTTTGCCGTTGCTCGTCGCAGGCGAGTTCCCAGGATGGTTCTATGAGCAAGGCATATTTTCGGGTGACTCTGTTAAGCTCCCGGCAGATAGTATCTTCCATGCCTCCGTTGGGTTCGATGGCATGGTGGGTCATGACCAGGTCCGTGGAGTTTTCAGCCAGCGAGATTCCGGTCAAGTTGGAGGTGAACAACCTGGGCATTCGCACTTTTTTATCCCGCAGGAACGACTTGGCATATAGCAGCCTGCTGATGGAAATATCGAAAGCGGCAAACTCTATGTCTTCCCTCGTACAGTTTGGAACCACGTTCGCCAGGATGGTCGCCTCTCCCGTGCCCGCGTCCAAAACCGTGCCGGGCGATATTTCCTCTATAAATCGGGCAATTTTTTTCCCCGATTCACGATAGGCATGCCTGATTGACTCGGAATTGCAATAATCTTTTGTGTAGGAACCAGCCTGTATATCGTAGGACAACGCAATTCTGTCCTCCAGACTTACATCGTGCTCTTTGTGCTTTTCGAGATATTCGATAAGGTTGGCACGTCGAGAATACAAGGCCTTGCATTGCTCGACCAAGCCTTTGATATTTTTCATTTGCACGTCAACCCGGCGCTCCGTGCGTCGTCTTCGGGATTATCACGGTTCGGCTGGTCGGGAGAAACATTCGGCGATCCAACTCGTGCGGCCGGAGATCGGTCGCGCACAAGGCCCGTATGACGACCCGTGTGCACAATCGCATTGATTACATTGGCCAGAGCACGTCCATTTTCTTCCCCGGATATGTTTCTGACCAACTCTTTGTACCTGTAGTCCACGTTGGTTATTACGTCGACTGCGTTGTGCAGCAGGTGCGCGTATGCCTGCTCAAACTCCTCATGCGAGAAGTTGATCGCCATAATGTCCTCAAGCGTCAAATCCCGGCGATAGGAGACGACGCCCGGAAAATTTTTATAGGGCGCATTGCCGAAAATCAGCACCCGCTTGCCGAAACTCAAGGCGTCCAAACCAACGCTGCCCGTTATGGTAGAGACGAATCTGCATCGTTCGATCAGATCATAAGTGTCGGTTTCTTTGCTGACGTAGTGCAGATTGGGGATCTTCGCCAGTCTGCTGTAGAACAAGCGCCCACGCGAATGAAACGTCTGATAAGGATGCTCTTTGACGACGATGGGCCAGTCGTACGGCAACAACAATCGCAGGCATTCAAGCGCCAATGCCTGATCGACAAAGATACCGCCGAGGCTGGTAGTGCTGAGCTCGGGCTGAAGGTGCAACGCAAAATAGACGAAATTTTCCGAGGGCGGATGCTGCGCCAGGAATTGCCGGTAGTTCTTTTTGAATCTTGCATTTCTGGCCAAGGCCTGCAAGCGGTGGAGAAACAGGTTCAGGTTGTGTCTGAAAAAGGCCGCCGAGATCAGTTTGACAAACAAGTTTGTCTTGATCGGCTTGTTCAGATAGTGATATTTCTTTCGGTAGTTTCTTTCCAGCTTGACTGGATCAATCTCCGTTTTGCCGACGTCCAGCGAACCGATGTTTTCGATATCGTCCATGACAAGCGACTTGCCGTGTACCGGTGCAGGTAGAAACACGTAGGTTTTGACGCCCAGGGCTTTGGCGACCAGATAGAGAAGATAGTCGGCATGATGAGGGACTACCTCGAAGAACACGTAGTGAATGTCGTTCGACTTCAGCAGGTCAATGTAGAAGTGGATATAGACGTGGAAGGCGTCCATCATGTCTATGTAGTCGTTGGCTCCGTAGAGAACGGGGCGGCGGCAGTACATGTTCAGGAAAGTGTCCATGTGCTTTCTGATGGCCGGATATATTTCGAGAAACTCTTCGCGGTAGCGGTAGTTGATTTTCAGCCGATTCTTTTTGAAGAGCAGCGAGCGGTAGAAGTCCTCGCGCGCCAGCGTCGTGACCTTGTTTTTCTTTCTGCCGATCCATACTTTGATGTCAATCTCGTCGTCGAGATATTTGTGAACATCACTCGTATGCCATTGGGAAAAATCGTTGAGCAGGATGTTTTTGGGCATTTTCGCTGTTGGTGTGCCGAGATTTGTCGAGGCTCGCCAGGGTTTGCAGGAGTTCGCCGGCTATGGCAGCAGTCTCGAGCGCCACGGGGTGAAGCCGCCGTACTGCCAGAACGACAGTACAGTATGCCATATCGCCGCCTGCTTTCCGTCCGCGCCGGCGTCCAGAAGTTCGTGTGGGCCGAAGCGGTCAATATACAGCACGCGCAAATCGCGCAGATCGAAGAACTTCTTGATGAACGGGACGCGCACCCGGGCGCGCGCCGAGCGGTCGTAATCAATGAAGGTGAACGTCGCCCGCTCTATTGCGCGCGCCGACGGCGCGTTTGGCGTGTCCACCAGAATGTTGATCGTCTGCGGATCGCCGTGCCGGAAGCCGGCCTCGTGCAGCCGCCGGATTTCCCCAAGCACCTTTTCCCGCACGCCTTCCAGCAGCCGCTCGGCGTCGTCGCCATGGTTTTCCCGGACGGCGCGGCACAGGTCGGCCAGCGACTGCTCGCCCGGTATTTTCTCGTAGAGAAAGAAGCTTTTTGCACCGAACAACCCGCGCCCTTTGGTACTCCAATACGCGAGCGGCCTGGCGACGGGCAGCCCGGCTTCGCGCATCGCGTGGCAGCGCAGAAACGCATTGCGATTGTAGTCCTTGCCGAGCAGCCGGCGGATCAGCAGATCGAGCCTGCGCGAGCGTTTGTAGCGCGGGTCTATCTGAAATACCTTCATCACGACGTCGCCTTGCGCGACAGGCAGATGGAAACTGTACAGGCGATTGCGGCGCCGGCCGTGGCGTTTGAGCAGATGTGTTTCCTCTTCGTAACGCGCGAATCCCTGCCCGCTTATCCATGCGACAAGTTCGCGCGGCACGGCGCCGGCCACAAGATAACGCCCCGCCGCGTACTTGCCGCGCAGGATCGCTTGCCCGCTCACGTCAGGATTTTTCTCGCCCGGAGTTTCTTTCACTGTTCTCCCTCTCCCTCTGGGAGAGGGCCGGGGTGAGGGCCAGAGTGAGGAAATTACCTTCCCCCTTTCCCTCACCCGGCCTTCGGCCACCCTCTCCCAGAGGGAGAGGGTTTCATTGTAAGACCTTTCCGCCATCCACGTGGATTCAGGTATCATTTCCATCATAATTCTCTATAATTGGCTTTATGGCATCCACGGCACAACATTTCGACACTCTGCGCACGGCGGAGGCCCTCCGCGAGGCCGGCCTGGAAGAGCATGCGGCCAAGGCCATCAGCTTGGCTATTGATCAAGGTCGAGAAAGCGGCGACTTGGTCACTCAACCGATGCTTAAGGCGGAACTCGCCAGCCTTGAAATCAGGCTGATCAAGTGGATTGTGGCGATAGTGCTGGGCGCGGCCGCCACCACAATCGCCGCGGTCAGACTGATAGTGGGCAGCTGACCACGGCACAGCATTTCGGTCCGGTCATCCAACAAAAAAGTTCGCGCGGCGCATCGCCGGCCACGAGGTAGCGCCCCGCAGCGTACCTGCCGCGCAGGATCGCTTGCCCGCTCACGTCAGGATTTCTCCGGCCCAAAGTTTGTTCAGAAAATCCGGCCAGTGGAGGCAGTGGATGCCGTCCTTCAGGCGGGCGGTTTTGTCCTCGCTGACCAGGAAAAACTTCTTGACGACGCCCTCCTCTTGCAGTGCTCGCAGTCCTTTCCAATCTTCGCGCGCCACCCTGCGCGTGGCCTTGATCTCGATGGCGGCCACGTCGTCCACCACCAGATCCACCTCGTATCCCGTCCGGGTGCGCCAATAGCACAGGGGAAGATCCAGCATTCGGTAACCGATGTAGGCCCTGATCTCGTGAACCAACCAGGTCTCGAGGCAGTTTCCGAAAATATCGGAGTTTCTTTCGACGCTTTTGATTGCTTTGAGAGTGTTCAGAACTCCAGTGTCGAAGAAGTAGAACTTCGCGGTGCCGACGGCCTTTCTTTTTCGGGATTTGTCCCAGGGTTCGAGCAGCACGCCGATGAACGTCTCCTGCAGGATGGAGTAATACTCGCGCACCGTGCTCGGCGACATAGCGTAATCCCGTCCCAGTTTGTCGAAGTTCAAAATCCGGCCGTTGCAAAGGGCCGCGGCTTGCAGGAATTTTGCGAACTGGGGAATTTTCCTGACCAGGCCCTCGAGTTGAATTTCCTGCGCGATGTAGTTCGTCACGTAGGCCTGCAATTCCTCGTGCGGTTCATCGCTCAGATACACCGCGGGCAGGCCGCCGTAACGCAGATACTTGAGCAGATCGAAATCCGGCATCTCTTTCCAGGTCAACGGATAAAGGTCCTGGTTCCACGCCCTGCCGGCCAGGAGGTTGACTCCGTGCCGGTGCAGCTTGCGCGCCGAACTGCCGGTCAGCAGGAACCTCCATCTCCTGCCCTCGATGAGGCGGTGCACCTCGTCGAGCAGAGAGGGAAGTTTCTGTATCTCGTCAATGACGATATACACGGGGGCGTCGGGTTCGCCGATCTGCCCTTGCACCATTTCTTCCATGTCGGAAGGATTGGCCGAGAGCGACAGGAAGGTGCCCGCGTTCAGCAGATCGAAAAAGATGGCCTTCCCGCCCAGTTGCCTGCGGGCCAGCCAGGTTTTGCCGGTGCCGCGAGGCCCGAACAGAAAGAAAGACTTGCGCGCAAGCAGACCCGGCAGCCGGATTTCTCGTTGCAGTTCCATAGTGGGGAATGGGATTATAGCCCGATATATAAAAATCCGCAGTAATAATACGGATATTTAATGGTAAAACGTAATATACATGAGGCATAATAATAAATGTATTATAAATTGATTTAGGCATTAAATGTCCATACTTTCTATAACTTTTCTATTGACCTAAAATGATATATGCCCTATGATGCCTTCCACAGCATAATGCTGGTTCACAAAAGCATAGGAGGCAATTATGAATAGAATTAACCCCAAAAGATTAAAGGAAGCCCGTGCGGGCAAAGGCCGCGGCAAAGGGTGGTCGCGCCGGCAGCTTTCTGACAGAGCCAAGATTTCTGCCCGCCAGATAGCACGGATCGAGGCTTCAGAGACGGATGTGGCGGTTCGAGAAAATACTGCGGATCGTCTCGCCAGGGCGCTGCAAGTCAGCGTCCAGGCCCTCTCAGGCGATGAACCGCTTGATCCCGGTCAGCAGGACAAACTGCCTGGTGGCGGTCAGCGTTTCTCTCCGCCAGAAGTTCAAATCGGCTGCAAAATTGATCCTCACGTGTTGCTTGCATACGACCTGGTGAAGCGTCGTTACGGCCCGACCTACACGGACGTCATCTACTTGGCACCGCTCCTTTTCGTGTTGCTTGCCGAAGGTTCTCTTGCGTGGCGTCGGCGAGGCCTTGAGAAATTTGAGGAAATAGAGAAGACAATAGAGGAGACATGTTCTGATAGCCACCTTTTCTTCGCGCAGATGGCTGTTAACACGGATAGGGTCATGAACGCCGCTTATGCTGAGCAGGAGTCCATCGAAAAAGCCGATCTTCGCGGCACTATGATCAGAGACAGAGACGATTCCAATGAATTATGGCTCCCCCCGTACGAAACCAATCCTTTTATGGATTATCTGGCCATACTATCGAAAGATGATCTTAAGCTCGACGACCTCGAGATTAACCATGTATCCGTTGTGGATAATTGGCTTGTTAGAGAGGATGATCCGAATACGTGGAAGGCCGACTATTCTCTCTGCGGAAAGGAGCTGAAGGAGATTGCGGGGAATTCCTGGAAGGCCAAGGGGGCCTTGAGGCAGGGCGACGTGCGCTTGTCCGATATTCCCGAGGAACTCATGACGGAAGAGAGGAAAGACGAGCGTGTCAAATGGCTCGAAAGTAAATACAAGAGAAACAAGAGAACAGGCTTTCAATGGCAGGGTACTGCGAAAAAAGAATTCCGGCTGGAGGCGATAAACGCCGTCCTCAAGCAGGACAATAACTCTGACTGCGCCGAGAAATTGTCGGCGGAAGATTTACTACTAAAATGGGCGCACGACGACCGTGTTGTAAAGGAATACCGGCGTCTTATGAAAGAACGCGATCTTGCGCTTTCTTTAGAAGAGGTTGTCAATTTGTACAGTGACGGTGAGTCAAATGCCAAAAATCAGTGATCATGCCGTATGCCGGTATCTGGAACGAGAGGCAGGCGTTGATATTGAAGCACACCGCCGGCAACTCGAAGAAAAAGTATCGAGCGCGTCCCTGCAACGGGTCATTGGCTTCGCGGGCAATGCTGGTTTCAAAGTGCGCATTGACGGGGTTACATACTGCTTCCGAAACGGAGTGATGACCACCTGCTATCCGGAGTAGCCACGTAGCTCCCGTCGCCGATGAGGCGGAGACCGTCTTATTCTCCCCCTGGGAGAGGGCATCTTCATCCCCCCTCTCCCTCTGGGAGAGGGTTGGGGTGAGGGCCGTTTGAGGGCCATTGCACAACCTTCCCGCCCTCACCCGGCCTGCGGCCACCCTCTCCCAGAGGGAGAGGGTTTCATTATTTCTACGGCAACTACAATCACAGAAAATAATCCCGGCGTTCGTCAGCCGTTGTTAGCGATTCGAGTTTGTGGGGGTTGCGGATCAGGTCTTCTATGAACCAGTTGGCGTGGTTGTAGAGGCAGGTTACGTCCTTGCATTCGGCGGCGGCGTCGAAGGCCTCGATCAGGCGCAGCACGTTGTCGCGCGTTTCGCGGTAGGCGTCGTCGGTCGCATAGGCGTGTTTGCCGCCGATCAGCGCCTGCGGCACGTGGCGATAGACCGGGCAGTTGAACACTCCCAGCGGGCTTACGACCTGGCGGAAGAACTGCATGTGGCAGTTGTGCGGCTGCTCGGTGTAGTCTTTGTAACTGCCGTTTTCCAGCACCCTGAGGTTGGTGCTTTCGATCACCTTGAACGCGGCGTCCTCGTGCCGCTTCGCCAGCGCGATTTGCTCGCGGATCGCCTCCATCACGCCGCCGACGTGCGTATCGTCCTTCACCAGGTCCACGATCTCGGCGTTGTTTTCCTCGGCGCGCGTCAAGAAAGGCTTTAGCGAGATATAGTCGAAGCGGTAGCGTTTCGCGCGCGCGGCCGCGGCCTCGATCTCGGCGACGTTCTCGACGATGTCGGCGTCGTTGGTGTGGCAGTCGCGCCACACGATGATGTAGCTGAAGCCGATTTGCAATCCCGGGTTGGCGTCCTTGATCGGCGGAATCTGTTCGCAGATCCAGTCGAGCGTGCACTTTTTGTTGACCGGTTTGTGCATCGCGCGGAAGGTCTCGTTGGTCGCCGAGTCGAGCGACAGCCGCACCCAGTCGCCCTTGCCGAAGGCGTCCGCCACCTGGCCGATCTTCTTCATCAGGCTGCCATTGGTGACGACGCCGATCTGGATGTCCCGTTCCTTCAGGTGGCGCACGACGTCGCCAAAACCGGGATACGCGGTCGGCTCGCCGCCGCCGATCAGAATCACCGAACGCAGCCCCTTGTCGGCCATTTGTGACAGCGCGTCCTTCAGGCGGTCGTGGTCGTAGCGGATGCCGGTGTTCAGGATGTCCATGTCCACGCAGTGGTCGCAGCGGTAGTTGCACGCCGTCGTCAGGTCGAGGTTGATCGAAAGCGGCGCATAATCCGGCGCCGTCGCCAGCGCCTCTTCGAACGCCAGGCCATTGGCGTAGCCTTCGCGCCACGCCGCCTGCCAGCGCACGTATTCGGCGAGACGCCCGACGACGCTCGGTTGCAGCAGCTTGCTCATGAAGTCGTGGATCGGCGACAGCTCGGTCTGGCGCCTGCGCGCCGCGTCGTCGCGCGCGCGCACGTGCAGCGGCGTACCTTCTGGCGCGCCGTTTGTCTTTGATTTGCGGAAGTCAATCAGCGGCGAGACGTGCAGCAACACGTCGCCGGAGTCGGAATGTATTTTTTGCATGACGGGCGCGGACCTTCAGTCGAGGCTGACCAGCCGGTGCAGCAGACGCAGGCCGTGGACGAGGTCGGCGCCGTCGCCGGCGTCCCCTTCGATTTGCTTGACAAAGCTTCTCGCGGATTGGATCAGCGGATCCTGCATCGTGATTTGTCTGTCCCCGGCGGCCAATGATAGCACGTAATTTTTCATCGCCACGCGCCGCTCGACGGCGTTGCCGTTGATCGCGTAGCCGGCGGCGCGCGGTTGGCGCGTGCTCTGCACAAGCGACAATCGCACGCGCGTCGTGCCCGCCTGGTGCCGATAGCCGAAGGCCGCCTCGGCGCGGCTTCGGGCGCCGTCGCCCCAGCGCAATTCCGGGTTCTCGACCTCGCCCGTCCCGAGCAGCGCCTGCAACATGCTGACCAGGTGCGGCGCGCTGTCCAGGATCATGGTTTTGCCGCGGCTTGCCGGCGACAGGCGCATGTCGAACGACGTGATCCGCGCGGCGTCCTCGGGCCGCATGGGCAGCGGAGGCAACGGATGCAGTCGCCGGTAGCAGGCAAGCGTGAACGGCCACTGCAAGTTGACGCCGACGTGCAGCTTCGCCGCCGCCGCACTCTCCAGCAGGCGCGCCGCCTCGCGGGTGACGCCGGCGGCGTCTTCGGGTATTTCCGACAACGGCGGAAACCACAACGGCTTTTCACAGAAAACGTGGCAACCGGCGTCCAAACCCTGGCGCAGATACCGCAGGTGCGTATCGTGCGGGCTGGCTATGACCAGCACGTCCACGTTTTGTTCGCCCAACAATTCGGCGGGGTCGGTATAGCCCGCCGCCCGTATATGGTAGTCTTTTTGCAGCCTCCGCTGCGCCTGCGCGACGCTTGCGCGCGACGTGCCGACGATGCCGCAAACGTCGTGCCCCAGCCGCGCGAACGCCGCCGCGAGATAAGGCCCCGTTCCCTGGCGCACGCGCCGCGCGCCGACAATGGCGATTCGGTGTACCATGTATCGCAGGTTTAATGGTGGCATATAAGCACGTGCGACAACGACCCTTCACCCGTGACGAGGCGTTCGGGTCGTGTTTTCGCACGGCTTTTCCATCCCATGGACGTCAGGAATGCGAATGAGTATAAATGTAAAGGGTCAAGTCCAGAAATTCCTCTGGAAATTCGGCTACGACGTCGTCAAAGACGAGTGGACGTTCCATGAAATACACACGTTCATGAACGAAAAATCCTATAGCCTGGTGGCAATCGTGAACGTGTTCGACGACGAAGAGACCGGCCAGATACTGCAAGTGGACGGCATTTTTCACCGCTTCCACGCGTGACGCCGCCGTATGAAAATTCCCTCCGTGCCTATAGTGACGGCCTGGCGCCGGAGAAAGCGCACCGGCGAGGTTCCGCCGCCGCCGTTGCCCGATGGAGTGGAGGCTAGCGGCTACATCGCCGAGGGTTCGCGTTCGCACGTCTATGAAGGCCGCTACCGCGGCGAGCACGCGGTCATCAAGGTCTATAAGCCGTACCAGATCGCCAGATACCGCAGGCGCTACCGCGTCCATATCGCGCAATTCGAGTACGAGCGCAATCTGGCGTTTTATTCGATTGCCGCGTTGAGGCGCCACGTCTCGATGCCACTGGCGTACGCCCCCGGCGACGGCGCCGGCGAGGCCGCTTTTCTGGTGCAGCGCTTCGCCAGCCGCCTGACGGTCTGGCAGGCGCTGCAAGACAAGCACGAGGGCATCACGCTTGCGCAGGTCGTCGCCTTCGTCGAGTTTGTCATCGGCGAGGCCGCGGCGCACGGCCTGCATGATCTCGACTTGCACTCGAAAAACACCGTGCTGGCCAAGGACGAACGCGGCTGGAAGCCGGTGATCGTGGATTTCAACCGGATGCCGCAATACCGGCACCCGCCCAACCCGTGGATGGCCGCCGCCTTCCGCCTCGGCCTGCGCGACAAGGCGCACCGCGACCGCCGCAACATCCGCGCCCACCGCAACCTGCTTGCCCGCGGCGGGATATAATAGGCGCGGAGCCGACCTATGGAACAAGAAAAAGACGAAACGGTGATCAACTGGGAAGTGTGCCACTATCAGAACGAGCAGTTGCACGAACTTTCCCTCAAATACCGCGACGACAAAAACTATCGCGACAAGGCGAAGAACGATTCCGGCGCATTGCTGAAGTCGTTGGGCGTGGTGCTGCCGGAGGGGATAGACGCGCGGTTTATCGTCAACACCAACAAGACCTGGTATTTCGTGATGCCGCGAAGGCCGAGGACGAGGACGCACGTGCACCGCCGCGGCAAAACCGCCGGCGTCGGCGACGTGGACCTGATCAACGCCGCAAGTTTTTTCGCTTCGCTGGCGTCGGTTCGCGGCCGCGCGCGGTGAGCAACGCCGCCGGCGCTACCGCCACGCCGGTCCGATCACGACCAGCAGCACGATTGCGATCAGGGCCGCGGTCGGCACCTCGTTGAACCAGCGATACCAGACGTGGCCGTGCCGGTTGGCGTCGCGCGCGAATGCCGCCACCAGCAGACCGCACCACACGTGGTAGCCCGCCAGCAGCGCGACCAGCGCGAGTTTCGCGTGCATCCATCCGGCGTCGGCGTACGAGGCCGGGCTCAGCGCGTAGGCACCGGCGCCAAAGACGACGGTCAGCACGCCGCCCGGCGTCATGATGCCCCAGAACAGCTTGCGCTCCATGATCTTGAAACGTTCGATGCCGGCGGCGTCCGCGGCCGTCGCGTGATAGACGAACAGCCGCGGCAGGTAGAACAGCCCGGCGAACCAGGTGACCATGAAGATCAGATGCAGTGCCTTGAACCAGTAGAATGCCATGTTCGCAAAACGTCGGAAACGGGGAAATCATACCAGAACCGGGTACAATCGGCGGTTGCAATCCATCGCAGATTGCGTTGTCGGGGCGCGCTTCCGCGTCACGCCAAGTCGCCGACTTGAACGCTGACATGATACGCGCGGCAGTTATCGGGGGCGCCGGTTACACCGGCCTGGAGTTGGTGCGCCTGCTGCTGGGTCATCCGCAGGTCGCGCTGGCGTGCGTCGTCTCGCGCAGTCGCGCGGGGGAGGCGCTCGCGTCGGAGTTTCCGGCGTCGCGCCGTCGCCTCGCGCTGCGCTACAGCGCGAGTCTCGAGGCCGCGACCAAGTCCGAACTCGACGTCGTCTTTTTTGCGACGCCCAACGGCGTGGCGATGAAGCAGGTGCCGGAGTTGCTGTCGGCGGGCGTGCGCGTGATTGACTTGGCCGCCGATTTTCGCTTGTCCGACGCCGCCGAATGGCGACGCTGGTACGGCTGCGAGCACGCCTGTCCCGGCTTGCTGGCGGACGCGGTCTATGGGTTGCCGGAGTTGCACAGAGACGCGATCCGGGGCGCCCGTCTGGTGGCCAATCCGGGCTGCTACCCGACCTCGGTAATCCTCGGTTTCAAGCCGGTGCTGGAGGCGCAAGGCGCCGACGTCTCGTGCCTGATAGCCGATTCGAAGTCCGGCATAAGCGGCGCCGGGCGGCGCCCCCAGAGCGGCCTGCTGTTCGGCGAATGCAGCGAGAACTTCAAGGCCTACAAGGCGTCCGCACATCGCCACTGGCCCGAGATCAAACGGCATCTCGACGCGCTCGCGGGCATTCCGACCGGTCTCAGCTTCACGCCGCACCTGCTGCCGATCGTGCGCGGCATTCATTCGACGCTGTATTTTCGCACCTCGTCGCCGCCGGCGGAGTTGCAGGAACGTTTCGAGCGGGCGTACGCAAACGAACCTTTTGTCGAGGTGCTGCCCGCCGCCAGCCACCCGCAGACGCGCTGGGTGCGCGGCAGCAACACGTGCCTGATGGCGGTGCACAAGCCGCCGACGGCGGACGTGGCCAAAGTCCTGGTCGTCATTGACAACCTGGTCAAGGGCGCCGCCGGTCAGGCGGTGCAGAACATGAACCTGATGTTCGGTCTCGACGAGGGGCTTGGTTTGCGCGGCTGGTTCCCGGTGTTTTGAGCGATGCCGTTGCGACGTTTTTTCCCGTGGCTCACGTTTCGCTTTCAGCTGTTGCTGATCAATCTGGGCGGGCGCTCCTACGGCAAGACGCTGCTCGCGGCCCTGGTCGTACTGTTCTGGTCGGCCGCGTTTTACTACCTGGGCCACGTCGTCGAGCACAATCGCTTCGACGAGGCGTTCGCGGAGTTGGCGCTGGTGGAGGGTTTCGAGGACGTGCTCGAGGGGGAGGGCACGGCGCTGAAGCTGCATGCGATCAAAACCCAGGCAAACCTGCTGCGTGAGACCGCTCGCCAGATGCGCGGCGAGCTGGTCCGGAAGGAGCGCGACTTGGCCGAGGCCAGGGAGCAGCTCTATTTTTACCGCAGGGTCATCGCCCCCGAGGAGCTGCCGAAAGGCGTCTCGATTCTATCGGCGCAACTGGAGCAATCGGCGGACGACGGGCATTTTCCGTTTGAGCTGGTTCTGCGCGCGAGCGGCGCCAACGGTGAGACGAGCAAAGGCAGCGTCCGGCTGCGCATGACCGGCACCATGGGCGGCGTCGAGCAACGGCTGCCGATGGACACTTTTTATCAGGGCGATGACCGCTTCGCGTTCAAGTATTTTCAGCGCCTGAAGGGACGGATTGCCGTGCCTGGCGGCTTTGCGCCGGCCAGCGTCGAGGTCAGCGTGCGGGCGGCGCGGTTCGATCCGGTGTCGCGCTCGTTCGCGTGGCACAGCCTGCTGAGTTCGCCAGACGGGTAAGAACGGCACATATGCTATCGGCCCTCACCCCAACCCTTTCCTAAGGGGGAGAGGGTTACATTACGGGTTTGCGGACAACTTCTCCCTCTGGGAGAAAGGGTGTACGGCCTATGTTATACTAAGTGGAAGGAGCGATGCCATGAGTGAAATGCAAGCCCTGATTTTTACCGAGGCCGCGGCGGCCAAGGTCAAGTCGCTGATCGAGGAGGAGGACAACGCCAACCTCAAGTTGCGGGTTTTCGTCTCCGGCGGCGGCTGCGCCGGCTTCCAGTACGGTTTCACCTTCGACGAGAACGCCCAGGAGGGCGACGCCCGGGTGGAGAAAGGCGGCGTCACGCTGCTGGTGGATCCGATGAGCCACCAGTACCTGATGGGCGCCGAGATAGACTACACCGAGGGTCTCGAAGGCGCGCAGTTTGTGATTCGCAACCCGAACGCGACCACCACCTGCGGCTGCGGCTCTTCTTTTTCCCCCGCCTGAGGACTCGCGCGGGGCGCGACATATCCGCCTACGCCGGCGGCAGATAGACGGCGCCCAACACCGCCGCGCGTCCGGCGCCGGTCGCCTCGGGGACGACGCCGCTGGCGCCGGCCACGCGCATGCTCGCAAGCCACGCGAACGCGAGCGCCTCGACGTAGTCGGGATCAAACCCCTCGGTCTGCGTGTCGCGCACGTCCAGATCGCCGAGCGCGGCGAGCCTTTGCATCAGGTGGCGGTTGTGCGCGCCGCCGCCGCATACCAGCAGCGTGCGCGCGCTGGCGGCGTGGCGCTGTAGCGCGCCGACAATTGCCGCCGCGCTCCATTCGGCCAGCGTCGCCTGCACCGCGGCCGCCTCGATACCGCGCGGCAGACGCTCCTCGAGCCAGCCGATGGAAAGCTGGCTGGTGCACAGACTCTTCGGCGGCGCCAACGCCAGGAACGGATGCTCGAGCAACGTCTTAAGCAGCCCGCGGTCGACCTCGGCGCTGGCCGCCCAGCGGCCCTCGTCGTCGAACGCCCGCCCGTTGTGCCGCAGAATCCATGCGTCCATCAGGCAGTTGCCGGGGCCGGTGTCGAAGCCCAGCACGCCGTCGCCGTCGAACACCGTCAGGTTGGCGATGCCGCCGACGTTGACGACCGCCGCGTGTTCCATCCGCCCGAACAGCTTTTTGTGGAAGGCCGGCGTCAGCGGTGCCCCCTGGCCGCCGAGGGCCACGTCGGCGCGCCGGAAATCGGCGACGGTCGCGAGGCCGCTTCTGGCGGCGACGACGTTGGGGTCGCCGAGCTGCATCGTGAAGGGGCGGTCGCCGTGCGGTCGGTGCAACAGTGTCTGCCCGTGCAGGCCGACGGCGGCGACGTCTTTGGCGGCCAGGTGTTCGCGCGCCAGCAGATCGAGCACCGCGTCGGCGAACAGGTGCCCGAGTTCGCAGTCGAGCCGCGCCAGTTCCGCAACCGGCGCGGGCGCGATTTGCAGGCGCGCGACGCGCCGCGCGATTTCCCGGTCTATCGGATAATTTGCACGGGCGACCTGCGCGACGCCGTTGCCGAAGTCCGCGGCCGCCACGTCCACCGCATCCAGGCTGGTGCCGGACGACACCCCCAGATAGATGGCCGCCATCGGTCAGCGCGCGCCCGGCTGGTCCAGCGATGCGACGTAGGCGTTGTTGATGCGTTCGAGCCTGGCAAGCACCGCGCGCGTGGCCTTGCGGAAATGAGCCATCTTCGCTTTCGGCAGCGGGCGCGAATCGGGAAGCTTGACCGTGATCGGGTTCTTGTGGACGCCGCCGACGCGGAACTCGTAATGCAGATGCGGGCCGGTCGAAAGCCCGGTCGACCCGACGTATCCGATGACCTGCTTCTGCCTCACGTAAGAGCCGGTTTTCTGGCCGCGCGCGTAGCGCGAGAGGTGCGCGTAGAGCGTGCTGTAGTTGCGGTGATGGCGAATGACGACGGTCTTGCCGTAGCCGCCCTTGCGCGCGCGATGGATAATCCTGCCGTCGCCGGTGGCGTGCACCGGCGTGCCGCGCTTGGCCGCGTAGTCCACGCCTTTGTGCGCGCGGATCGTATGCAGCACCGGATGCCTGCGCCGCGGGTTGAAGTGCGAGCTGATGCGTGAGAACGCAAGCGGACTGCGCAGAAACGGTTTTTTCATTTTGCGCCCGCTGGCCGAGTAGTAGTCGGTAGCGCCGGCGTCGTCGGTGTAGCGCACGACGCGGTACGTCTTATTGCGGTTCAAAAACTCGATCGCGACGACGTGGTTGTCCTTCCATTTTTCGCCGTTGACGTGGCTCTCCTCGTAGAGCACGGTGAAGCGGTCGTCCTTGCGTATGCCATAGACAAAGTCAACGTCCCAGCCGAGGATGTTAGCCATCTCGACGATGATCTTGTCCGACAGGCCGCTTTTTTTGCCGGCAAGGTAGAGCGAATCGTTGATTGCGGCGGACGCGAAAGCCTCGCGCTTCTCCACTTCGGTCACGTGCCTGGCGAGGCGGTAGCCGCCGTCTTCGCGCCGCGATACAGTGACGCGCTCGACCGTCGTCGGGCGATACGTCAGCCGCACCAGCGTATCGTCGCGCACCTCCAGTTCCAGCGGGCGCCCCGGCAATAGACGCGCCAGGACTTTTCTTTCCTTCTCGTCGAGTGCCAGCAGATGGCGCATCACCGACGGCAGTTTGTAGCGGCCGAGTATGCCGGAGAGCGTGTCGCCGCGCTGAATCTCGTAGCGGTGTACGATTGTTTCGTTGTCGCGCGCCTCGGCGGGCGGCGGATTCGCCAGCGCCAGCGCGTGTGGCGGGAACAGCGGTTGCGGCCGCGCCGGCGGCGCGCCGCCGGCGTTTCCGGCGGCCGCGGTTGCGGCGACGGGAGCCGCGACCGCTGGTTCGGCGGCCCTGGCTTGGCCTTCGCTTGGCGGCAGTTGCGTCGCGTGCGTCGAGATCAGAAAGGCGACGACGCCGGCCAGCAGCACCGCGCTGGAGGCAAAACGCAGGCGCCCGCCACGCCTGCCGTGCGCCTCGAAACGGCGCTTATAAACGCTTTGGCGCGGCCCCGGCTTGTTTTCGATCATGGACGGACAAGAGAATTGTTTGAATTAACAAGCGGCTAAAGATACCCTTAATCATTGGTTTGTCAATCTGTGGCGGCAAACCCCGAACAAAGCGGATGAAAAACAACCTGGAAGAATTGTTGCGCGGCACCGCCGAAGTGCTGCTGCCGGAGGAACTTGAAAAGCGCTTGGCCGCGGGCAGACCGCTGGTGGTCAAGGCCGGTTTCGATCCGACGGCGCCCGACCTGCACCTGGGACATACGGTGTTGATCAACAAGTTGCGGCAGTTTCAGCGGCAGGGGCACGCGGTCAAGTTCGTGATCGGCGATTTTACCGGCATGATCGGCGACCCGAGCGGGCGCGACAAAATGCGCCCGCCGCTGACCAGGGAGCAGGTCGAGGAAAACGCCGCGACCTACGCCGGGCAGATCTACCGGATACTCGACGAGGACGCGACCGACGTCTGCTTCAACTCGAAATGGCTGGCGGCGCTGTCGGCGGAAGACATCGTGGCGCTGGCCGCGCGCCACACCGTCGCGCGCATGTTGGAACGCGACGATTTCCAGAAACGCTACAGCGGCGGACGGGCGATCGGCATCCACGAGTTTCTGTACCCGTTGCTACAGGGCTACGACTCGGTCGCTTTGCGCGCCGACGTCGAGTTGGGCGGCGTCGATCAGAAGTTCAACCTGCTGGTCGGCAGGGAATTGCAGAAAGACTACGGCCAGCCGCCGCAGGTTGTGATGACGATGCCGTTGCTCGAGGGGCTGGACGGCGTGCGCAAGATGTCGAAGTCGCTGGACAACCACGTCGCGGTCGCGGCGTCGCCGGCGGAGACGTTCGGTCGGCTGATGTCGGTGTCGGACGAGTTGATGTGGCGCTATTTCGAGTTGCTGAGCCTGCGCCCGGGCGCGGACGTCGCGCTGCTCAGGCAGGCGGTCGCGGACGGACGCAACCCGCGCGACGTCAAGTTCGAGTTGGCCGGGGAGATCGTCGCGCGTTTTCACGACGCGCGCGCCGCGGCCGCCGCGCGCGACGATTTCATCGCGCGTTTTCAGGAGCGCGCGACGCCGGACGACCTCGAGACGCGCGAGGTGACGATTGCCGAAGCGCGGGTGCCGTTGGCGGTGTTGCTGCGCATGTCGTCGCTGACCGCGTCGTCATCCGAGGCGCGGCGCATGATTCGGCAGGGCGCGGTGCGCGTGGACGGCGAGAAGATCGAGGACGCCGATCTTGAGGTCGAGGCCGGCAGCGAGCGCGTGTACCAGGTGGGGCGCCGCCGCTTTCAGCGTATCCGCGTAATCAGGTCCTGACCGCGCAGCTCGCGGTGGATCGTGAGATCGCGGTGCAGCCGCTCGATCCGGCGCCGCAATTCTTCCAGGTCGCCGTTGTTGTCCAGCACCACGTGCGCGGCTTGCAGCCTCTCGTCGCGTCCGGCCTGGGTCGCAAAGATTTTGCGCACCGCGGCCTCGTCGCAGCCGTCGCGCTCGATGATGCGCGTCGTCCGCGTGCGCTCGTCGCAATCCATGACGACGACGACGTCCACCAGGTCGTCCATGCCGGCCTCCAACAGCAGCGGCGCACTGATGACGCAGTATGCGTGGTCGGCGTCGAGCGCCGCGGTGCGCCGCTCGATCTCGCGCCGCACCGCGGGATGCAAAATCGCGTTCAGCCGCCGTCGCGCGTCGGTGTCGTCGAAGATCAGGCGGCGCAATCGCGCGCGCTCCAGGCGCCCGTCCTGGTCGAGCATTTCGTCGCCGAACGCGGCGCTGATCTTCTCGAGGTGCGGGGCGCCCGGGCGCGTCAATTCGCGCGCGATTTCGTCGGCGTCGAGCAGCGGCGCGCCGTGTGCGCGAAACATCGCGCCGGCCTCGCTCTTGCCGCAGCCGACGCCGCCGCTCAGGCCGACGCGGATCACTGTAGGCTCCCGTTTGCGAGCAGCAGCCGCAGCGGGTTTTTGAAGGCGTCGGCGGACAGCAGGCACAGCCAGCCGGCGAGCGCCAGATGTGGGCCGAACGGAATCCGGGTTGCGCGCCGCCACTTGCCGGCGGCGATCATCGAAAGGCTTGCCGCGAGACCGCTGAGCGAAGCCAGCAGCACGATGCCGGGCAGCACCTGCCAGCCGAACCAGGCGCCGAGCGCGGCCAACAACTTGACGTCGCCTCCGCCCAGTCCCTGCCGTTTTCTGAGTGCCGCGTACGAGCGCTCGAGAACGAAGAAGGAGAGGTAGCCGGCGATCGCACCCATGATCGCCGACTGCGCGTCGGCAAACGTCGCCAGGCCGTTGACGGCGAGACCGAACCACAGCAGCGGCAGCGTGATTGCGTCGGGTAGCAGGCCGTCGCGCAGGTCTATCGCCGCCAGCGTCGTCAGACACGCGGCGAGTACGACGCCGGCTGAAAACTGCGGCCACGCGTCGTGGGCGAGCGCGACGCCGACGCAAGCCAGCGCCGTCGTCAGTTCGACTATCGGGTAACGCGGGCTGATCGGCGTCCGGCAGTGTGCGCACCGACCCTTCAAAAGCAGATAGCCCAGCAACGGCACGTTGTGGCGCCATGCGATCGGTTGCCGGCAGGCGGGGCAGTGCGACGCCGGCGTCGCCAGCGACAGATGGTCGTAGCCGTCGTCGCCCGGTTCGTCGTCCGGCTCGCGCTGCGACGGCATCAGCGGCAGACGGTAGATGACGACGTTCAAGAAACTGCCGAGTATCAGCCCGCCGCCAAAAACGGCGGCCAGCCATGGCCAGGAGGAGTCGAGCATACCGGATTATAGGGCAACCGCTGTTCGTGTTCACCGATGCACCGGCAAAAGGTCGTCGGTTTGTCAGGCGTTTCTTTCTCGAGCGCCCGCTGCGCCCGGAACGTCGCAGTAAATCAGATGAGTGTTATCCCTCGTGGTATGCCTCCAAAATACAGGTTTCAGGGAAACCCCGTTCCGGCGGCGCATCAGTGAACCTTTACGGGAATGACGGACTCAAGGGGGCGGCGGGGCAGGTGGGGGGTCGCATTGATTAAAGTTCGGCTATGCCATATGCTAATCGGATGAGATTGTCTTCCTTTCCGGCGGTTCGGGCGGTGTTCGCGGCCGTTTGTCTGGTCGGGCTTTGTCGGGGTTCGGCGGCACTGGCCGAAGCGGAGGACACCAGCGCCTCGAGCTACGACGACTGCACCCGAATCGAGCTGGATTTGGAGGCGGCAGCCGGGGCGCTCACCGACGAGGAGAAAATTGCGCTGATGGATAGGGAGTTTTATGAATCTTTGGCGCGCTTTGACCGTTGCCAGGCTTCGTTCTCGTCCGATGACGGCGGCGGTAGCGATGGCGGCGGTAGCGATGGCGGTGGTAGCGATGGCGGCGGTAGCGACGGTGGTCAGGGCGGCGGAGTACAATCGGTGCCGTCCGCGTCCGTTTCCGGAACCGACCCGGAAAAAGCCTCGGAAGAGGAACCGAAAGAGGGCCGCGAACCGGGGACGCCCGCAGTGCAGCCGGCGACCGCGGAGCACTCGTCCACGCCGCGGGACAACGGCAAGACACCCGACGACATTCCTCCCGCCAACAACGACGACATAATCGCGCGGGGGCTGCGCGAGGTCGCGGAAAATGAAAAGAATCCCGAGGAAAGAGAGAAGCTATGGAACGAGTACCGCAAATACAAAAACCTGCCCGTCAAGGAGGCGCCCTCGGAAGAGCGGCCCGCACCAAAGCAGTCCCGATGAGATACCGGTTGTCGCGGGCGGCGTTGGTGCCGTTGACGTTGCTGCTTTCGGCGTGCGTCACCACCGGAAGTTTCCCTGGTTTCGGCGCGGGCCAAGGCGCCGCGGTCGGCCCCGGCAGCATCGAAGACGATGCCGTCTCCGCCACCGCCGGCTTGCCGGCGAACACTCCTAGACTGGACGTCGTCATTCCGGTTTTCGACCCCGGTTTGCCGCAAGATCCCGACGATTACGCGGACAGCGGCGTGTGGCCGGAGCTGCGCCGTGCCGAGGCCAACCGCTTCGCGTTGAAGATGAAGGAGGCGCTCGAGAAAACCGAGGCCTTCGGCGCGGTGCGTGTGACCCCCGACAAGACCGCGGTCGGAGACCTGTACATATTAGGCGCCATCGAGGAATCCAACGGCGAGGACGTTGAGATCCGTATCGAAGCGGTGGCCATGTCCGGCAGGCGCTGGCACGCCGAGACTTATGAGCATCGCGTCAAGGAGGCGTTCTACCAGGACCCGCGCAGCAAGGGCGAAGACCCGTACGCGCCGGTGTTCGCCGAGGCCGCCGCCGACGTCGTGTCGAAGTTGCGCAAGAAGTCCGGCGACGAGCTGGCGCGGTTGCAGGCCGTAACCGAGATGCGTTTTGCCGCGTCTCTGTCGCCGGGCGCGTTCGGCGAGCATCTCAAGCAAAGAGGCGACACGTTCACGCTGGCCAGCCTGCCGGCGGAGGCGGATCCGATGCTTGCCAGGACGCGCGCCTTGCGCGTGCGCGACCAGTTGTTCGTCGACCGTTTGCAGAAACATTACGAGGACTTCGACACGCGCATGGACGAGAGCTATTCGGTTTGGCAGAAGGAAAGTTTTCAGGAGGTGAAGGCGGCGCGCGCGGCTTCCAGAAAGGCGTGGTTGGAGGGGCTGGCAGGCGCGGTGATCGTCGGTCTTAGCGTGGCGGCCGCGGTCAGCAGCGACAACCCCAATACCGGGGACGTGGCCCAAGTCGGCGCCGTCGCCGGTGGGCTCCTGATAGCAAAGAGTTTCCAGACGCGGGAGGAGATGAAGATCCACCGCGAGGCCCTGGCCGAGCTGGGCGAGTCCATCCATACCGAGCTTGCGCCGGCGGTGTTGGAGTTCGAGAACAAGACGGTTACGCTTACCGGCAACGTCGAGGAACAGTTCGCCCAATGGCGGACTTATCTGAGGCGCATATACGAGCAGGAGGCGACGCCGGAAGTTCGTATGTAAGGCCGGCGATGGGAAGCCCCGTTGCAGAAAAAGTCGCGGCCGCGGCGGCCGCGAGCGCCACTAGAAAAAAGATCGTCGGGTTCCTGGCGGCCGTTGTTTTTGTCGTCGTCGCGGTCGTCGCCGCGGCCTACTTTATCTGGTCGCCGCCCGAGACCCGCGTTGCGACGCCCGCGCACGTCGTCGGCGGCGCGGACACGGGCGCCGGCGAGGGTGCGGGCGCCGGCGGGGGTGTGGGCGCCGGCGGGGGTGCGGGCGCCGACGGGGGTGCGAGCGCCGGCGGAGTCGGCGCCGACGAAGATGCCGACGCGCTGAGGCGGGAGTTCAAAAGGCTGCTCAAATCGTTTCAGTCGGAGCTGGAGCCGGCCTTGCGGCGGGTATCCGTCGCCGCGTGGGACGCCGCCGCCCACGACGATATATTTTCGCGCAAAGAAAAAGCGTTGCGCGCCTTTGGCGCGGGCAATTATTCGTCCGCCGTCCACCTGCTGCAAGGCGCCTCGGAGGTCGCCGCCGAGATCCTGCGCTTGGCCGAGCGGAGTTTTCGTTCGAGCATCGAGGCCGCGGCACGCGCCCTGCATGCGAACGACGTCGCCGTCGCGCGCGCGAGCATAGCGCGGGCGTTGTTGATAAAGCCGGACGCGGCGGAGGCTTTGGCCCTGCGGGCGCGCATAGCGGTTCTGCCCGAAGTATTGCGGCTGCTGGAAGCGGCCGATGCGGCGCGTATCGAGAACGATGACGCGCTGCATCGGGCGCGGCTTCAGGAAATCGTGCGCCTGGACGCGGCGCGCGAGGACCTCAAGGAGCGGCTGCGCGTATTGTCCGAGAGGATGATCGAGCGCGAGTTCACGGGCTACGTCGCCGCCGGCGTGGACGCCGTCGCCAAACGCGACCTGGCGGCCGCGACGCGGTCTTTGCGGCGCGCGCAGGAGATCCATCCGGCGCGCGAGGAAGTCGCGTTGTTGGAGCGCGACGTGCGGCGACTTGCGCGCCGGGTCGCGCTCCAAGAGCATCTGCGCGCGGCCGCCGCGGCCGTGGCCGACGACGACTGGGCGCGGGCGCATCGGCGTTTCCGCGAAGCGGTCGCGGTCGACGCCACCGCGGACGCGGTCGACGGCGAGAAACTTGCCGCGCGCGTCATCGCCGCGCACGAGGAGATCGCCTCCTATCTGGCGCGCCCGCGCCGGCTGTCCTCGCCAAACGTCGCGGCCGTGGCCGAGACCGCGCTGCGCGCGACCCGCGATCTGCATCGGGCAAGCCCGTCGCTGGCGCGCCAAGCCGGTATGCTTGAACGGTTGGTCGCCGATTACGCCACGCCGGTGCCGGTGCTCGTGCGCTCCGACAACCGCACCGAAATCCTCGTGCGCGGCGTCGGCAGAATCGGCAAGATCGGCGAGAAAGTCGTCGACCTGAGGCCGGGCGCCTACACTTTCGAGGGCAAGCGCCAGGGCTACAGGTCGAAGCTGATCCGCATCGAGGTGGCGCCTCGCCAGCGGCCGCCGGAAGTGACGCTGATTTGCGATGAGCGCCTGCGATGAACACATTTGACGCGCGCTTGCGCTCGGCGCGCGCGCGCCAGCGTCGCGTGTTTGCGTTCGTCGTTCTCGGCGCGGTCGCGGCCGTGGTTCTGGTGGTGGCGTTCTGGGCTTCGACCCAGGGCGTATCGCTGATCGTAACACCGCGCGCGGCCGCCGATACACTCGAGTTGCGAACCCTGCAGGGGTTCGGGTTCACCGCCGCGACCAGCGTCTACGCCTTCGGCGACGTGGTTGTCGAGGCGCGGGCACCGGGCTTTGTCACCGAGCGGATCGCGGTCGCATCGGGCAAGCAGAGCACGTTTCTTGAGGTCGCGATGCGCGAGGCGCCGGCATCGTTGCAGGTAACGACCGTGCCTGAGGCCGACGACACCGGTTGGTTTTTGAACGGCGCGCCGGTCGCGACGTCGCGCAGCCTGTCGTTGGAGACCGCGGCCGGCACGCATACCATAGTCATTAACCATCTTTATTATCAGAAAGCCGCGCTTGAGGTTTTCGTCGGTCGCGGCCAACGCTTTCGCCGGGAAGTGCGGTTGGCGCCGTTGCGCGGCGAGATCCGAATCCGCACGACGCCGCCGGGTGCAATGGTCTCGATGGACGGTGCGATCCGCGGCGCCGCTCCCGGCGTCTATCCGACGGCCGGCGGGCGCCGCACCGTTCGCGTCACCCATCCGGGTTATGAGGAGGTGCGCGACACCATAAATATCACCAACGCGGCCGCCGTCGTCGTAAGAAACTACCGGTTGCGGCCGCAGGGCGCGTTCGTGCGTTTTCGGTTGCACCCGCCGGGCGGGCGGCTGACGTTGGACGGCAAGCGCGTGGACGCCGCCGGGCGCGTGCGGGTGGACTCGATGCGCGAACACGTGGCGTCTTATTTCAAGCCGGGCTGGCTGGCGCAAACCGAGACCTTCACGCTGCCGCCGTCGGGCGAGCGCGAAGTGCATCTTTCGCTGCGCGAGGAAATCGGCGTCGTCGAGGTCGTGTCGAGACCGCCGGCCACGGTGTCGGTCAACGGCGAGAGCGCCGGCGTCACGCCGCTGACCCTGCGCTTGCGCGCCGTCATGCACGAGATCACCGTCGCCAGAGAGGGCTACCGCAGTGTTACGCGCAAGTTGACCCCCGCCTCCGGCGCCGCCAGGAAGGTGGACGTGACGCTCGTCGAGGAGGCGTCGGCGAGATTGGCGGAAAGTCCCGCCGTGTACAAGAACAGCATCGGCATGACGCTGCGTTTATTCCGGCGCCCGGGAGTCTTCGAGATGGGGGCGCCGCGTCATGAACGAGGCCAGCGCGCCAACGAGTTCCGAAGAAAGGTGCGGCTTGAAAAGGCGTTTTACGCGGCGACGCACGAGACGACCGCGGCGCAATACGCACGATACAAGGGCGGCGGCGGCGCGCCGTCGGGGTCGCCGGGCGTGCCCGCGACCGGCGTCACGTGGCTTCAGGCGGCGGCTTTTTGCAACTGGTTGAGCGCCCGGGAGGGACTGCGGCCTTTTTATCGGTTGCAGCACGGCCGTTATCTCGGCGCCGACGTGCGCGCCGACGGCTACCGTCTGCTCACCGAGGCCGAGTGGGAATGGCTCGCGCGCAAGGCCGGGCGCGCACGCCAGACCCGCTTTACCTGGGGCGACGCCGACGCGGTGCCGGCGGCGGCGGGCAATCTGGCGGATCGCTCGGCCAAGGGGAAGCTCCAGTCCTACATTCCAAACTATAGCGACGGCTACGACGGCCTCGCGCCGGTGGCGAGCTTCGCCGCCGATCGGTCGGGACTGTACGACCTGTCGGGGAACGTCAGCGAGTGGGTACACGACGTATATTCGTTGGCACCGCCCGCGCCCGGCGTCGAAGTGGATCCGGTCGGCCGCGCCGTCGGCCAGGCCCACGTGTTCAAGGGCTCCAACTGGCGTTCCGCCACGATTACCGAGTTGCGGGCGTCTTTTCGGGAGACCGCCGCCGCCGGACGCGACGATTTGGGTTTTCGTGTGGCAAGATATTTGTACGGAGGAGAAAACACCGATGATCAATAACGGGATTTTTTACGCGGCGTTGGCGCTCATCGTGATCGTCGCGCTGGCTTATCTGGCGGGGGACATTGCCGCCCGCGGCGCGCCGACGGTGGGCTTGAACTCGCCGACCACGTTTCCGGTGGACATCTGACGTGCGCCTGGATCACCGCGGCATCTGGGTCAACGTGCTGATCCTGATCGCCGTGTTCGTCGTCGTGCATCTTGTGTACCTCGGGCTGATTCGCCCGCAGGCCGAGTTGGCGCTGGAAGCCGCGCGCCAGGCCGGACAGTCGGCGCCCCGGGATCTGTTCGTGATTTTGAAGGACCTGGAGCAGGAGATCTGCATCGTGCTGATGATTTACGGTCTCTATCTGATGTCGGTCAAGTACGCGAGCCTGGTGTCGCGGCGTTATCTGTTCACGGTGGATCTGCTGCAAGACGCCGGCGCCGACGAAGGTAGCCTGGGCAACGTGCTCGAGGAACTGGAGAAGCTGCCGCGACACGTCGGCGAGACGCCGCTGGTCGAGACCCTGAAGGCCAGCTTGCGGCGCTACCTGATAACCCGCGACGTGCAGAATACCTCGGACGCGATCAGCGCCAGCGTCGAGGCGCAGGGGGTGCGTCTCGAGGCCGAAAATTCGACCATCCGCTACCTGATCTGGGCGATCCCCTCGATTGGTTTCATCGGCACCGTGCGCGGCATCGGACAGGCGTTGTCGCAGGCCGAGAAGGCCCTGGCCGGGGACATTGCGACGATGACCGACAGCCTGGGCGTGGCCTTCAATTCGACCCTCGTGGCGCTGCTGATCAGCATTTTCCTGATGTTCTTCCTGCACCAGTTGCAACGCGCCCAGGACGGCTTGCTGGTCGAGACCCAGGCCTACTGCGAGAAGTTTCTGCTCAATCGCATCAGCAGCTAGGTGCGGTCGTGCGCAGACGCCGAAAAACCGAGGGCTTCAACCTCGCCTTTTTGGACATCATGTCCTGCGGCCTGGGTGCGGTCATACTTATTTTTCTGATAGTCAAGCACAACGTGGACAAGGGTTCGGTCGAGGCCGACGTCACGTTGTCGGAACTGGCAGCGATGGAGCAACGGGAGCGGCAACTGCAAAAGGAGGTCGAGACCGCGAGGCGGGACAACGCCGAGGAGCGTAGGCGCGGCGCCGAACTGGCGAAAAAACTGCATGCGATACGCGCCGCGACGGCCGCGCTCGAGCGCCAGGCGGCGGCGCAGCAGCGCAGCAACGAGCACCTGCAAGACGCGGTCGACGAGGCCGCGGCGCGGCGCGCCGCCGACGTGGTGGCGGATGAGGACGCGGGCGAAGAGGAGTATCTGATAGGGCTTGCGGTCGAGGGCGAGCGCGTCGCAATTTTGCTCGACCGCAGCGCCTCGATGACCGACGAGAAACTGGTGGACGTCATCGTGCGCAAGACGCGCGACGCCGCGCGCAAGCGCGCCGGCCCGAAGTGGCGCCGCGCCCAAAAGACCGTGCGTTGGTTGCTGAACCGCCTGCCGCGCCAAAGCCGCGTGTCGCTGATCGCGTTCAACGACAAGGCCGAGGTTTTCGGCGACGCCACGTGGAACGACGCCCGTGACGCGACCGCCGTCGGCTCGCTGTTCGCCGACGTCGCCAAACTGACGCCCACCGGCGCGACCAACCTGCAAGCCGGGCTCGAGCGCTTGCGCAAGCTGCGCCCGCGCGCGACCGACGTTTATCTGATAACCGACGGCTTGCCGACCGAGGCCGTATCCAAACCCTCGCGCCTCGGCAAGTGCGGTTCCTTGTTCGGCAAGAGCAACAACGTCTCCGGCGCCTGCCGCGAGCTGCTGTTCCAGGAAACCCTGCGCGAGTCGGCGCCGAACGGCGGCGAGGAAGTCAACGTGATCTTGTTTCCATTGGAGGGGGATCCGGCGGCGGCCACCCATTTCTGGAAATGGGCCGCCGCCACTGGCGGTATGGTGATGACGCCCGCGGCGGGGTGGCCGTGAGGGGGCGGTCGTGAAGCGGCGCGAAAGGAGCGGCGATATTTTCAGCATGTCGCTGTTGGACGTCGTCTCGTGCGGTTTCGGCGCGATGATCCTGTTGTTGCTGATAACCAAATCGGGTTTCACCGAAGCCGACGTCAACGTTGACCTGAGCGCGTTGCTTGACCGCACTTTTCAAACCGAGGACAGTATTCGAAGGTTGTCCGAGGAACTCGACGGGTTGCGACGCGAACTTGCCGAGAACCGGCGCGCCAACCAGGACGCGCTCGCTAGGCAAGACGCGCGACGACGCGAACTCGAACGCAAACGAGCCGCGGGCGCAAGCCTCAGGCGCGAAGGCCAGGGTCTGGAGAACGTGCGGCGCACTTTGCAGCGCGCCTCGATCTCGCGCGCCACCACCGACGAACGCGATACCGAGGTCGGCGGCATACCGGTGGACAGCGACCACGTCATTTTCATCATAGATACCTCGGGCAGCATGCAAAGCATCTGGGACAAGGTCACGCGGACGATAGAGAATATCCTGGACGTCCATCCCCAGGTGCGCGGCTTTCAGATACTCAACGACAACGGTTTCTATCTGGTCGGCGGCTACCGCGGAAAATGGATAGCGGACACGCCGAAAAGAAGGAAAAGCATACTGAACGCGGTGCGTTCCTGGGGCGCGCTCTCGAACAGCAGCCCGGTCGAGGGCCTCGAGGTCGCACTCAAGACGTATGCCGGCAAGCGCGACAAAATATCCATCTACATATTCGGCGACGACTTCGCCGGTTCGTCCTACGATACGGTCATTCGCACCATAGAGAAGCTGAACACCGACAAGATCAGCGGTGCGCCGATTGTCCGGGTTCACGCGGTCGGCTTTTCCTCGGGCGGCGTCCCCGAGCGCTTCGGCATCCTGATGCGCGAGGTAACCGGAAAAAACAACGGCGTGTTCCTGGCGTTGCCGCCGTGAGCGGCGCCTCGCGTTCGCCGGTCGCGTTTTACAGCGCGAAGCCGAGATTGAATATCGGCAGGTACATCGTCGCCACGATCCAGCCGACGGTGCCGGCTATCAGCAGAATCAGCAGGGGTTCGGTCAGCTGGATCACGCGCTCGGATGTAGCGGCGATGCGCTCGTCGTAGAACTCGGCGATCTGGCGCAGCGCCTCGTCGAGGCGTCCGCTGTTTTCGCCGATGCGTATCACGCGCCGAAAGAAACGGTCGAAAAAGCCGGCGCTGCGTACCGCCTCGGAGAATCCCGCGCCTTCCTCCAGGCGTGCCGAGACGCGCTCCAGCGCCTTGCTGAAAACCGGATCGGAGGTCGCGTCGCCCAGCCACTCGACGGCGGTGGCGAGGGGCACGCCGGCGTCGTAGGCCGGCGCGACGACGGTTGCGAAGAGGCGGCACAGATACGCTTTTTTCAAGGTTCCCGCGAACGGCAGCCACAACGTCGCGTACGCCAGCGCGTAGCGAAACCAGCGCGCGTTGCGACGTAGCAACGCGAGACCCGCGCACAGCAGGGCGAGCAGCGCGCCGGCGTCGGCGCCGTGTTCGGAAAGAAGCGAGAACAAGCGCAGGGTCAGCTTCGTCGAGGCCGGCAGCTCGCCGCCGAAATCGGCGTAGAACGATTCGAATTGCGGCATCATTGTAAGCAGCAGCAGCGCCACGACGGCGCCCGACGCGACCAGCACCGTGACCGGGTAGGTCGCGGCCCGTTTCAGCTTCTTATGGATCTTTTCATGTTTTTCCCGTTGCGACGCCAGTTCGAGTGCCAGTTCCGCGAGGCGCCCGCTGTCCTCGCCGGCTTGCAGGATGCGGAAGACGTAGCGGTGGCGCGGGTGCAGGTACGGTGCGATACTCCGCGCAAGGCCGCCGCCGGCCTCGACGTCCTGCCAGATCAGCGTCAGCGTCCGTTGCAGGCGCGGTTGCGCCTGGCGGCGCAGCAGGTCGAAGACGTCGCCCACGGGCAGCGTCGCGCGCAACAACGTCGCAAGTTGCCGCAACAGCGCCGTGACGTCGCGCCCGCCGAGGCGCCGCACGCGCCCGCCGGCTGAGATTTTTATCGGGATAACGTCTTGCGTTGCAAGGAATTGCCTGAGTTCGTCCTTGTCGCGCGCGGCGCGCACTCCGCTTATGATCTCGCCCGAGGGCACGAGACCGCGCCACCGGAAGCATTTTTTGGCGTCCTCGGCCAAGGTTCAACGGCATTGCGCCGGCAGGTATTTCGAGTCGAGACGCTTGTCCTTGTCGTCGTCCGTGCCGCACTCCCATTTGAGAACGTCGGTGGCCGGGGCCGCTTTCAGCAGCAGCACCTTGCCGCCGGCCTCGCCGCCGATGGCCTGGTCGAGGGTGATCTTGAGGTTGCCGGCCGCGGCCGTTTTCTTTTGTTTGTTCGCCGCGATCCTTTCGTATTCGATGCCGGACACGTAGTCGCTGGTCACACTCGTGTCTATGCCGGCCTTGTCGGCGGTCTCCGGCAGCTGCCCCTCGCTGACGTAATATTCGCCGATCATGATTTTTATCGAGCTCGCCAGGTTCAGGGCCTCGGCGATTTTGGCGCGCACGGTATAATCCTGGTACGCCGGCAGCGCCAGCGACAGCAGGATGCCGACGATGGCGATGGCGATCATCAGCTCGATCAACGTGAAGCCCTTGAGACCGTTGTTTTTCATAATCGTTCCTCCCGCGTGGATAGTCGCCGGCAGGGTAGGCGCGCCCGCGCCCGCGTCGCGCCCGCGCGCCGACGAACGGCGTCAATTCGCCGATGAATGACCATGGAGGCCCCGTTGCGTATCGCGCTGGCGCAGCAGAATTTCGTCGTCGGCGACCTGCGCGGCAACGCCGCCAGGATTACGCGCCTGACGCGCGCGGCGCGTGGGCGCGGCGCGCGCCTCGTTGTTTTTCCCGAACTGTCGCTGACCGGGTATTCGCCCGAGGATCTGCTGCTGCGCGACGACTTCCTGGCCGCGGTCGAGGACGCGCTCGGGCAAGTCGCGCGCGAGGCCGCCGGCATAGACGTGATCGTCGGCGCGCCGGTGCGCGATCGCGGCGCCTTGTTCAACGCCGCGCTGCACTTGTCGCACGGGAGTATCGCGCATCGCTGTTACAAGCGCAGCCTGCCGAACTACGAGGTGTTCGACGAGAAGCGCTATTTCAGCGACGGCCCCGACGCGGCCTGCGTGTTCGCCGTCGAGGGCGTGTCGTTCGGGCTTACCGTGTGCGAGGACATTTGGCGGCCGCAGGCGGCGGCGGCCGCGGCGCGCGCCGCGGCCGACTGTCTGATCAACGTCAGCGCGTCGCCGTTCGACGTCGCCAAACAGCGGCGGCGCGACCGCGCGTTGCAGGCGCGGGTGCGCGAGACCGGCCTGGGTTTGTTGTACGTCAACCAGGTCGGCGGCCAGGACGATCTGGTATTCGACGGCGATTCGAGGGCCTATGATCGTTCCGGCGCCTGCGTGCTGCGCGCGCCGTCGTTCGAGGAAGGCGTCTATTACTGCGAAGCGACCCGCGCCTCGCTGGTTTGCGACCAGGCGCCGTCGCCGCCGCCGGCGCCGCTCGAGATCGTCCGCCGCGCACTGGTCACGGGTCTGCGCGACTACGTCGTCCACAATGGTTTTGGCGGCGTCGTCGTCGCGTTGTCCGGCGGCATAGACTCGGCGCTGACGTTGACGCTCGCGGTCGACGCGCTCGGCGGCGCGCGCGTCAAGGCGGTGATGATGCCTTCCCCCTACACGTCGCGGCAAAGCTTGGCGGACGCGCACCGGCTCGCGCGCGCCGAGCGCGTCGAGTTGTTCGAGATTCCGATCACGCGCGTTTTCGAGACGATGCTGGGAGAACTGGCGCCGATCTTCGACGGCCGTGCGCGCGACGTCACCGAAGAAAACGTGCAGGCGCGCATACGCGGCGGTCTGTTGATGGCGTTGTCGAACAAGCTGCGTCTGATGCCGCTGGCGACGTCGAACAAAAGCGAACTCGCGGTCGGTTACTCGACCTTGTACGGCGACATGGTGGGCGGCTACGCGCCGCTCAAGGATCTGTTCAAGAAACGCGTCTATGAATTGGCCGCACACGTCAACCGCGCACGCGAACGGATTCCGCGCGGCGTGATCGAGCGCGCACCGTCGGCGGAACTGGCGCCGGGACAGCTCGATACCGACCGCCTGCCGCCGTATCCGGTGTTGGATGCGATACTGGAGCAACTGGTGGAGAACGACGCCTCCGCCGCCGACCTCGCGCGGCGAGGTTTCGACGCCGCCTTGCTGCGGCGCGTGCGCAACATGCTCATGAAAAGCGAATACAAAAGACGCCAGGCGCCGCCGGGCCCGAAGATCACGCGGCGCGCGTTCGGCCGGGAGCGCCGCTATCCGATCACCAGCCTGTACGACGCCGTCGCGCCAAGCGCCGCGGACGCGGCCGATCAATAGCGCAGTTTGTCCAGCAGGTTGTCCGCCAAGTCGCCGAGTCTGGTCAGCCAGCCGCGCTTCGCCAAGTGCGGCGCGCCGGCTTTTTTCAGGTCGTCGTCCAGGTAGTCGGGGTAGTTGTGCTTCAGTACCCTGAGCGTGTCCCGTGCCAGGTCGTCGGCGCCGAGCCGCCGGTAGGCCTCGGCCATCAGATAGAGCGCGTCGGGGGTGTTCTGGGCGCCGTCGTATTTCTCGAGCATGTAGCGGATGCGGTTGACGGCCGCTATGTAGCTGCCCTGGCGCAGATAGAAGTCGGCGACCCGTATCTCGTACACCGCCAGCAGGTTGCGCAGCACGACCAGGTGTTCGCGCGCGCTTTCGCGGTAGCGGCTGCCGGGAAAGTTGCCGTGCAGGTGCTGGAAGGCCGTGAACGACTTTGCCAACGGGCGCGGATCCTTGGTCGTACGGTCTCTCGGCACCACCTTGTTGAGCAGGCTTTTGCCGTAGTGGAAGTAGGCCAGCCCCTTCAGGTAGTAGGCGTAGTCGAGATGGGAATGGTTCGGGTTGTTCTTGATAAAGCGCTCGACCATGATCGTCGCGCTCTCGTTGTCGTCTATTTTGTAATGCGCGTAGGCCGACTCGAGCAGCGCCGCCTGCGCGTAGCGGCTGAACGGGTAGCTGCTCTCCAGTTTCTGGTAGTTCTCTATCGCGGTCGCGTAATAGCCGTTCTGCAGGCTGGTCTTGGCGGTGGTGTAAAGGTAGTCCGCCTGGCGCGCCTCTTTGTCCTGGTCGTCGCCGAACGTCGCGCAGCCGGAGGCGCCCGCGAGCAAAGCCGCCGCCAAAATCGCCGATACGTGGCGCCTGAACATCCGGCTATTATACTTCGGCGCACGAACCGGCACACAAGCGGCGCGTGTGCCGCCGGCCCCGTAAGGCGTTACAATTTCCGCCGATGGGTGATCTTTTGCGAGCCGTAATCGGCGAGGCGCAATCCGGCGCGCGCCTCGACAAGGCGATGGCCGAGCTGTTCTCCGGCTATTCGCGCAGCTTTCTGCAAGACTGCATACGGCGGGGGTGCGTGCTGGTGAACGGCGGCGTGCCGAAAGTTCGCGACCTGGTGTCGGCCGGCCAGCACGTCGCCTTTCGCCCGCCGGCGGCGCCGGCGAACGCCGCCGTCGCCGAACCGCTGCCGCTGACGATAGTCCACGAGGACGACGAGCTGTTGGTGATAGACAAGCCGCCCGGCATGGTCGTGCATCCGGCCGCCGGACACGCGCGCGGCACCGTTGTGAACGCGGTGCTGCACCACTGCCCTCAGGCCGGCGCGCTGCCGCGCGCCGGTCTCGTGCATCGCCTGGACAAGGACACCAGCGGTCTGATGGTCGTGGCCAAGACGCGCGGCGCACATCAATCGCTGAGCGCGCAGTTGCGCGCGCGCTCGGTCAAGCGTAGTTACCTGGCGCTGGTGCGCGGGCGCGTCATCGCCGGCGACACCATAGAGGCGCCCATCGGACGTCATCCGCGCGACCGCAAACGCATGGCGGTGCGCGACGGCGGGCGCGCCGCGGTGACCCGCTATCGCGTCGCCCGTCGTTTCGCCGCGCATACGTTGCTCGAGGTCGAGCTTGCGACCGGGCGCACGCACCAGATTCGCGTGCACATGGCGCATATCGGCCACGCGGTTTTCGGCGATCCGGTGTACGGCGGGCGTCAGCGACCGCTCGTGGGCGCGCCGCCGCGCGTCCGGCGGATGGTGCGCGCGTTCGGACGCCAGGCGCTGCACGCCGCCGAGTTGTCGTTGTTGCACCCCGGCAGCGGAGCGCCCTCGGCTTGGCGCGTCGAACCGCCCGACGATATGCGCCGGTTGCTCGACTCGCTTGTGCAAATGGAAGCGATGGGTGGCGGCGACGGATAGAATTCGCGGCGGTATAGTGCATCCGTGCTGGCGCGCACCGGTGCGCGTTCACGCGGCGGTATCCACGCGCAACGGCGGTTGCAGCGCGCCGCCTTTCGACAGCTGCAACGTTTCCGAAGGCGTCGGCGACGATACCCGTGCCGTCGCCGAGAACCGCCGCCGCCTGCGCGAGCGCCTGGGTCTGCCGAGCGAACCCGTCTGGCTCGACCAGGAGCACGGCTGCGGCGTCGTCGCCGCCGAGAACGCACCGGCGCGGCGCCGTGCCGATGCGTCGGTGTCGTTCGCGTCGGGGACGGTATGCACCGTTACCGTAGCGGATTGCCTGCCCGTGTTGTTTTGCGACCGCGACGCCACCCGCGTCGCCGCGGCCCATGCCGGTTGGCGCGGCTTGGCCGGCGGCGTGCTCGAGGCGACCGTCGCCGCGCTCGATTGCGAGCCGCGGAAATTGATCGCGTGGCTGGGGCCTGCGATAGGGCCGCATGCTTTTCACGTCGGCGACGACGTGCGCGAACGCTTTGTCGGGCAGGATGAGGAGTGTGCCCTGGCTTTTTTGCCCGACAATACCGGCGCGTGGTTGGCCGACTTGTACCAACTGGCGAGGCTGCGTCTGGCGCGCCTGAACGTGGGCGAGGTGAGCGGCGGCTTCCATTGCACGTTCACGAACGAGCGGCACTTCTTCTCCCATCGGCGCGATGGCCGCACCGGACGCATGGCCGCCTGCGTCTGGCTTGCGCGCACGGCCGCCGCGTGAGAAGCCCCGGATGCCGGCGCGGTAACGCCGCCACGCCCGGGCGCCACCGGCGGCGCCCGTGGACGCAAAACGATTGCCGTCCGTGGTGGCTAAGGCGATAACCAGGCGGCGGCGCGGTTCAAGCCACGGAGCGGTGCCGGATCACCTGTGGAGACGCTGGCGGGGAGACCCTGAAAACGCCAAGCGCTGCCGGCAATAGGACATCTGTGCTTTGGTTTGACACATTGACAATCCTGTATTATTCAGCCATAATACGCTGTTTCCCGGAGGGGTACCCAAGCGGTCAACGGGGGCAGACTGTAAATCTGCTGGCTATGCCTTCGTAGGTTCGAATCCTACCCCCTCCACCATGAAAATGCAGGAGGGGGTAGCCGGGAATAACCGGGGTGGCCATGAGCGCGGAAATGGCAGTCGCAACCGGATTGCAGGAGGCCGGAACGATTCCGTGCGGGTGTAGTTCAGTGGTAGAACCTCAGCCTTCCAAGCTGATGACGGCGGTTCAATTCCGCTCACCCGCTCCAGCGAAGCGCAGGGACGCCCTGAGCCGCGCCCATATAGCTCAGTGGTAGAGCACTTTCTTGGTAAGGAAGAGGTCACCGGTTCAATCCCGGTTATGGGCTCCAATTCACCAACCGTTCGCAGGAAAACACGATGTCGAAAGAGAAATTTGAGAGGACGAAGCCGCACGTAAACGTAGGCACGATAGGCCACGTGGATCACGGCAAGACGACGCTGACGGCGGCGCTGACGAAGGTGTTGTCGGAGAGTCAGGGCGGGGAGTATCGTTCGTATGATCAGATAGACAACGCGCCGGAGGAGCGCGAGCGAGGGATCACGATAGCGACGGCGCACGTGGAGTATGAGTCTGCGGGTCGTCATTACGCGCACGTGGACTGTCCGGGGCACGCGGACTACATCAAGAACATGATAACGGGCGCGGCGCAGATGGACGGGGCGATATTGGTGGTGAGCGCGTCGGACGGACCGATGCCGCAGACGCGGGAGCACATATTGCTGGCGCGTCAGGTGGGGGTGCCGCACGTGGTGGTGTATTTGAACAAGGCGGACATGGTGGACGACAAGGAGTTGATGGAGTTGGTGGAGATGGAGGTGCGGGAGTTGCTGACGAGTTACGAGTTTCCGGGGGAGGAGGTACCGATAGTGTCGGGTTCGGCGCTGAAGGCGTTGGAGGGAGACGAGGGTGAGCACGGATCGGGTTCGATCATGAAGTTGGTGGGGGCGATGGATGAGTATATTCCGGAGCCGGAGCGGGCGGTGGACGGTGATTTTCTGATGCCGGTGGAGGACGTATTTTCGATTTCGGGCCGGGGCACGGTGGTGACGGGTCGTATAGAGCGTGGAGTGGTGAAGGTGGGAGACGAGGTGGGTATAGTGGGCGTGCGCGAGACGACGTCGACGACGTGCACGGGAGTGGAGATGTTCAGGAAGTTGTTGGACGAGGGACGCGCGGGGGACAACGTGGGGGTGTTGCTGCGCGGGACGAAGCGCGAGGAGGTGGAGCGGGGTCAGGTATTGTGCAAGCCGGGGTCGATCACGCCGCACGTGGAGTTTGAGTCGGAGGTGTACGTGTTGTCGAAGGAGGAGGGTGGTCGTCACACGCCGTTTTTCAAGGGTTATCGTCCGCAGTTTTATTTTCGGACGACGGACGTGACGGGCGAGGTGGAGTTGGAGTCGGGAGTGGAGATGGTGATGCCGGGGGACAACGTGAAGTTCAAGGTGAGGTTGATAGCGCCGATAGCGATGGACGAGGGACTGCGATTTGCGATTCGCGAGGGCGGGCGCACGGTCGGCGCCGGCGTCGTCACCAAGGTGTTGAAGTAATGCCGCGCGGTGTCATCGGCGGTGTCGTGGCGGATGCCGTCGCACCGAAGACTTCGCCCAGGGGTTTGCACGACAGGCCAGTAGCTCAATTGGCAGAGCAGCGGTCTCCAAAACCGCAGGTTGGGGGTTCAAGTCCCTCCTGGCCTGCCATTTTCTGACGGAGCAGGGCGCAAATACCATGGCGGGCAAGACGGCCGAGCGCGGGTTCACGTTTCAGGATCAGGCAAAGCTGGCGGTGGCGGCGATCGCGCTGGTCGTCGGCATCGGCTTGTTCTACTACCTCGAGGAGCAGGGATTGTTCATTCAGGTGCTGGCGCTTCTAGCGATGACCACGCTTGCGATCGTGCTTTTTTTCATGACCGCACCCGGCGGCGAGGCCGCGGAGTTTATGAAAGGTTCGCGCATCGAGCTGCAAAAAATGGTGTGGCCGGGGCGCAGCGAGATTCTGCACTCGACGCTGCTGGTGTTCGCCGTCATCTTCATCGTCGCGTTGTTTTTGTGGCTGTTGGACATGTTCCTGGCGTGGTTCATGCAGTTGTTGATCAAGTGAATCGCCGTGAACGAGGTCGCGTCCGCTGATGAACGAAGCGCCGGCACCGTGTCCGGCCTGGAGTGGTACGTGGTGCACGTTTATTCAGGCTACGAGGCGCGCGTCATGCAGTCTCTCGAAGAGCGCATCGGACGTTACGGGATGCAGCAGAGGTTCGGGCGTATCATGATGCCGAAAGAGGAGATCGTCGAGATGCGCTCGGGCCAGAAGCGCAAGGTCACGCGCAAGTTTTTCCCGGGCTATCTGCTGGTCGAGATGAAAATGGACGAGGACACGTGGCACCTGGTCAACAACGTGCCGCGCGTGATGGGTTTCATCGGCGGTTCGCGCGAGAAGCCGTCGCCGGTGCCGCAGGATGAGGTGGATGCGGTGCTCAATCGCCTGAAGGAGGGCACCGGCAAGCTGCGCCCGCGCGTGTTATTCGAGGTCGGCGAGGTGGTGCGCGTGATAGACGGCCCGTTCAACGACTTCGAAGGCAGCGTCGAGGAGGTCAATTACGAGAAAAGCCGGCTATTGGTACGGGTGCAGATTTTCGGGCGTCCGACGCCGGTCGAGCTGTCTTTCGACCAGGTCGAGAAGACCTGACGGCGGCCGTTTCATGGCTAAGAAAATCGAGACGTACATCAAGATGCAGGTTCCGGCGGGCGACGCCAATCCAAGCCCGCCGGTCGGCCCGGCGCTCGGCCAGCATGGTCTGAACATCATGGACTTCTGCAAGGCGTTCAACGCGCGCAGCAAGGAGCTTGAAAAGGGTTTGCCGGTGCCGGTAGTCATCGCCGTGTACAGCGACAAGAGTTTCACTTTCGTCATCAAGTCGCCGCCGGCCTCGGTGCTGCTGAAAAAAGCCGCGGGCGTGGACAAGGGCAGCGGCACGCCGAACCTCGAGAAGGTCGGCAAGGTCACCCGCCGGCAGCTGGAGGAAATCGTCGCCCAGAAGGAGCCCGACCTGACCGCGGGCGGTATGGACGCGGCGGTGCGCACGATCGCCGGCAGCGCGCGTAGCATGGGCCTCGAGGTGGAGGACGCATAGATGGCGCGGCGCTTGTCGAAGAGGGGCCGACGCATCGCCGAGCAGTGCGATCGCTCCTGCTCCTATGCTCCGGCTGAGGCGTTCAAGTTGTTGAAGCAGTGCCCGCCCGCGAACTTCGGCGAGTCGGTTGACGCCAGCGTCAGGCTTGGCGTGGACGCGCGCAAGGGCGACCAGATGGTGCGCGGTGCCGCGAGTCTGCCGCACGGTCTCGGCAAGCCGGTGCGCGTCGCGGTCTTTGCCGAAGGCGACCAGGCCGCCGCGGCCGAGCAGGCCGGTGCCGACGCGGTCGGCCTCGACGATCTGATCGCGCGCGCGCGCGACGGCGATTTCGACTATGACGCGGTGGTCGCGGCGCCCGCGGCGATGCCCGCGCTCGGCAAGATCGGGGCGCTGCTGGGGCCGCGCGGGCTGATGCCGAATCCCAAGGACGGCACCGTGACCGACGACGTCGCCGCGGCGGTGCGCGGCATCAAGCAGGGCCGCGCGCGCTACCGCATAGACAAGGCCGGCGTCGTTCATTGCAGCATCGGGCGGCTCGACTTCGACGTCGCTCAGCTGGAAGAAAACTTGAACGCGCTGGTCGCCGCACTCGTGCGCGCCAGGCCGGCGGCGGCCAAGGGCGTTTATCTCAGGAAAGTGTCGGTTTCCTCGACCATGGGGCCGGGGCTGGTGATCGATCAGGGCGCGTTGAGCTACTGACGGGAAGAGTATGAGATGGCGCTGAATCCGGAAGGCAAGAGACGGGTCGTGGCCGAGGTCGCCGCGGCCGCGGCCCAGGCGACGTCGGCGATCGCCGCCGACTACCGCGGTCTGAGCGTGGTCGAGATGACCCGCCTGCGCAGGCAGGCGCGGGAGCAGGGAGTGTATCTGCGCGTCGTCAAGAACACGCTGGCGCGTCGCGCACTGGCGGACACGCCCTTCGCGTGCATGGAGGCGGCGCTCGGCGGGCCGCTGCTGCTTGCGTTTTCCTACGAAAACATAGGGGCTGCGGCCGGACTGATCCGGGATTTTTACAAGGACGGCGGCCTGCCCGAGGTCAAAATTATCGCTTTCGACGGCGAATTGCAGGATTTGTCGCAGGTGGAGCGCCTGGCCACGCTGCCGACGCACGAACGGGCGCTCGGCGCGTTGATGGCCGTGCTCAAGGCGCCGCTCGAGAAACTGGCGCGCGCACTGGCGGCGCCCGCGTCGAAGTTGGCGCGCACGCTGGCCGCGCTGCGCGACGACAAGCAGAAGTCGGTGTGAGCGCCGGACGCGCGTCATAGAATTACCCAAGCCCACTCAAGCAAGGAGAAAACACGATGGCCCTATCCAAAGAAGAAATACTGGACGCAATTTCCGCGATGTCCGTGATGGACGTGGTCGACCTGGTTTCGGCGATGGAGGAGAAGTTCGGCGTCTCGGCGGCGGCCGTCGCGGCCGCTCCGGTGGCGGCGGCTGCCGGCGAAACGGCGGAGGAGACCGAAAAGGACGAGTTCACCGTCGTTCTGGCCGGTATCGGCGACAACAAGGTGGCCGTTATCAAGGCAGTGCGCACGGTCACCGACCTCGGCCTCAAGGAAGCCAAGGAGTTGGTCGAAGGCGCGCCGGGCACGCTGCGCGAGGGCGTGGCCAAGAAAGAAGCAGAGGAGATCAAGAGCAAGCTCGAAGAAGCGGGCGCTTCGGTTGAGCTTACATGAGCCGCGAACGGCGGCGCGGCGCCGCGTCCTGGTCACGCCTCTGGCACGAAGAGGCACGGGAAAAGTCCGCCTGCATTCCTGCCGCGTTCTCTCTCCGGCACGGCCCGGGGACGAGGACGCGCCGTAACTGAGCCTGGAGGGAACGCGTGTACAGTTTCACCGAGAAAAAACGCATCCGCAAGAATTTCGGCAAGAAAGCCGAGAAGCTCGAAGTACCCTACATGCTGCAAATGCAGCTCGATTCGTACAACGGCTTCCTGCAGCGGGACGTGCCGCCGGAGGCGCGCGAGAACAAAGGTTTGCACGGGATCTTTCATTCCGTCTTTCCGATCGTCAGCCACTCGGGCAACGCCGAACTGCGTTATCGAGGCTATGAGCTTGGCGAACCGACGTTCGACGTGGGCGAATGCAGGTTGCGCGGACGCACCTACGCGGTGCCGCTGAAAGTGAAGATGCACCTCGCGCTGTACGAGAAGAAGAGCGCCGACGGCAAGGGCAGGAAGAAGAGCGAGAAGCGCGAGCCCAAGGACATCAAGGAGCAGGAGGTGTACATGGGCGAGTTGCCGCTGATGACCGACACCGGTACTTTCGTCGTCAACGGCACCGAGCGCGTTGTCGTGTCGCAGCTGCACCGTTCGCCGGGGGTGTTTTTCGAGCACGACAAAGGCAAGACCCACTCCTCCGGCAAGTTGCTGTACTCGGCGCGCGTGATCCCGTACCGCGGTTCGTGGCTCGATTTCGAATTCGACGTCAAGGACTGCCTGTTCGTGCGCATAGACCGTCGTCGCAAGCTGCCGGCGTCGGTGCTGCTGCGCGCCTTCGGCATGAGCGACGTCGAAATTCTCGACACCTTTTTCGAGACCGACCTGATTCGTCGCGTCGGCGGCGCGTACAAAATACGCCTGATTCCCGAGCGTCTGCGCGGCGAGGCCGTGCCGTTCGACGTCGAGGTCAAGGGCAAGCGGCTGATCGAGGCGGGGCGCCGCGTTACCGCGGCGCACGTCAAAGCCTTGCAGAAATCGGGCATCAAGAGTTTGCAGGTGCCACGGGAGTACCTGCTGGACAAGGTGCTGGCGCGCGACGTCGCCGACGCCGGCAGCGGCGAGCTGCTGGCCACGGCCAACGCCCCGGTCACGGCCGAACTGCTGGCGCAAATGGAGCAGGCCGGCGTGCGCGAGTTCGAGACGATCTATACCAACGAGATCAATCGCGGGCCGTTCATGTCGCAGACGCTGCGCCTGGATCCGACGAAGACGACGCTCGACGCGCAGTTCGAGATCTACCGGATGATGCGCCCCGGCGAACCGCCGGCGAAGGATGCCGCCGAGAACCTGTTCGTCAACCTGTTCCAGAATCCGGAGCGCTACGCGCTGTCTGAAGTCGGGCGCATGAAGTTCAATCGCCGCGTCGGCGGCGACGCCGCGCGCGACTCGCAGACGCTGGACCGCGACGACGTGCTCAGGGTGCTGCGCACGCTGATTTCGATCCGCGACGGCGTCGGCGTGGTGGACGACATAGATCATCTCGGCAACCGCCGCGTGCGCTGCGTCGGCGAGACCGCCGAAAACGCGCTGCGCATCGGCCTGGTGCGTATCGAGCGCGTGGTGAAGGAACGCCTGACCTTCGCCGAACTCGAGGGGCTGCTGCCGCAGGAGCTGGTCAACTCCAAACCGGTGTCGGCGGCGATTAAGGAATTCTTCGGTTCGAGCCAGTTGTCGCAGTTTATGGACCAGACCAACCCGCTCGCCGAGATCACGCACAAACGCCGCATTTCGGCGCTAGGCCCCGGCGGCCTCGCGCGCGAACGCGCCAGTTTTGAGGTGCGCGACGTACACCCGACCCACTACGGACGACTGTGTCCGATCGAGACGCCGGAGGGCCCGAACATCGGTCTCATCAGTTCGCTTGCGATGTACGCGCGTCCCAACCCGTACGGTTTTTTGGAGACTCCGTACCTGAAGGTAAAGAACGGCGTCGTCACCAGGGAAGTCGAATACCTGTCGGCCATCGAGGAGAGCCACTACGCGATCGCCCAGGCCAACGCCGCGATCGACGGCAAGGGCCGGCTGGTTGACGAGTTGGTGTCGTGCCGCAAGCAGAACGAGTTCAGCCTGTTCACCCCCGACGCGGTGGATTACATGGACATCTCGCCGAAGCAGATCGTGTCGGTGGCCGCGGCGCTGATCCCGTTTCTCGAACACGACGACGCCAACCGCGCACTGATGGGCTCGAACATGCAACGCCAGGCGGTGCCGACGCTGCGCAGCGAGAAACCGCTGGTCGGTACCGGCATCGAACGCAAGGTGGCGGGCGACTCCGGTTCGGTACTGTGCGCCGAGCGCGCCGGCGTCGTTGACACGGTGGACGCCGCGCGCATCGTCGTGCGCGTCAGCGACGAAGAGGCGCGCGCGGGCGAAGCCGGCGTGGACATATACAAGCTGACCAAGTACACGCGTTCGAACCAGGACACCTGCATCAACCACCGCCCGTTGGTGAACGTCGGCGACGTCATCGAGGCCGACGACGTGCTCGCCGACGCCTCGGCCACCGACCACGGCGAACTGGCGCTCGGCCAGAACGTGCTGGTGGCGTTCATGCCGTGGAACGGCTACAACTTCGAGGACTCGATCGTCATTTCCGAGCGCGTCGTCGAGGAAGACCGCTTTACCACGATACACATCAAGGAGCTGGTGTGCACGGCGCGCAGCACCAAGCTCGGCAACGAGGAGATCACCGCCGATATTCCGAACATCGGTGAAGGCTTTCTGTCCAAGCTAGACGAGTCCGGCATCGTCTATATCGGCGCCGAGGTCAAGGCCGGCGACATCCTGGTCGGCAAGGTCACGCCCAAGGGCGAAAGCCAGTTGACGCCGGAGGAGAAACTGTTGCGCGCGATCTTCGGCGAGAAGGCGTCGGACGTGAAGGACAACTCGCTGCGCGTTCCGTCCGGGGTCGAGGGCACCGTGATAGACGTCAAGGTGTTCACGCGCGAAGGCGGCGACAAGGATCAACGCGCGCTCGAGATCGAGCAGGGTGAGATCGAGAAACTGCGCAAGGACCTGGCCGACGAGCTGCGCATCTACGAGGACGACGTCTTCGACCGCGTAAGGAAATTGCTCACCAACAGGGTCGCGGCCGGCGGCCCCAATGATCTCAAGGCCGGTATGAAGGTCACCGCCTCCTACCTGGACGCGCTCGCCCGCGAGAAGTGGTTTTCGATACGCGTGCAAAACGAAAAGGTCAGCCGCGACCTCGAGCGCCTGTCGGCGCGCTTCGAGGATCAGCGCGCGCGCGCCGAGGAGCATTTTCAACGGCGTCGCGAGCGCCTGATGGCCGGCGACGAAATGGCGCCGGACGTGTTGAAGATCGTAAAGGTGTACCTGGCGATGAAGCGGCGCATACAGCCGGGCGACAAGCTCGCCGGGCGCCACGGCAACAAGGGCGTGGTGTCCATGATCGTGCCGGTCGAGGACATGCCGTATCTGGCCGACGGCACGCCGGTGGACGTGTTGTTGAACCCGCTCGGGGTGCCGTCGCGCATGAACGTGGGCCAGGTGTTCGAGACCCACCTGGGGTGGGCCGCGAAGGCCTTGGGCGGCGAGATCGGCAAGCTGCTGGACGCGGCCGCTCCGGCGAGCAAGGTGCGCACCTTGCTGCGCAGAATATACGACCACGGCGAAAAAGGCGGCGACGGCCTGCGCTCGCTCGACGACGACGAGATCATGGTGCTTGCGGCCAACCTGCGCGCCGGCGTGCCGATGGCGACGCCGGTGTTCAACGGCGCCACCGAGAGCGAGCTCAAGAGCATGCTGGCGATGGCCGACCTGCCTGAGTCGGGCCAGACCGTGCTCTACGACGGGCGTTCGGGAGAGTCCTTCGACCGTCCGGTGACGGTCGGTTACGCCTATATCATGAAGCTCAATCATCTCGCCGACGACAAGATGCACGCGCGCGCCACCGGCCCCTACAGCATGATCGCGCAGCAGCCGCTCGGCGGCAAGGCGCAGTTCGGCGGGCAGCGCTTCGGCGAGATGGAGGTGTGGGCGCTCGAGGCGTACGGCGCGGCGCACGTGCTGCAGGAGATGCTGACGGTCAAATCGGACGACGTGCGCGGGCGCAACCGCATGTACAAGAACATCGTCAACGGCGACTGGACGACCGAGGCCGGGGTGCCGGAGTCGTTCAACGTGCTGGTCAAGGAGATCCGCTCGCTCGGCGTCAGCCTTACCCTCGAGAGGGAATAGCGCGCGTCGCGAACACCAAGCCGGAGAAAACATGAAAAAGCTTTTCAATCTGATGAGACAGGGCGAGGGAGACGAGAACTTCGACTTCCTGCGCATAGGCGCGGCCTCCGCCGACGAGATCAAATCGTGGTCCTACGGCGAGGTCAGAAAACCGGAGACGATCAACTACCGCACGTTCAAGCCCGAGCGCGAGGGTCTGTTTTGCGCCAAGATCTTCGGGCCGGTCAAGGATTACGAGTGCCTGTGCGGCAAATACAAGCGCCTGAAGCACCGCGGCGTGGTGTGCGAGAAATGCGGCGTCGAGGTCACGCTGACGCGCGTGCGCCGCGAGCGCATGGGGCACATCGAGCTGGCGAGCCCGGTCGCGCACATCTGGTTTTTGAAGTCGCTGCCGTCGCGCATCGGCCTGCTGCTCGACATGAGCCTGCGCGACATCGAGAGCGTGCTCTACTTCGAGAGTTTCATCGTAATCGAGCCCGGCATGACCGACCTGAAGGAAGGCGATCTGCTGAACGACGACGAGTATTTCGAGAAGATCGAGGAGTACGGCGACCAGTTCGTCGCGCGCATGGGCGCCGAGGCCATCTTGCAGTTCTTGAGGAAGCTGGACCTGGAGAAGAGCGCGCTCGAGTTGCAGGAGGAAATCGCCAAGACCACGTCGGACGCCAAGCTCAAGCGGTTGTCGAAGCGCCTGAAGCTGATCAAGTACTTCATCCAATCCGGCAGCAAACCCGAATGGATGATCATGACGGTGCTGCCGGTGCTGCCGCCGGATCTGCGCCCGCTGGTGCCGCTTGCCGACGGACGTTTCGCGGCCTCCGATCTGAACGATCTGTACCGCCGCGTAATCAACCGCAACAACCGCCTGAAGCGGCTACTGGAACTGGGCGCGCCCGACATCATCGTGCGCAACGAGAAGCGCATGTTGCAGGAGGCGGTGGACGCGCTGCTCGACAACGGCCGCCGCGGGCGCGTCGTCACCGGCACCAACAAGCGCCCGCTGAAATCGCTGGCCGACATGATCAAGGGCAAGCAGGGGCGTTTTCGCCAGAACCTGCTCGGCAAGCGCGTGGATTATTCGGGGCGCTCGGTCATCGTCGTCGGGCCGACGCTCAAGCTGCACCAGTGCGGCCTGCCGAAGAAAATGGCGATCGAGCTGTTCAAGCCGTTCATCTACAGCAGGCTCTACAAGCGCGGCCTGGTGACGACGATCAAGACCGCGAAGAAGATGGTTGAGAAAGAGGGCCCCGAGGTGTGGGACATACTGGAGGAGATCATCCACGAATACCCGGTGCTGCTGAACCGTGCGCCGACGCTGCACCGCTTGGGCGTGCAGGCGTTCGAACCGGTGCTGATAGAGGGCAAGGCGATCCAGCTGCACCCGCTGGTGTGCGCCGCCTTCAACGCCGACTTCGACGGCGACCAGATGGCGGTGCACGTGCCGCTGTCGCTCGAGGCGCAGCTTGAGGCGCGCTGCCTGATGATGTCCACCAACAACATCCTGTCGCCGGCCAACGGCAATCCGATCATCGTGCCGTCGCAGGACGTCGTGTTGGGACTGTATTACATGACGCGCGAACGCGCCGACGCGAGGGGCGCGGGCATGAAGTTTGCCGACGCGGACGAACTGGAACGCGCCCACGCCTGCGGCTGCGTTGGCCTGCACGCCAAGGTCGAGGTCAGGCTGAAGCGTCCGCTGCACGAGGGCGACGAGGGCGGCGCGCGCGTCGAGACCACGGTCGGGCGCGCCAAGCTGGCGGCGATCCTGCCCGAGGGCCTGCCCTACGCCCTGGTCAACCGCGTGCTCGACAAACGCAGCATACTCGAATTGGTGGACGCCAGCCACCGCAAGGTGAGCCTCAAGGAGACGGTGATTTTCGCCGACCAGCTGATGTACATCGGCTTCCATTACGCGACCCGCGCCGGCGTGTCGTTCGGGGTGGACGACATGGTTGTGCCGAGCGACAAGCAGGCGATCCTGAACGAAGTCGAGAACGAGGTGAAGGAGATCGAGAGCCAGTACGTCTCGGGTTTCGTCACCAGCGGCGAGAAATACAACAAGGTCATAGACATCTGGTCGAACACCAACGACCGCATCGCCAACCGCATGATGGACGAACTCAGCAGCGAGGAGATCACCGCGGCCGACGGCGCCAAGGTCGTCCAGGCGTCTTTCAACCCGATATTCATGATGGCCGATTCGGGCGCGCGCGGCTCGGCGCTGCAAATCCGCCAGCTGGCCGGTATGCGCGGGCTGATGGCGAAGCCCGACGGCTCGATCATAGAAACGCCGATCACCGCCAATTTCCGCGAAGGTCTGAACATCCTCCAGTACTTCATTTCGACGCACGGCGCGCGCAAGGGGCTGGCCGATACCGCGCTGAAGACCGCCAACTCCGGTTATCTGACGCGGCGCCTCGTGGACACCGCGCAGGATCTGGTGGTGACCGAGGACGACTGCGGCACGCGCGACGGGATTACGTTCAAACCCAACATCGAGGGCGGCGACATCGTCGAGACGCTCGAGGAGCGCGTGCTCGGGCGCACCGTGGCCGCGCCCGTCAAGGCCGGCAGAAAGACCCTGATTCGAGAGGGCACGTTGCTAGACGAGGAACTGCTGAAACAGCTTGACCGCCACGGCATAGACCAGGTCAAGGTGCGTTCGCCGATCACGTGCCGCACGCGCCACGGCATCTGCGCGAAGTGCTACGGGCGCGACCTTGCGCGCGGCTATCTGATTAACATCGGCGAGGCGGTAGGCATCATCGCCGCGCAGTCCATCGGCGAACCGGGCACGCAGCTGACGATGCGCACCTTCCACATCGGCGGCGCCGCCAGCCGTTCGGTCGCGGTCAACAACATCGCGGTCGGCGGCGACGGTTCGGTGCGCCTGCATCGGATGAAACTGCTGAAACGCAGCGGCGGCGAGAGCGTCACCGTGTCGCGCTCCGGCGAGATCAGCGTGATCTCCGAATACGGCAGCGAGCGCGAGCGTTACAAGGTTCCCTACGGCGCGCGCCTGACGATCGCCGACGGCGACGCGGTCGCCGCCGGCCAGATCGTCGCCTACTGGGATCCGCACATGCATCCGGTCATCGCCGAGGTCGCCGGCGTCGCGCGCCAGGAGGAATTCGCGGAAGGCATCAACGTCACGCAGCAGGCCGACGAAATGACCGGCCTCAAATCGTGGATAGTCACCGGCGGCGTCAAGGAGCAGACGCCGACGATCCGTCTGGTGGACAAGAAGGGCAAGGACGTGATGCTCGCGAACGGGCGTCCCGCAATCTACCGCCTGCCGGCGGGCGCCATGGTCACGTTGACCGACGGCGTCGCGGTCAGCGTCGGTGACGTCATCGCGCGCATCCCGCAGGAGACCACCAAGACGCGCGACATCACCGGCGGTCTGCCGCGCGTGGCCGACCTGTTCGAGGCGCGCAAGCCGAAGGAATCGGCGATACTCGCCGAACGCAGCGGCACCTTCGGTTTCGGCAAGGAGACCAAGGGCAAGCAGCGCCTCGTCATCACCGGCGACGACGGCGAGTCGGTCGAGATGCTGATACCGAAATGGCGGCGCGTCGAGATTCTCGACGGCGAGCGCGTCGAACAGGGGGAGATCATATCGGACGGAGAGTTCAACCCTCACGATATTCTGCGCCTGCTCGGCATAGGCGCGTTGGCCGAGTACCTGGTCAAGGAGATCCAGGACGTGTACCGCCTGCAGGGGGTCAAGATCAACGACAAGCACATCGAGGTCATCATTCGACAGATGTTGCGCAAGGTCGAGGTGATCGATCCGAAGGACGGCCGCTACCTGGCGGGCGACAACGTCGAGAAAGTGGAGATGCTCGACGTCAACGAGAAGCGCGAGCGCGACGGCAAGGAAGCGATCGCGTACAAACCGCTGCTGCTCGGTATCACCAAGGCGTCTTTGGTCACCGAGTCGTTCGTGTCGTCGGCGTCGTTCCAGGAGACGACGCGCGTGTTGACCGAGGCTATCGTGCGCGGTTCCAAGGACCACCTCAGGGGGCTGAAAGAAAACGTGATCGTCGGGCGCCTGATTCCCGCCGGCACCGGTTGGGCCGCGCGCGAGCGCGAGCGCCAGGATGAACTGGATCCGGAGGCGATTCCATGGCGGCAGGAGGGCGTCGCGCCCGTGCGCCGCGACGGCGCCGATGAAGAAATGGCCGCAAGCGAGAGCGCGTGACTGAGTAGGCGCCGGATTTTGCGCTGCCCGGATCGGGGTACGGTGTTCCAATGCGCCTGGGACGCGCATGTCCTTTTACTTCTGGTTGACTTCCAGTTATAATAACTGGCTACTTTGTCCTTTCCCGCCGAGGCGCGGGAGAGGCCGTATTTGTCAACGTTCAAGGACATGGCGACTATCAACCAGCTGGTGCGCAAGCCCAGAAAGCGCAAGATGGAAAAGAGCGGCGTGACCGCGCTCGAGAGCTGCCCGCAAAAGCGCGGTGTCTGCGTCCGCGTCTATACGACGACGCCGAAGAAACCGAACTCGGCGTTGCGCAAGGTCGCGCGCGTGCGCCTGACGAACGGCTATGAGGTCACCACCTATATCGGCGGCGAGGGGCACAACCTGCAGGAGCACTCGGTCGTGTTGATTCGCGGCGGGCGCGTCAAGGATCTGCCCGGAGTGCGTTATCACACCGTGCGCGGCAGCCTCGATACGCAAGGCGTCGAAGGCCGCAGGCAGGGACGCTCCAAATACGGCGCCAAGCGCCCCAACGCATAAAGAGGCCGCCCGATGTCGCGCCGCAAAGAAGTTCCGAGAAGGCAGATCACGCTCGATCCGAAATACCAGGATGAGACGGTCGCCAAGTTCATCAACCTGGTGATGCGCGCCGGCAAAAAGTCGGGTGCCGAGAAGATAGTGTATCGCGCCCTGAACAAAGCATCCGACAAGGCGTCCGAGGCCTTGCCCGAGGCGGCGTCCAAAGAGGTTCCCGCGGGCGCCGCCGGCGGCGTCGCCGAGGAACTGGAGATTTTCAAGACCGCGCTGCAAAACGTGAAGCCGCGCGTCGAGGTCAAGTCGCGGCGCGTCGGCGGCGCCACCTACCAGGTGCCGGTCGAGGTGCGTCCGGTGCGCCAGTTGACGCTGGCGATGCGCTGGGTCATCGAAGCCGCGCGCAAGCGCGGTTCGCAATCCATGATCGAGAAGCTGGCGGCGGAGTTGGCCGACGCCTACGCCAACAAAGGCGCCGCGGTCAAGCGGCGCGAGGACACGCTGAAAATGGCCGAGGCCAACAAGGCCTTTTCCCACTACCGGTGGTGACATGGCGCGCTCGACCGTAATAGAACGTTATCGCAACATCGGCATCATGGCCCACATTGACGCCGGCAAGACGACGACCACCGAGCGCGTGCTGTTTTATACCGGCATATCGCACAAGATGGGCGAGGTGCACGAGGGCGCCGCGGTCATGGACTGGATGGAGCAGGAGCAGGAGCGCGGCATCACGATCACGTCGGCGGCGACGACCTGCTTCTGGCGCGGCATGGACCGGCAATTCGACGAACACCGCATCAACATCATAGACACGCCGGGCCACGTCGATTTCACGATCGAGGTCGAACGCTCGTTGCGCGTGCTCGACGGCGCGGTCGCGGTGTTCTGCGCGGTCGGCGGCGTCGAACCGCAGTCCGAGACCGTGTGGCGCCAAGCCGACAATTACCAGGTGCCGCGCATTGCGTTCGTCAACAAGATGGACCGCACCGGCGCCGACTTCCTGCGCGTCGTCGGGCAGATAGACGAGCGTCTTGGCGCGCGCCCGGTGCCGGTGCAACTTCCGATCGGCGCCGAGGACGGTTTCGCCGGCGTCGTTGATTTGATAAACAACCGGGCGATCTACTGGAACGAGGACGACCTGGGCGCCAGTTACGAGGCGCGCGAAATTCCCGAGCAGATGCACGCCGACTGCGGGCGCTGGCGCGAGCAAATGCTCGAGGCCGCGGGCGAGGCCGACGAGGAGCTGATGGACAAATACCTGGAGGGCAAGCTGAGCGAGAACGACGTCGTGCGCGGCCTCAGAATGCGCACGCTGGCGAACGAGATCGTCCCCGTCCTATGCGGGTCCGCGTTCAAGAACAAAGGCGTGCAGGCGTTGCTTGACGCCGTCGTCCGTTTCATGCCCTCGCCCGAGGACGTGCCCGCGATCGCAGGGGTCGCCGCCGAAGAGCAGACCGCACCGACGCGCAGGCCGTCCGACGACGAACCGTTCGCGGCGCTGGCTTTCAAAATTGCGACCGACCCGTTCGTCGGCACGCTGACCTTCTTCCGCGTCTATTCCGGGGTGTTGCGCTCCGGCGATACGGTGTCGAACCCCGTGCGTCGCAGGAAGGAGCGCATTGGCCGCGTGTTGCAGATGCACTCGAACTCGCGCGAGGAGATCAAAGAGGTGCGCGCCGGCGACATCGCCGCCGCGGTCGGCCTGAAGGACGTGGTGACGGGCGACACCCTGTGCGACATGGCGGCGCCGATCGTGCTCGAGAGCATGAGTTTTCCGGAGCCGGTGATCTCGGTCGCGGTCGAACCGAAGACCAAAATTGACCAGGAGAAAATGGCGATTGCGTTGCAAAAGCTGGCCCGGGAAGACCCGTCTTTTCGCGTCACCAGCGATGAAGAGACCGGTCAGACGATCATCTCCGGCATGGGCGAGCTGCACCTGGAGATCATCGTCGACCGCATGAAGCGGGAGTTTGGCGTCGAGGCCAACGTCGGCGCGCCTCAGGTCGCCTACCGCGAGACCATCCGCAAGGTCGTGGAGCAGGAAGGCAAGTTCATTCGCCAGACCGGCGGGCGCGGGCAGTACGGTCACGTGTGGCTGCGCATCGAACCGCTGGAGCGCGGTGCGGGCTATGAGTTCGTCAATAAGATCAGCGGCGGCGTCATCCCCAAGGAATACATTCCGGCGGTGGACAAAGGCGTGCAGGAGCAGATGCAAAACGGCGTGCTTGGCGGCTATTCGCTGGTGGACGTGCGCGTGACGCTGTACGACGGCTCATTTCATGACGTGGACTCGTCGGAGCTGGCCTTCAAGATCGCCGGTTCGCAGTGTTTCCGCGACGGCGCCAGGTTGGCCGATCCGGTGCTGCTCGAACCGATCATGCAAGTCGAGGTGGTGACGCCCCAGGACTACATGGGCGACGTCGTGGGCGATCTGAACCGCCGTCGCGGCGTCATCGAGGCCATGGAGGAGACGCCGACCGGGCGTACGGTGCGCGCCGAAGTGCCGTTGAAGGAAATGTTCGGCTACGCGACCGACTTGCGCTCGGCTACGCAGGGGCGCGCCACCTATTCGATGGAATTTCACAAATACGCCGAGGTGCCGGTTGCGATCACCGGCGAGATCATCAAACAATACGCCGCGGCGTGACCAGGAGCGACCATGTCGAAAGAGAAATTTGAGAGGACGAAGCCGCACGTAAACGTAGGCACGATAGGCCACGTGGATCACGGCAAGACGACGCTGACGGCGGCGCTGACGAAGGTGTTGTCGGAGAGTCAGGGCGGGGAGTATCGTTCGTATGATCAGATAGACAACGCGCCGGAGGAGCGCGAGCGAGGGATCACGATAGCGACGGCGCACGTGGAGTATGAGTCTGCGGGTCGTCATTACGCGCACGTGGACTGTCCGGGGCACGCGGACTACATCAAGAACATGATAACGGGCGCGGCGCAGATGGACGGGGCGATATTGGTGGTGAGCGCGTCGGACGGACCGATGCCGCAGACGCGGGAGCACATATTGCTGGCGCGTCAGGTGGGGGTGCCGCACGTGGTGGTGTATTTGAACAAGGCGGACATGGTGGACGACAAGGAGTTGATGGAGTTGGTGGAGATGGAGGTGCGGGAGTTGCTGACGAGTTACGAGTTTCCGGGGGAGGAGGTACCGATAGTGTCGGGTTCGGCGCTGAAGGCGTTGGAGGGAGACGAGGGTGAGCACGGATCGGGTTCGATCATGAAGTTGGTGGGGGCGATGGATGAGTATATTCCGGAGCCGGAGCGGGCGGTGGACGGTGATTTTCTGATGCCGGTGGAGGACGTATTTTCGATTTCGGGCCGGGGCACGGTGGTGACGGGTCGTATAGAGCGTGGAGTGGTGAAGGTGGGAGACGAGGTGGGTATAGTGGGCGTGCGCGAGACGACGTCGACGACGTGCACGGGAGTGGAGATGTTCAGGAAGTTGTTGGACGAGGGACGCGCGGGGGACAACGTGGGGGTGTTGCTGCGCGGGACGAAGCGCGAGGAGGTGGAGCGGGGTCAGGTATTGTGCAAGCCGGGGTCGATCACGCCGCACGTGGAGTTTGAGTCGGAGGTGTACGTGTTGTCGAAGGAGGAGGGTGGTCGTCACACGCCGTTTTTCAAGGGTTATCGTCCGCAGTTTTATTTTCGGACGACGGACGTGACGGGCGAGGTGGAGTTGGAGTCGGGAGTGGAGATGGTGATGCCGGGGGACAACGTGAAGTTCAAGGTGAGGTTGATAGCGCCGATAGCGATGGACGAGGGACTGCGATTTGCGATCCGCGAGGGCGGGCGCACGGTCGGCGCCGGCGTCGTCACCAAGGTTATCCAATAGGCGCACCGCGACGGGTATAGACGCATGGCGCAGACCGACCAGACCAGCCAGAGTATCCGTATCCGCCTGAAGGCGTTCGACTATCGCCTGCTCGACAAGTCGGTGCGCGAGATTATCGAGACGGTCAAGCGCACCGGCGCCCGCATCAAGGGGCCGATTCCGCTACCGACGCGCATCGAGCGCTTTACCGTGCTGATTTCTCCGCACGTGGACAAGGACGCGCGCGATCAGTACGAAATCCGCACCCACAAACGCATCATTGATATTCTCGACCCGACCGAAAAGACCGTGGACGCGCTGATGAAGCTCGATCTCGCGGCCGGCGTCAACGTGCAGATCAAACTGAGCTGAGGGGGGATGATGGCGCTCGGATTGATAGGCGAGAAGATCGGGATGACGCGCGTATTTTCGGAGGATGGGCGCTCGCTGGCGGTCACCGTCGTGCACGCGCCGGTCAACCGCGTAGCGCAGGTCAAGACCGCCGCCAAAGACGGTTATCCGGCGATGCAACTGGTCGCCGGCGGGCGCAAGCCGTCGCGGGTATCGAAACCGCTGGCCGGCCATTTCAAGAAGGCCGGCGTCGAGGCCGGCGGCGTGATCCGCGAGTTTCGCGTCGGCGAGGACGAATTGAGGCAGGTCGGCGAGACCGTCGGCGTCGACATATTCGAGCCGGGGAGCATGGTCGAAGTGACCGGCACCAGTCGCGGCAAGGGGTTCGCCGGCGCCATCAAACGCCACCATTTCCGCAGTCAGGACGCGAGCCACGGCAACTCGCTGTCGCATCGTGCGCTGGGTTCGGTCGGCCAGTGTCAACTGCCGGGGCGCGTGTTCAAGGGCAAGAAAATGCCTGGACGCATGGGCGGCGTGCGCGTTACCACGCGCAACCTCGAGGTCGTGCGCGTGGACCTGGAGAGAAATCTGCTGCTGATCAAAGGCGCGATTGCCGGCAGCCGCGGCGGCACCGTCATCGTGAGGCGACGGCATGGAACTTGAACTGGAGGGCGGAGGCACGATGCCGATATCCGAAGGCGTGTTCGACCGCCACTACAACGAGAGTCTTGTGCATCAGGCGCTGGTCGCGTTTCTCGCGGGCGCGCGCCGTGGCAGCAAGGCGCAGAAGAGCCGCGCCGACGCCGCCGGCGGCGGGCGCAAACCATGGCGCCAGAAAGGCACCGGCCACGCGCGCGTCGGCACCAACCGCAGCCCGCTGTGGCGTGGCGGCGGGCGCACCTTCGCGGCGCGTCCGCGCGACTTCGGCAGGAAGATCAACCGCAAGATGTACCGCGGCGCGCTGCGCTCGCTGCTGTCCGAGCTGTACCGGCGCGGCCATCTGCACGTGGTCGAGGAATGGAGCATTCCCGAACCCAGGACCAAACTGCTGGCGGCGAAGCTCAGGGCCTACGACTGGGATTCGGTGCTGATTGTGACCGCCGAATACGACGACAAGCTCATGCTCGCGGCCAACAACCTGCCGTACGTCGGCGTGTTGCCGGCGACGCGCCTCGATCCGGCCAACCTGCTGCGCTTCGGACACGTGCTGGTCACGCGCGCCGCGGTCCTCAAGATACAGGAGTGGCTCGCGTGAAAGTAACCTTGCCCGACGAGAGGCTGCACAAGGCGATCATCGCGCCGCACGTCTCCGAGAAAGCCACCAACGTCATGCGCGACAACCAGCACGTGTTCCGCGTGCTGCCCGACGCGACGCGCGCGCAAGTGCGCGCCGCGATCGAGAACGCCTTCGACGTCAAGGTCACAAAGGTCAACCTGGTGCGCGTCAGGGGCAAGCGCAAGGGTAGCGGGCGCAGCAGGGGGCGACGCGTGGACTGGAAGAAGGCCTACGTCACGCTGGCAGCCGGCAACAGCATCAACCTGACCGCGTCGGAATAACGATGCCCGTCGTCAAATCCAAACCGACCACGCCCAGCAGGCGCTTTAGCGTCGGCCTCGACCGCGGCGGCCTCTACAAAGGCCGGCCGCACCGCCCGCTGCTGACCAAGAAGACGCGCGGCGGCGGACGCAACAACCGCGGCCGCATCACCGTGCGCCACGTCGGCGGTGGCCACAAGCAGCGCTACCGCGTGATTGATTTCAAGCGCGCCAAGGACGGCGTGGCGTGCCGCGTCGAGCGCATCGAATACGATCCCAACCGCAGCGCGCATATCGCGCTGGTGGTGTACGCCGACGGCGAGCGGCGCTACATTATCGCGCCGGCGCGCGTGACGGTCGGTGACGAGCTGGTTTCCGGCGAGCGCGCGCCGATCAAAAGCGGCAACGCGATGCCGCTTGCGAACGTACCGATGGGCACGGTCGTGCACTGCGTCGAACTGAAGCCGGGCAAGGGCGCCCAGCTCGCGCGCAGCGCCGGCGCGATGGCGCAGTACATCGCGCACGAGGGCGGCTTCGCGACCCTGCGCCTGCGCTCCGGCGAGACGCGCAAGGTGCCGGACCGATGCCGCGCGACCATCGGCGAGGTCGGCAACAACGAGCACAACCTGATCAAGCTGGGTAAGGCCGGCGCCAAGCGCTGGCGCGGCGTGCGCCCGACGGTGCGCGGCGTGGCGATGAATCCGGTGGATCATCCGCACGGCGGCGGCGAGGGCAAGACCTCGGGCGGGCGCCACCCGGTGACGCCGTGGGGCAAGCCGACCAAGGGCGGCAAGACGCGCAGAAACAAGGCGACCGAACGTTTTATCGTGCGCAGGAAGAAGCGCTGACGTGGCCCGTTCATTGCGCAAAGGCCCGTTCGTGGACGACCACCTGATGAAAAAGGTGCAGACGGCGCTCGACTCGAACGACAAGAAACCGATAAAGACCTGGTCGCGGCGTTCGATGGTCGTGCCCGAGATGATCGGGCTTACCATCGCGGTACACAACGGGCGCGTCCACGTGCCGATCCACGTCAACGAGCAGATGGTCGGCCACAAGTTGGGCGAGTTCGCGCCGACGCGCACCTTCAAGCAACATTCCGGCGACCGCAAGGTCAAAGGCGTCAAGTGAGCCGGACGACGATGGAAGTTACCGCCAAATTGAGGGCCTGCCGGGTATCGGCGCGCAAATGCCGCCTGGTTGTAAATCGCGTGCGCGGACTTGCGGTCGGCGACGCGCTCGAACTGTTGCGCTTCGGGCGCACGCGCCCGGCGTTTTACGTGATGAAGGTTCTCAAATCCGCGATCGCGAACGCCGAGAACAACGAGGGCGCCGACATAGACGAGCTGAGGATCAAAAGCATCACGGTGGACCAGGGGCCGACGATGAAGCGCTTTCGCGCGAGGGCCAAAGGGCGCGCGGCGAGCATCGCCAAGCGCACCAGCCACATCGCCCTGGTGCTGGGAGACGGCTGAGGACGCGATGGGACAGAAAGTGCATCCGACGGGTTTCCGGCTGGGGATTGCGACCGAATGGTCGTCGAAGTGGCTCGCCGAGCGCGGCGAATACACGCGCATATTGCACAGCGACCTTGAAATCCGCGCGTTTCTGCGACGCAAGCTCGCGCATGCGTCGGTCAGCCACGTCCAGATCGAGCGGCCGACGGACGCCGCGCGCATCGTCATACACACCGCGCGCCCGGGCATCGTCATCGGCAAGAGGGGCGCCGACATTGACGATCTGCGCCGCGAACTGGCGCGCTTGATGGGGCTGAATCTGGCGAACGTGCGCCTGAACATCGAGGAGGTGCGCAAACCGGAAATGGACGCGACCCTGGTCGCCGAGAGCGTCGCCAAGCAGCTGGAAAGACGCATCATGTTCCGTCGCGCGATGAAACGCGCGGTGCAGAACGCGATGCGCTTAGGGGCCCTGGGTATCAAGATCGCGATCTCCGGACGCCTGAACGGCGCTGAGATCGCGCGTTCGGAATGGTACCACGAAGGGCGCGTGCCGTTGCATACGCTCAATGCGTTTATCGATTACGGTCTGGCCGAAGCCAAGACGACGTACGGCGTCATCGGTGTCAAGGTTTGGATCTACGAGGGCGACGTCGCCGGCGGAGCGGGGCGTTCCAGCGACAAGCGCGGTTTGATCTAGGAGCGGTACGGTCATGTTGCAACCCAAGAAAACCCGCTACAGGAAGCAGCACAAGGGCCGCAACCGCGGCCTGGCGCTGAACGGCAACAAGGTCAGCTTCGGCGAGTACGGCATGAAAGCGACCACGCGCGGGCGCGTCACCGCCCGCCAGATCGAGGCGGCGCGGCGCGCAATGACGCGCTACGTCAAGCGCGGCGGCAAGATATGGATACGCATTTTCCCGGACAAGCCGATCACGAAAAAGCCGCTCGAGGTCAGACAGGGGAAAGGCAAGGGCAACGTCGAGTACTGGGTCGCGCAGGTGCAGCCCGGCAGGATGCTCTATGAAATCGAGGGCGTCAGCGAGGACGTAGCGCGCGCCGCGTTCCGCCTGGCCGGCGCCAAGCTGGCGGTGCAGACGAGTTTCGTCGCCCGGGGCATCCTCTGATGAAGGCCGGGGAACTGAGACAAAAGGACGACGACGCGCTGCGGCGCGAACTGCTGGAGTTGTCCGAGGCGCGCTTCAAGCTCGGCTTGCAGGGACGCAGCCAGCAGACCAAGCATCCGCACCGCTTCCGCCGGATTCGCCGCGACCTCGCCAGGGTCAGGACGGTGCTGCGCGAGCGCCTGGGCGCGGCCGGGGAGACGAAGTGAACGAGACGGTGAAGCCGGCGGAGTCGGGCGGAAACGACGCCGGTGCCGCCGCAAGGCGGCGCACGCTGACCGGCACGGTCGTAAGCGATCGCATGGACAAGACCGTCACGGTGCTGGTGCGGCGTCGTTTCCGGCATCCGATGTACGGCAAGTACGTGACGCGCACGACCAGGCTCAAGGCGCACGACGCGAGCAACGAATGTCGCGTCGGCGACGTGGTCGCGATCACGTCGTGTCGGCGCTTGGCGAAGTCCAAGTCGTGGCGTCTGTCGGAGATCGTCGAGCGGGCGCAGGATCGAGGGGGCGCGACGTGATACAGATGCAGACGCTGCTGGCCGTCGCCGACAACAGCGGCGCGCGCAAGGTGCAGTGCATCAAGGTGCTGGGCGGCTCGCGCCGGCGCTACGCCAATATCGGCGACGTCATCAAGGTCAGCGTCAAGGACGCGATCCCGCGCGGCCAGGTCAAGAAGGGCGAGGTGTACAACGCCGTGGTCGTGCGCACGCGCAAGGGCGTGCGCCGCGGCGACGGTTCGCTGATCCGCTTCGACGGCAACGCCGCGGTGCTGCTCAACAACCAGCTCCAGGCCGTCGGCACCCGTATCTTCGGTCCGGTGACGCGCGAGCTGCGCACCGAGCGTTTCATGAAGATCATCTCGCTGGCGCCGGAGGTGTTGTAGGTGAACAAGATACGCAAGGGCGACGAGGTCGTCGTCATCAGCGGGCGCGACAAGGGGCGCCGCGGGCGCGTGCTGCGCGTGTCCACTACCGACGGCAAGGTGCTCGTCGAGAACGTCAACGTGGTCAAGAAAACCATGCGCCCGAATCCGAACACCGGCGAGGCCGGCGGCATCGTCGAGCAGGAGCGCATGCTGGACGTCTCGAACGTGCTGTTGTTCAATTCCGAAACGGGCAAGGGCGACCGCGTGGGTTTCAAAATCGGCGAGGACGGGCGCAAGGTGCGCTACTTCAAGTCCGACGGCAGGGAGGCGTCGTAATGGCGCAACTGGAACAAACGTACCGGCGCGAAATCGTGCCCCAGCTGATGCGCGAACTGGGACACAAGAACCCGATGCAGACGCCGCGCCTGGTCAAGATCACCCTGAACATGGGGCTGGGGGCCGCGGCCCGCGACCGCAACGCGATGGCGGCCGCGATGGACGATCTGGCGCTGATCGCCGGCCAGCGGCCGTCGGTGACGCGCGCGCGCAAATCCATCGCTGGTTTCGGCATACGCGGCGGTTGGCCGGTCGGCTGCCGGGTGACGCTGCGCCGCGCCAGGATGTACGGTTTCTTCGAGCGCCTCGTGAACGTCGCGATACCCAGGATCAGGGATTTTCGCGGCTTGAGCCGCAAGTCGTTTGATGGACGCGGCAACTTCAGCCTCGGCATCGCCGAGCACATCGTATTCCCCGAAATCGACTACGACAAGATCGAGCAGTTGCGCGGGCTGGACGTCGCGATCACGACCAGCACCGCGTCCGACGAGGAAGCGCGCCGTCTGTTGGCGGCCTTGCGCTTTCCCTTCAAGGATTGAACCAGCGGAGACTTACGGCATGGCCAAGACGTGCATGATAGAGAGAGAAAAGAAGCGGCGCCAGACCGTCGCCAAGCTCGGCAAGAAGCGCTTGGCGTTGAAGGCCGCGCTGAAGAACCCCGCGGCCAGCCGCGAGGAGCGGATGGGAGTCATCGCGCGCCTGCAGAAGTTGCCGCGCAACGCGAGCCCGTGCCGTTTGCGCAACCGTTGTCGGATCACCGGCAGGGCCAAGGGTTATTACCGCAAGTTCGGCCTGGGCCGCAACAAGCTGCGCGAATACGCGATGCTCGGCTACATTCCCGGGCTCGTCAAATCGAGTTGGTGAGGGGCGCGCGATGAGCATGAGCGATCCGGTGGCGGACATGCTGACGCGCATACGCAACGCGCAGCGGGCGCACCTGCCCGAGGTGGCGATGCCGGCCTCGAAGATGAAGGCGGCGATCGCAAAGACGTTGCAGCGGGAGGGTTACATCGCCGGCCACCGCGAGCACGCCGACGACGCCGGGCGCAAGCTGCTTACGATCACGCTGCGCTACTATGAAGGCAAACCGGTGATTTCGGCGATTCGGCGCGTCAGCACGCCCGGGCTGCGCGTCTATCGCAAGGGGGATCAACTGCCCGTGGTGCTCGGCGGCATGGGCACGGTGGTCGTGTCGACGTCGAAAGGCGTGATGAGCGGGCGCGAGGCCCAGGCCACGGGACACGGCGGCGAGATCGTCTGTGAGGTCGAGTAGCGGCATGTCGAGAATCGCAAAAAAACCGGTTGCGATTCCGCGGGGCGTCGAGGTGCGCGTGGAGGAACGCGAGGTTCACGCGCAAGGCCCGCGCGGCGCGGGCAGCGTCTCGGTGCACCAAAGCGTCGGCTTCGAACGGCACGACGACCGTATCGAATTTACCGCCGCCGACGCGGCCATGGGCGGCACGATGCGCGCGCTCGTGGCCAACCTGATGACCGGCGTAAGCCGCGGCTTCGAACGCAGGCTCGAGCTGGCCGGCGTCGGCTTTCGCGCGCAGGTCAAGGGCGACGTGCTGAACCTGCAAATCGGTTATTCGCACCCGGTCGACTACAGGATAGACGAGGCCGTCGTCGTAGAGACGCCGAGCGCGACCGAGATCGTCGTCACAGGCGTGGACAAGCAGAAGGTCGGCCAAGTGGCCGCCGAGATCCGCGGTTTGCGCCCGCCCGAACCCTACAAGGGCAAAGGCGTGTGCTACAGCGGAGAGCGCATCCGCCGCAAGGACGCGAAGAAGAAATAACGTGAACCGAAGAAATAACGTGAACCGCAAGACCGCCAGATTGAGACGCGCGCGCAAGACCAGAAGCCGCGCGCGGCGTCGCGCCGTGCACCGCCTGTGCGTGCACCGCACGCCGCGTCACATCTACGCCCAGATCATCGCGCCGGACGGCGCCGGCACGCTGGCTTCGGCCTCGACGCTGGAGAAAAACATGGTCGCGCCCGGAGGCCGCAAGCAAGCGGCGAGCCGCGTCGGCGCCGCGATCGCCGAGCGCGCCCTGGCGAAGGGCGTCACCAAGGTGGCTTTTGATCGCTCGGGCTTTCGGTATCATGGGCGCATCAAGGCCCTGGCCGAAGCCGCGCGCGGCGGCGGCCTCGCCTTATAAATCTGGAGCAGACGATGTCAAACGTCGAAAAAGCGGAATTGACCGACGGCCTGCTTGAGAAGCTGGTCACCATCAATCGCGTCGCGAAGGTCGTCAAGGGCGGGCGCCAATTCGGCTTTACCGCGTTGACCGTCGTCGGCGACGGCAACGGCAAAGCCGGCATCGGCTACGGCAAGGCGCGCGAGGTGCCCGTCGCGATACAAAAGGCGATGGAGATCGCGCGCAAGCAGATGGTCGAAATATCGCTTGACAACGGCACGCTCTACTACCCGTTGATCGGCAGGCACGGCGCTTCCAGGGTCTATATGTCGCCGGCTTCCGAGGGCACCGGTATTATCGCCGGCGGCCCGATGCGCGCCGTGTTCGAGGTGCTGGGCGTGCACAACGTGCTTGCCAAGTGCCTGGGGTCGAGGAATCCGATCAACGTGGTCAACGCGACTTTCGAGGGATTGCAGAGCATGCAGTCGCCGCACCGGATCGCCGCCAAGCGCGGCAAGAACGTCGAGGAGCTGAGGCAATGAGCGCAAAACGCCTCAGGGTGACGCTGGTCAGAAGCGCGGCCGGGCGCCTGCGCGCGCACAAGGCGTGCGCCGCGGGGCTAGGCCTGCGGCGCACCGGCAGCAGCGCGCTCGTCGCCGACACTCCCGAGAACCGCGGCATGATCGCCAAAATATCGTATCTGCTGGAGGTCGAGGAGCATGCGTGAGCGGCTGCCCGAAGGTCTGCGTCGCGGCCTCGACTTGAACGAGGTAGAGCGCGGCTATTGGCGCGCCTCGCGCAAGCGCGTCGGGCGCGGCAACGGTTCCGGGCGCGGCACCACGTGCGGGCGCGGCAGCAAGGGCCAGAAGTCCCGTTCCGGCGGCTACCACAAAGTTGGCTTCGAGGGCGGCCAGATGCCGTTGCAGCGGCGCCTGCCGAAAATCGGTTTTCGTTCGAGGAACAAGGACGACGGCGGCGAAGTGCGCCTCGACCGCCTGGAGGCCGCCGCCGGCGACCTCTTCGACCTCCAGACGTTGATCGACAAGAAGCTCGCGCCGCGTCGCGCCAAGCGCGTCAAGATCATCGCCTCGGGCCAGATCAAGCGCGCCGTTACCGTGCGCGGCGTCGCCGTGAGCGCGGGCGCGCGCAAGGCGATAGAGGCCGTCGGCGGCAAGGTCGAGTAGAACGATGGCGGCTACGGCTTCGAGCATTGCCAGCATGGCGAATACGGGACGCTTCACCGAGCTGCGCAAGCGCATCGGCTTTGTGCTGATGGCGCTGGTGATCTTTCGTCTGGGTAGCTTTATTCCGGTGCCCGGCGTGGATCCGGTGCAGATGGCGCAGTTCTTCGAGCAGCAGAGCGGCACGATACTGGCGATGTTCAACATGTTCTCCGGCGGCGCGCTCGAGCGGCTCAGCGTCTTCGCCCTCGGCGTGATGCCGTACATCTCCGCGGCCATCATCATGCAGTTGATGACCGCGATCGTGCCGACGCTGAAGGAGCTGAAGAAGGAAGGCGAGCAGGGACGCCGCACGATCATGAAATACACCCGCTACGGCACCGTCGCCCTGGCGACGTTCCAGGCCGTCGGCGTGGCCGTCGCGCTGCAAGGACAGAACGTCGCGTACATCGCGGGCCCGACCTTCATCCTGACCGCGGCCATCTCGCTGGTGACCGGCACGATGTTCCTGATGTGGCTGGGCGAACAGATCAACGAGCGTGGCATCGGCAACGGCATATCCATCATCATCTTCGCCGGTATCGTCGCCGGCCTGCCGTCGGCGGCCGGCGGTACGCTCGAGCTGGCGAACACCGGCGAATTGTCGGCGCCGCTGGTGATGCTGATTTTAGGGCTTGCCGTCGGCGTGACCGCCTTTGTCGTGTTTGTCGAAAAGGGCCAGCGCCGTCTGATAGTCAACTACGCCAGACGCCAGCAGGGACAGAGAATCTACGCCGCGCCGTCGAGCCACCTGCCGCTGAAGCTGAACATGGCGGGCGTCATCCCGCCGATCTTCGCGTCGAGCATCATCCTGTTTCCGGCGACGCTGGGACAATGGTTCGGGCGCACCGAGGGCATGGGTTGGCTGGGCCAGATTTCCAACACGCTGGCGCCGGGGCAACCGCTGTACATTGCGTTCTACGCGCTGGCCATCGTCTTCTTCTGCTTTTTCTACACCGCCATCGTGTTCGACGCGCACGACACCGCCGATAACCTGAAGCGCGGCGGTGCCTTCATCCCCGGCATTCGCCCCGGCAACCAGACCGCCTTTTACATCGACCGCGTGCTGAGCCGGCTGACGGTGATGGGAGCGGTGTACATCACGCTGGTGTGCCTGCTGCCGGAGTTTTTGATACTGTCGTGGAACGTGCCGTTTTATTTCGGCGGCACCTCGCTGCTGATCATCGTCGTCGTGATCATGGATTTCATGGCGCAGGTGCAGAATCAGCTGTTGTCGCAGCAGTACGAGGGTCTGCTGAAGAAGGCCAACCTGAAGGGCATGAGACGGCGCCAATAAGTTCGCGGGAGACGATTATGAAAGTCAGAGCCTCGGTCAAGCGCATTTGCCGCAACTGCAAGCTGGTACGGCGCAAGGGCGTCGTGCGGGTAATCTGCACCGACCCTCGTCACAAACAACGCCAGGGTTGATGCGCCTGCGTACTCCCCATCCGAGGTGGCGGCGACGGCCACCGCCCGACGTGCTACAATAACGGGCTTTGAGTTACTTAGATGGCACGTATCGCAGGCATCAACGTTCCCGACCGCAAGCACGCCGAGATTGCCCTCACCGGCATTTTCGGCATCGGCAGAAATCTTGCCCGTAAGATTTGCGAACAGAGCGGCGTGGACGCCGCTGCGCGCATCAAGGACCTGGCCAACGAGGACCTGGAGAAATTGCGCGGCGCGGTGGCGCAATACGCGGTCGAGGGCGACCTGCGGCGCGAGATCAACTTGAACGTCAAACGTCTCAAGGATCTTGGCTGTTACCGAGGCATCCGCCACCGCCAAGGCCTGCCGGTGCACGGACAGAGAACCCGCACCAACGCGCGCTGCCGCAAGGGGCCGCGCCGCCTGATCAAGAAATAAGAGACGAGCCATGGCAAAGACAGCGACGCGTAGCCGCAAGAAAGCGAAGAAAAACGTTCCCGACGGCATCGCCCACATCAGCTCGTCGTTCAACAACACCGTGATTACGATCACGGACGCGCAGGGCAACGCCCTGTGCTGGTCGAGCGCGGGCGCCGCCGGCTTTCGGGGGTCTCGCAAAAGCACGCCGTTTGCGGCGCAGGTCGCGGCCGGCAAGGCCGGACAGGCGGCGTTGGAGCACGGCGTCAAAAACCTCGAGGTCAACGTGCGCGGGCCCGGACCCGGGCGCGAGTCGGCGATTCGCGCGCTGCACGCCGCCGGCTTCAAAATTACCCGCGTGATGGATACGACGCCGTTGCCGCACAACGGTTGCCGCCCGTCGAAGAAACGCAGGATCTGAGGCGCGACCGTGGCGCGGTATCGCAAGTCCACCTGTAAGTTGAGCCGGCGCGAGGGCACCGACCTGATGTTGAAAGGTCGCGCCCGCTCGCTCGAGGAGAAATGCAACATGGCGAAACTGCCGGGGCAGCACGGCGACCGTCGCCCGCGGCTGTCCGACTACGGCCTGCAGTTGCGCGAGAAACAGAAGCTGCGTCGCATGTACGGCGTGCTCGAACGTCAGTTCCGCAACTACTACCGCAAGGCCGCGGCGCAACGCGGTTCCACCGGCGAGAACTTGCTGCAAATGCTGGAAGGTCGGCTTGACAACGTCGTCTATCGGATGGGTTTCGGCGTGACCCGCGCCGAATGTCGCCAGTTGATCAGCCACAAGGCGATTGCCGTCAACGACCGCGTCGTCAACGTGCCCTCGTACCAGGTGCAGCCGTCCGACGTCGTCTCAATCGCGACGCGCGCCAAGCAGCAGCTGCGCGTGCAAGAGGCGCTGCACGTCGCCGAGCAGATCGGTTTTGCCGATTGGGTCGAAGTGGACGTGAAGAATATGACCGGAACGTTCAAGAGCCGTCCGGAGCGCTCCGAACTGCCTCCGGAAATCAACGAATCCCTTGTCGTTGAGCTGTATTCCAAATAAGCCGGGCAATTCGGGAGAGGGGTTTTGAGCAATTACGTGAACAACTTGCTGAAGCCGCGCATGGCGGACGTGCAGAATATATCCGACACGCAGATGCGCGTTGTATTGGAACCGCTGGAGCGCGGCTTCGGTTATACCCTGGGCAACGCGCTGCGCCGCGTTCTGCTGTCCTCGATTCAGGGCGCGGCCGTGGTCGAGGCGAGGATAGACGGCGTGTTGCACGAGTATTCGACGATCCCGTCGGTGCAGGAGGACGTCGTTGACATCCTGCTGAATCTAAAGGGCCTGAACCTCAGGCTGCACGACAAGGACGAGGCCAAGGCCAGCCTGCACAAGGTCGGCAAGGGCGTCGTCACCGCCGCCGATATCGTGACCGACGGCAGCGTCGAAATCGCGAACGAGGATCACGTCATCGCCCACGTCATGGACAAGGGCGAGCTCAACGTGATGCTGACGATAGAACGCGGCTGCGGCTATCGTCCGGCCTCGGCGCACGGCTCGGCCGAAGAGGGCGACGCCGTTGGCACCCTGCTGCTGGACGCGAATTTCAGCCCGGTCAAGCGCGTCACCTACAGCGTCGAGAGCGCGCGCAAGGGCGGGCGCACCAACCTCGACAAGCTGATCGTGGAACTGGAGGCCGACGGCACGATAGGCGCTGAGGAATTGATTCGCCAGGCGGCCACTATCCTTTACTCGCAGCTCGAGGCATTCGTTGACCTGGAGCAGATCCGCATGGCCGAGGAAAAACACGAGAAAGGCGATCTCGACGACATTTTCATGCAGCCGGTGAACTATCTGCAATTGACGGTGCGCTCGGAGAACTGCCTGAAGGCGGAGCGCGTCTATTACATCGGTGATCTTGTGCAGCATACCGAGATGGAACTGCTGAAGACGCCCAACCTCGGCAAGAAATCCCTGGACGAGATCAAAAACGTGCTGGCGGAGCACAAGCTGAGCCTCGGCATGCAGGTCGAGGGCTGGCCGCCGGCGAATCTGCCGCCGCTGCCGGTACCGCCGCTCAGGAGCTGATTCGGGAGCCGCGGCCATGAGGCACCGCAAAGCCGGCAGAAAGCTGAACCGCAGCGCCAGCCATCGCAAGCGCATGTTCGCCAACATGGCGGTCTCGCTGATCAAGCACGAGACGATACGTACGACGTTGGCCAAGGCGAAGGAACTGAGGCGCACGCTGGAACCGTTGATCACGCTGGCCGGCAGCGACGGCGTCGCCGCGCGTCGCCGCGCTTTTGCCCGCTTGCGCGACAAGGAAGCGGTCGGCAAGTTGTTCGACGATTTGGGGCCGCACTACCGCGACCGTCCAGGCGGCTATCTGCGCGTACTGAAGCACGGCTTTCGCAAGGGTGATAATGCCCCGATGGGCCACGTCAGCCTCGTCGGTCGCAGCCCTGCAAACGAAGCCGAAGAGCCGGAAAAGGCCTCCAGCTGACCCGCCGCGCGACACCGCTCATCCGCCCCGCTGTTTTCTCCTTTGTCCCCGACTCTCCGCCACGGGGAGAATAGGGTATGAGGGCGATTTCTCTCAAGTAACCCCGTATGCGTGGCGCAAGCGCCGCTGCGAAAACAGGCTTAGTGCCTTGCCCGATCTGACTAGCCGCGACGCTTGGTAGATGGCGGCCGCCGAGTCGCTCGGTCGCCCGCTGGCGGCACTCGACAAAAATCAACCATGTCGCCGGCGTCAAATGCAAGGTTATCGCGCCGCTCTGAGGCGGCAGATGAGAGGGGGTTTGCGGAGTTGGTCGGGGCGCGCCCGTCGTAATCGGACGCGAAACGCCGCCTGCCCGCGGCACCACCAAGTTATCGGAAGGCGGGTCTGCCTTCACCTCGCCCTTTTCGGGCAAACTTGATCGTAGCTCAACGGTTCAAGCCCATATATATCTCTGAATTTATTGATATTCTTTTCCGTCTCTGAACACTCCACCAAGCGCAGTCTTTCTCTTTTTTCGTGCGAAGAGATTCCCGTGCCCATTCCCACCCAAAGGAAGACGACAAACACAATCATGAACAAGCACGTAGATACAACGCTGATTTCTTCTTTCCCAAATGCGCGATACAGTGCTATCCCCGCACCAGTCAAAACTACCGGAAGCACTGCTGCCAAAGCTTCGCCACTGTCAGCCGCAAAGAAGCCAACGGCATAACCGACAAGTGCGGTAGTTATGAAAACAAGTGTGATAGTTCTGAAAACCATCACCTGCTTGTTTCTATGATAAGTGCATCCATATAGAGGAACCCTCGCTCTGTGAGAAACTTCAGAGAAGTCAATAAATCTTCATCTTCGGCAGTTTTCGCTTTTTTGTAACATTCCTCTTCCCACTCACCGTGCCCCTTACTCTTTATGCAATCTACGAAGCTCTCTGCTGGTGGGGTGGCGGACTGGTCGAGGTATTTTTCCGGCGAGATGGCCGATTCAGCACCCGCCATACCGCTGAACGCGACGGCAAGCACAAAGCAGAAGGTCTGCAACGTCTTTTTCATGGCACTGTCCTCCCTTTCCGACAATCAAGGAAAGCCATTGTGGCTGTGGCGCGATTGTAGCACGCGCCGGCCATCCATCCGCCACGCCGCGGCCGGGTAATTCCCCCTGCCTGGCGGCCCTCCGCCGGACATCTGGTCTATACAGCGGTGCGGTTGTTTTGTCCGGCAGGCCAGGACTTTCTTAAGCGATTTTATTTGAACCTATCTCAAAATCGAATATCTGCTGATTATCGTGTATGATCTATTGCATGGTACGATTGAGCGACGAGCAATGGGAACGCATACGCAAGCACTTCCCAGAAGAAAACATCCCGCCGGGTCGGGCCGGTCGCAAACCGGTGCCGACAAGAAAAGTTCTCGAAGGCGTCCTGTGGATCCTCAACACGGGTGCACAATGGAAGATGCTGCCGCAATGTTATCCGAATTACAAAACAGTTCATCGTCGTTTTCAACGATGGTGTATGAACAACACCTTGCGCGATCTGCTGGTGGACTTGGCTAACGATTTACGCAAGGAAGGGATCGTGGACGAGAGGGAGTGTTATATAGATGGGATGTTTGCCGCGGCCAAAGGGGGTGGCGCCGAGGTGGGTAGGACGAAGCGCGGAAAAGGCGTCAGAATCATGGCCATAGTGGATAAGCATGGTCTGCCGTTGTCGGTCAGTACGCACGCGGCGAACCATCACGAAGTGACCTTGGTGCAGTTGAGTTTTGACTTTTACATGATAGAGGCGAAGCCGAAGAACCTGATAGGGGATCGCGCCTATGATAGCGATGGTTTGGATGAGGAATTGCGCGCTTCGGGGATAGAGATGATAGCCCCGCACAAACGCAATCGTAAGAAACGCAAGACCCAGGATGGTCGCAGACTGCGCCGCTATGAAAGGCGCTGGATAGTGGAGAGATCTTTTGCATGGCTACAATGGCAACGACGAGTGTTAACACGGTGGGAGTATTACGCGCATAACTTTTTTGGTTTTGTGCAGCTGGCCGCCATGATGATATTGATTAGGCAATTTTGAGATAGGTTCTTATTTTTTCTTACACTCCCGCTGCTTTCAGGGTGTTTTCTATCAGGCAGGCTACGGTCATCGGGCCGGTGCCGCCGGGCATCGGGGTGATGGCGCCGGCCACCGTGCGCGCTTCGTCGAAGGCCACGTCGCCGACGATCTTGCCGTCTTTTTCGTTGACGCCTACGTCCACGACCGTGGCCCCCGGTTTGACGAAGCTTTTTTTGACCAGCTCGGGCATGCCGGCGGCGGCGACCAGGACGTCGGCATCGCGGCACACCGCCTCGAGGTCCTGCGTCCTCGAATGGCATACGGTTACGGTCGCATCCACGCCGCGCAGCGCCAGCAGCAAGGCCTGCGGCAGGCCGACCAGGTGCGAGCGGCCGATGACGACCGCCTTTCGACCTTGCGTCGGGATCTCGTATTCTTCGATCAGGCGCATCACGCCAAGCGGCGTGCACGGCACCAGGTTCGGTTTGCCGCGCACCAGACGGCCGAGATTTTCGGCGGTCAGGCCGTCCACGTCTTTGGCCGCGGGGATCAGATCTATCACCGCGTCGGTGTCCACGTGGCCGGGCAGCGGCAGTTGCACGAGGATGCCGTGCACCGAATCATCCGCCCCCAGCTCGCGCACCGCCGCCTCAAGCCGCGCTTGTGCGACTTCTTCCGGCAACTCGACCATGTGCGTCTTGAGGCCGCCGCGCGCAGCCATTTTCTGCTTGAGGTTGACGTAGTAGCGGCTGGGTGCGTGGCTGCCTACGAGCACCGTCGCCAGCGTGACTTCCGGGTTCCCGGCCGCCGCCAGTTTCTCGGCGACGCCTGCGACGATACGCTCGGCGGTGCGTTTGCCGTCGAGCAGCAAGGCTTGCTGCGGCATCGTCAGGCGCGCGGCTGCCTGTCGGGGTGCAGGTAGATCAGGCTTTTGCCGAGGCGCCCGCCGTAATTGCCGGCGGAGATCATCAGCAATCCGTCGGTATCCCTGGAGGCGGCGATCGCGGCCTGGGTCGCCTCGATGATGCAGTCCACGTCGCGCCCGTTCATGATGATTTCCATGACCGAGTGAACGCCTTCGGGCAGTCCGCATTCGACGCCCGGCTCGTCGCGCAGCAGCGGGCAGAATTTTTCGTAGGTGCTGGCGACGGTGAAGTCGTATTTGCTGCCGGCTTTCGAGCCGCTGCCGGCGACGCCGCCGGGGAAGGTCGAGATTACGCCGGGCACCGGCAGGATCGCCGCGACGCCTTTTTCCGCAGCCGCAAGCGCCGCGTCGACGTCGCGCCCGAAGAACCACAGGTTGCCGCCCATCAGGCCGTCGCGGTAGCCGAGCCTGCGGTCGAGTACGAATTCGCCGCCCAATATAGGGATCCACCACATTTTGCGGCCGTGGCGTTCGATGCGCTTCTGGTAGCCGTTGCCGAAGTAGGCGACCTTGCGTCCCATCTGGAAGTAGTCGTCGCCCTCGATCAGGTTGAAGCACGAGGCGGTCGGGCAAGTGAGCACGTTCTGGCTGATGCGCACGAGCGCCGCGCGTTCGAGTCTGTCGACGCGGTCTTTCCAGAACTTCGGCGCGTGCAGCTGGACGACGGCGCCGGGGCGCCCGTCGGGCGTTTGAAAACTCTCGTCGCCGCCGCGTCCCACGTAGCGGTCCATGCCGGCCTCGCAGTCGCACAGGATCGAACTCGAGGCGTTGCCGGTGCAGGCTTCGACCGCGTAGTCGAGCCATTTCCGGTCGCGCGCGGTGATCAGGAACTCGACGTGGATGCTCTTGAACGCCTCGGCGTAGGTGTCGTCTATGATCGCGCCCATGGTCAGCCTCGGCCGCGGCCTTCGTACACGGCCTTCTCGGTGATGACTTTGTCCATGTAGACGTCGTGCGGCGCGACCAGCACTTGGTCGAACATCTGCGACTCGTAGGCGAGCGCGATCAGCGGGCAGTCGCGGCGGACTTTCTCGAGCAGGCGGTCGTAATACCCTTGGCCGTTGCCCATGCGCCCGCCGCCTCGGTCGAAGCCGACGCCCGGCACCATCACGACGTCGAGCGTCTGTGGCTCGATCTCCTTGGCCGGGTCGCCCCACATCTCGCGCGGCGGTTCGAGGATTTTCCATTTGCCGACCACCAGTTCATCGAAGCTCTCCAGGTGAAACAGGCCGAGTTTGTTTTCGCCTTTCTCGTCCACCGTGCAGTAGGGTACGACGATTTTCTTGCCGCCTTTCTCGATTTCCTTTTTCAGGTGCGGTTTGGTGCGGGTTTCGGAGCGGCAGTCTATATACCACATCGCGCTCCTGGCGCTCCGGTATTCGGGCAGCGCGATGAATCGTTCGCAGATCGTGGCGCTCACCTCGTCTTTGTCCTCCTGCGCCGCGCGCGCGTCGTAGGCTTGGCGGCGCATCTTGTTCTTGCGCTCCATGATTTGTTCGAGTTCCTGCGGGGTCGGCGTCATAAGCATGCTCCTTGTGTCGTTAGTTGCGCAACATTATAATCAATTTTATGCCCGGTGCGCGTTTCATCACGTTCGGCGGCGGCAGAAGGTGGCATCGCGCCGCCGACAGGATCGCGCGACAAGCCGAGGCGTTTGATTTGTTCGATGAGGTGGCTGCCTACACCGCGCGAGACCTGAGACGTTTCACCGATTTCTGGAAACAACACGGCGCGTTCATCCGCGCCAACCGCCGAGGTTACGGCTACTGGCTGTGGAAACCCTTTCTGATCCTCGAGAGTCTTAAGCGTATGGAGACCGGGGACATATTGTTCTACGCCGATGCCGGCTGTGAACTCAACGTGTACGGTCTGGAGAGGATGAAGGATTATCTCAGCTTGTGCTCGGAGGGGAGGATCTTGAATTTTGAACTGAGGAGTAGTATCTCAACGTGGACCAAAATGGATACTATCGTGCGCGTTGATCCGCGGTGCCGTCACGCGCAAAAATCGCCGTACGCGGCCACCCTGTTATTCTTTGCAAAGACAAACGCCACTATGGAGTTGGTCGAGCAGTGGTACGGTTTGTGCACGGAGGACGATTATCGTTACCTGGATGATTCGTCTTCCCACCGGCCCAACCATCGCGACTTTCGCGAACATAGGCATGATCAGGCGATTTTGTCCCTGCTTGTGCGAAAGCACGGGTTTGGTTCCGCTGTGAGTGTGGCTGAGTGCTGGTTCGGGCCGTGCTCCGTCAGAGCGCCCCGAGAGGGAAGCCTGTACCCCGTGTGGTTCAGCAAGAACGCAAGCGGCGTCCCCTCTCTCGCATGTTTGACCTTGCACCGTGAGCGGAATCCGAAAAAGTTTCCATTGCCCGTTTGGGCCTGGTTGCGTTGCAGGCGGCGTTTTGTTGGTGTCAAGGACGCGATGCGCAGCGCCGTCGGAAGGATATTACGAAGGGTGAGGAGAGGATGAAAAAGCGCGATGCCGTTCTAGTATTCAGTATGCGCGTTTCCGCCGTTTTGTCGCCGTTCAGTGGCACGCCTTGCCGTATTTCTTAAGCCGCCAGTAGTTGTAGGGCCACGGGGTCACAAAACCCGCGGCCAGCGCCGGTACGACCGCGGCCGGCGTCAGTCTGGCGCCCCCGGCGATCAGCCAGTCGGTCGCGTTCATCGCCGTCTCCATCGCCAGCATCGAAAGGAAGCTCATGCCGAGCGCGGTTTTCAACGCCGCGCGCGGCGCCAAGTGGCGGCGTATCAGGATCGCGGTCTCAAGCAGCACGCTGGTGGCAAGGCCGTTGATCATCGCCAGCCCCATGATCGCCAGCCCCGGCCACGCGATCTCGTTCAACTGAAAGAACAGGATCGTGCCGAAGTCGCCGATGGTGCAGCCGATCAGGCACCACATCGTGTTGTAGGCGCTCGCGCCCCACGTGTGGCGACACGTCCAGAACGGGCTTGCGAACGAGTTTGCGGATGTCGCCATCAGTCGGTAACGGCGCCTTCGGAGGCCGGGCGGACGAGCCTTGCGTACTTGGCGAGCGCGCCGCGGGCGTAGCGCGGCTTCGGCGGTTTCCAGCGCGCCAGACGCCGCCGGATTTCCGCCGCCGGCAGTTTCAGGTCGAGCTCGCGCTTGACCGCGTCTATCGTGATCGGGTCGTCGTCGCGCACGATTGCGAGCGGGCCGCCGGTCGCCGCCTCCGGCGTGACGTGCCCGACGACGAAGCCGTGGCTGCCGCCGGAAAAGCGCCCGTCGGTGATCAGCGCGACGTCGCGCCCCAGGCCCTTGCCCATGATGGCCGAGGTCGGCGCCAGCATCTCGCGCATACCGGGGCCGCCCACCGGGCCTTCACAGCGGATTACGACGACGTGGCCTTTTTTGATCGCGCCTTTGAGGATGCTTTTCATCGCCGCCTCCTCGGACGCGAAGACGCGCGCCTTGCCGGTAAAACGCAGTCCCTCCTTGCCGGTAATTTTGGCGACCGCCCCCTGCGGCGCCAGATTGCCGCGCAATATCACGAGATGGCCATCGGCCTTGATCGGGTCGTCAAACGACCGGATGATGCGCTGCCTGGCGGGGTAGGGCGGCGTTTTCGCAAGGTCGCGCGCGAGCGTTTTGCCGGTCACGGTGAGGCAGTCGCCGTGCAGCAGCCCGCGGTCCAGCAACTGCTTCATCAGCGGGCGGATGCCGCCGATGCGCACCAGCTCGGACATCCAGTAGCGCCCGCTCGGGCGCAGATCGGCCAGCACCGGCACGCGCGCGCCGATGCGCGCAAAGTCGTCCAACGACAGCGCCACGCCGCATGCGTGCGCCATCGCCAGCAGGTGCAGCACCGCGTTGGTCGAGCCGCCGAGCGCGGTTACGACCGTGATCGCGTTCTCAAACGCCTGCGCGGTCATGACGTCGCGTGGCAGTATCTGTTTCCTGACCAGGTTCACGACCATGCGTCCGGCCTCGGCGCAGTCGCGCGCCTTGTTGCGCGACACTGCGTTTTGGGCCGAACTGCCGGGCGCGCTCATGCCCATGGCCTCGATGGCCGACGCCATCGTGTTGGCGGTGTACATGCCGCCGCACGAACCGGGCCCCGGAATCGCGCCGGCCTCGATGTCGTTCAATTCGCGCGCGCTGATCAGGCCTTTGCTGCGCGCGCCGACGGCCTCGAACACCGTGACCACGTCGGCTTTTTTGCCGGCGGCGCGTCCCGGCAGTATGGTGCCGCCGTAAATGAACACGCCCGGGCGATTCAGGCGCGCCAACGCGATCATGCAGCCCGGCATGTTCTTGTCGCAGCCGCCGATCGCGACGACGCCGTCGAAGCCCTCGCAGGCGACGACCGCCTCTATCGAGTCGGCGATGATCTCGCGCGATACCAGCGAGTATTTCATGCCCTCGGTGCCCATCGAGATGCCGTCGGAGACGGTGATCGTATTGAACACGACGGCCTTGCCGCCGGCGCGGTCTATCGCGCGCGCGCTCTTGTCGGCCAGGCCGTCTATGTGCACGTTGCACGGCGTGACCTCGCTCCAGGTCGAGGCGACGCCGATTTGCGGCTTCTTGAAGTCGGCGCCGGTGAAGCCGACGGCGCGCAGCATCGCGCGACTCGGCGCGCGCTCGAGGCCGTCGACCACGGCGGCGGAATATTTGCGGGCTTTGTTCATCGGTCGCTTGCGGGAGGCGATTATAACCGCAACGCCCGTGGGCGACCTTTCCTCTGAATCAGGGCCGCGGTCATTGAGAGAGACTCCATTGTATCAGGCCGCTTTCTCCGGCAAATACGGCCGCCGCAACACGGCCCGACGAACTATGCGGCCTGAGGTGATGGCAGGGATGACGCCGCAATGATGGGAAATCTCACGTGGCGTGGTCCTGAATTATGGGGCATAGGTCAACGGCGACGGCGGATGGCGAGGGAGTGCAGCAGTTCCTTCGGATGGCTACATTTGTGCCACGCGATTCTGGCGGCCTTGCGGGCACACGTCGGAACGTGGTACGAAAAGTAAAGACGCGCCAGTTTGGCGCGCGAGATAGTGCGAGGTCGCCTTTCACCCGCGCGCGTGTGCAGGTGTATGCATAGTTCGGCGTAGCGGGAGACTAGCTTCTTCCACGAGTAGTTCTCGACGGCGTACGCTCGTATTTTTTTGCGCCAGCGCAGCGATATTTCGCGGTTTCTGGTGATTTCCGCCTCGACGAATGCGAGGTCGTCAAGCTTGTTTTCCGGGATGACGCTGACCCATGGCAGGGAAAGGTCAAGGTTGCTCGTGCAGACCGTACTTACGACCACGCCCAGCCCGCAGGCCATGGCCTCGGCGACAACCAGGGGCGTCGTCGCTTCGATTCTACTGAGAAGTACGAGATTCGCATAATCGGACAGATGTTCATAGACATGATCCCGTGTCCACTCGCCGAGGTAATTCCCCCGGGTTTGTTCGAATTTATCGTATCTATGACCATAGGGAGGGAGAGGGCCTACGAAATCAATCGAGGCGATGTCCTGCACCAAGTGCTGTCTTTTGAAGGAGGCGACCCGCGCGAGGTAGATGCTGCGGTCGTGATGTATCGGGGTCGCGCGAAACCGGAATTTGTCAGTGTTGACGCCGTTTGGAGTCATAAAGATCTTAGGGGAATCTATGAAGAAAGACGCTCTGTCCGCGTAAACGGCGGACAAGGCGCCAAGGAAGAAATCGTATTTCAAAAAATGGAACAGCGGTATATTGAAAAATTCCGGTCGCACCGCCGTCGAGGGGAGGAGGGGGAGGGCGTGGTGATCGGTAAAAATTTTCATCGGAACGCCGGTTTTCCCCACCGCCTTCGCGTAGGGGGCGTAATGCAGGTGGACGATGTCGGGCCGACGACGATTGAGGATACTAGTAATTTTTCGTCTGTTTGTCGTATTGATGATGAATGCCTTGTGCCCGAGTTTCTCAAGATGGATTTTGTATTCCCATATTATATCTTCCGTGGCGCCTGCGCCCGTCGGAGGTATTGGCAATACTCCCCGGTTGACCAAGGCCCACGTGTAGGTGGGGGGGGGGGGGGGGGGGGGGGGGGGGCACGTTTGCAACGGGATTCGGATCGGATGGGCATCTTGGATGTTCGGGCATGGTGGCTTTTGCGCGCGATCTTATCAATCAAAGGCGAGTCAATCAAAGGCGAGGCGTAGCCCGGAGAAGATGTGGCGCTTTTCGGGCGTGTGGAAGTTTCTGAAGCTCAGGCGCGTGCAGTCGCCCTCGCTGAAGGCGCTGGCGCCGCGCAGCACGTAGTGCGCGCCGTCGAACCACGGCGTCGAGTATTCGTCGTACGGAAAGGCGCGAAAGCCTTCGTAGGGGTGAAAGGCGTTCGCGCACCATTCCCAGGCTTGCGTGTTCTTATCGAGCAGTCCCTGCGCACCCGCGGTCTCCCATTCATATTCGCACGGCAGCCGCGCGCCCGCGTAGCGGCTGAAGGCGCGCGCCTCGAAATGGCTGAGGCCGCGCACTGGAGCCTCGGGGTCGAGCGCGCGCGCACCAAAGCAGGTAATCTCGAACCAGCCGCCGTCGCGCGCGCGCCGCCAACCGTCGGGCGCGCGGCATCCGAGCGCGCGCCGCCAGCGCAGTCCCGCGGCGTCCCAGTGCCGGTCCCGCCGGTAGCCGCCGTCTTCGATAAAGCCCAGATACTCGGCGTTGGCGACGGCGTCGCGCGCAATCGCAAAAGACTTCATCCTTTTCCCGTGGCGCGGCAGTTCGTTGTCGAACGACCAGTCGTCAACACCGCCGATTTCGTATTCGCCCGCGGCCACGTGCACGGCTTCGCGCCGCACCGGAGCGGCCTGCGTGAGTCCGCGCGCGTGGTCGCGCTGCCTGCACAGCCTGAGTTGGCGCTGCGTCAGCACCATGCGCATCGTCTCGACGTGCTGGGCGTGGTGCTGCACCAGAAATTTCAGCAGGTAGTCGTCGGTGCCCGCCGGTTGCTTGTGCGGCGTTTGCAACAGGCGGACGTTGGCGCGCTGGCGCCGTCGCGCGTCGTCCACGAGTGCTATCTTTTCCGGCAGCCGCGCACCGCGCTCGGCCTTGATACTGTTTTCCGGGACGTAGAGCGCGTGCTCCCCGTCGCGCAACGTTTCCTTGTGCAGCCAGAAATCCTCGACAAAAATCGTATGGCCGACGTGCCAGCCGATGGGGCTTAAGTCCACGTGGTACTGCTCGCGGCATTCGGCGTCGCCGAGCGGTGCGATCAGCGCGAGGATGGTTTCCTGTAGTCGCCGCAGGCGGCGCACCAGGCGCACTGAGGCCGGATCGTTCATAAGGCGTTCATAAGGGCGTCACTACGGGATCGGAGTCGCGCGTTACGACCAGCACCGACGCGGCGGGCACGGCGCGCCAGTCTTCCGCCGACGTCAGAGGTTCCGATGCGACCAGCGCGCGCCGGCCGTCGTACAGATGGTAGAGCGACGGGGCGTCATCGTGTAACGCGCAGCGCACGCAGTACAGCGCGGTGCCGTCGCTTATGATGAAGTTCAGCAGCGCGCGGTCGCCGCCGGCGTGCCGCTCGATCCAGGCGACGGTGCGTCGCAGAGAGTCGGCGACGCCGTCGCCGGGGTGGTCGCGGCGCATCTGGCGCAACAGTGCGAACAGGTATTCCGAATCGGTCAGGCCGCGCACCGCCGCCTCCACGTCGGCGTCGAGCTTCCCGAGCAGCGACGCGCGCAAGCCGCGCTGGAAGTTTTCGACGAAGCCGTTGTGCAGAAACAGCAGCGACTCGTCGTGGAACGGTTGCGTGTTGTGCCGGTCGTTGGCGTAGCCCGGGGTCGCGCTGCGTACCATCGCAAGCCAGAGGTCGCGGCGCAACGTGCGCGCGAGGCTTTCGAGATTGGCGTCGGCCCAGATCGGCGCCGGGCTGCGGTACGCGGCGGGACGGCCGTTCTCCAGATACCAGCCGAAACCGAAGCCGTCGGCGTTCAGTTTCGCGTAGGCAAGCTCGCGCGGTTGCCACGACTGGATGTAAAGGCTATGCTCAGGTTCGAGCAATAACTCCTTGAGTAAAAGAGGTTTTCCGAGGTAGGCAGCGAGGCGGCACATGCAACCATTATATAGCGGCCGCAAAACGACGTCGCCTGATGCGTGTTATCATAGCTTCGTCGAAGTGCCCGTCAGCGCTCCAAAAAGATGAAGCAGCCAGCCGCCGAGAAGGAACGGCCTTTTTCGTGTACCGACGTCGAGCCGCGTCTTGCGGTGCGCACGCTGGCGGAAGACGTCCTGGAAGGGCTGTTCAGCACGCCGCGCACGCTGCCCCCGAAGTACTTCTATGACACCGAGGGTTCGCGCCTTTTCGACCGCATCTGCGACACCGAGGAATACTATCTGACGCGCACCGAGAGCGCCCTGCTGCGGCAGTGCGCCGACGAGATCGTGCGCCGCGTCCGCCCCGACCACATTATCGAGTTCGGCAGCGGCCTGTCGCGCAAAAGCCGCTTTCTGCTGGACGCCTGCGCGCGCCAGGGCCTGCGTTGCACCTACTGGCCGATGGACATCTGCCGCGACGTGGTCGAGGAGGCGGGGCGACGGCTGATGGACGAGTATCCGTGGCTGCGCGTGCGCGCCCTGATCGGGGACTACGGCGCCGGTCTCGGCAACGTCGCTCTGGCCGGCGGCAGACGCCTGGGCGTGTTTCTGGGCAGCACGATAGGCAATTTCGACGCCGCCGAGGCGGTTCGGTTCTTGACCGACGTGCGCTCGCTGCTGGGCGCCGGCGGCATGCTGCTGTTGGGCGCCGACCGCGTCAAGCGCACGGCCGTGCTGAACGCGGCCTACGACGACGCCGCCGGCCTGACCGCGCGCTTCAACCGCAACGTGCTGAACGTGTTGAACGGGGAGCTGGGCGCCGATTTCGTGTCGGACAATTTCGAGCATCGCGCATTCTTCGACGAGCACCAGAGGCACGTCGAAATGCATCTGGTGGCGGGCACCTCCCAGCGGGTATATTTTGGATGCCTTGCGCGCTATCTTGAAATGGATGCCGGCGACTCGATCCGCACCGAGACCAGCCGCAAGTTCACCGACGACTGCCTGTCCACGCTGTTCCGGCAGAGCGGCTTTATCGTCGACAAGCACTACGTGTCGGACGACGATTACTTCTCGGTCGTGCTGGGGTGCGTCGGCGATGTTTCGTGACGGAATCCGCAAGGCGTCCACGTGAGCGCCGCCGAGATCCTGGTGGTGGACGATGAACCGGCGGTCTGCGAAATGCTTTATTTCGCGCTCGGCGGCGAAGGCTATCGCGTAAGCCGGGCGTTCGACGCCGGCCAGGCGCTCGACAAGATACGCCGCCACGTGCCGGACCTCGTGTTGATAGACTGGATGATGCCCGGCATGAGCGGCGTCGGTCTGGTGCGCAGCATCCGCGCCAATCCCGCGACGCGCGATCTGCCGATCATCATGGTGACCGCGAAAACCGACGAGGATCATAGAATCGCCGGCCTGTCCGCGGGTGCCGACGATTACGTGACAAAACCGTTCTTCAAGCGCGAGCTGAGCGCGCGCATCAAGGCCCTGCTGCGGCGCACGAAGCCCCACAAGGGCTTGGAAAAAGTTGAAAGCGGCGCGCTCTCGCTCGACCCAATCCAGCGTCGCCTGGAGATCGCCGGGCGGCCGGTCGCAATCGGCCCGACCGAGTTCGACCTGTTGCATTTTCTGGTGCTCCAGCCGAAACGCGTGTTCACGCGCCGGCGCATACTCGACGCCGTCTGGGGCATAGACAAGTTCGTCGAGGAGCGCACCGTGGACGTCTCGATCGGCAGGCTGCGCAAGGCGCTGACCGCTTGCGGCTACGCCGGCGCCGTCGTCACCGTGCGCGGCGTCGGCTATTGTTTCCAGCCGCCGACGGCGCGGTGATGCGGGAATTACTGCGCCACGGTCTGCTTCCGCTATCGCTTTTTGTCGCCGCCGGACTGTCGCTCGGCGCGGTTTTCGGCCACGTCGCGGCGTTCGGATTTCTGGCGCTGCTGCTGTTTTCGCTGCTCCAGCTGCGCCAGCTGTACCGCCTGCGCCAGTGGCTCGCAAAGCGCGCTCCAGTGGCGCCTAGCGGCGTCGGCGGGCTGTGGTCGAGCGTCTATGCGGCTATCGCCGAATGGCTGCACGAGGGCGGCGGCGAGGAGCAGGGCGCGGTGCGCGACTTGGCGCTCCTCGAAGAGACGGGGGGCGGGCGCGGCTTGGTGTTGACGCGCGAGGACGGGGACATCGTCTGGTTCAATCGCGCGGCCGCGGCGCTGCTCGGCCTGAAGTCCGATCAGGATCGCGGCGCCAACGTTTTCCATCTGATACGCAATCCCGATTTTTTGCGATGCTACTCCGAGGATCGTTTCGGGCACACCGTCGAGATGACGACGTCGGCGTCGTCTTTTTCCGGCGTTTGCGTGCTGCCGTACGCCCGCCGCCACCGGCTGATTTTGGTGGACGACCTGTCGCGCTTGCAGAAGCTCGAGACGATGAACCGCGACTTGATAGCGAACGTCTCGCACGAATTGCGCTCGCCGCTTACGGTCGTGCTGGGTTATCTCGACGTGCTCGACGAGGCCTGCGAGCGCGGCGTGGACCGGCGCCTCGACGCGGCGCTGGTCAACATGCGCGGGCAGGGCGTGCGCATGCAGCGCATCGTAAGCGATCTGCTCGAACTGAGCGAACTCGACGTGATGGCGCGCGAACAAGGGGACGCCGACGTCGTCGACATAGGCGGTCTGGCGACGACGCTTGCGCGCGACGTCCGCGAACTCGATCCCGACGGGCACTGCCGCGTCGTTACGCGCGTCGCCCGTGGTTTCGGCGTTCGCGGCGACCGCGCCAGGCTGCACAGCGCGTTCTCGAACCTGGTCGGCAACGCCGTGCGCTATTCCCCGGGCGGCGGCGCGATCACGTTGTCGTGGGAGCGCGACGCCGAAGGCGGCGCCCGTTTTTGCGTCGCCGACGAAGGCGTCGGCATCGAGGCCCACCACCTGCCGCGCCTGACCGAGCGCTTCTACCGGGCCGACAAGGATCGTTCGCGCACGACCGGCGGCACCGGTCTCGGCCTGGCCATCGTCAAGCACGTGCTGAACCGCCACGACGCGAAGTTGGAGATCGCAAGCGCGCCCGGCAAAGGCAGCACGTTCTGCTGTCGTTTCCCGGCGGCGCGCGTGGCCGAGATCGGGGACGCCGTCAGCCGAAACGCCCGGTGATGTACTGCTCGGTCAGCACGTGGCGCGGGTCGGTAAAGATGGTCTCGGTCTTCTCGACCTCGACGAGGTTGCCCAGGTGGAAGTAGGCGGTGCGCTGCGACACGCGCGACGCCTGTTGCAGCGAATGGGTGACGATAAGAATCGCGTAGTTTTGCCGTAGTTCGTCTATCAATTCCTCGATCTTGGCGGTGGCTATCGGATCGAGCGACGAGCACGGTTCGTCCATCAGGATGACTTCCGGGTTGACCGCGATCGCGCGTGCGATGCACAGCCGCTGTTGCTGACCGCCCGACAGGCCGGTACCCGGCTGGTTCAGGCGTTCTGCGACCTCGTGCAGCAAACCGGCCTTTTCGAGGCTGGTGTGGACGATTTCGTCGAGTTCGTAGCGGTCCCTGGCGAGGCCGTGGATGCGCGGCCCGTAGGCGACGTTGTCGTAGATGGACTTCGGGAACGGGTTGGGCTTCTGAAACACCATGCCGACGCGCGCGCGCAACTCTACGGTGTCCATCCTGCGGTCGTAGATGTTCTTGCCGTCGAGGGTCACGGTGCCGCTGACGCGACAGTCCTCTATCGTGTCGTTCATGCGGTTCAAGCAGCGCAGGAAGGTGGATTTGCCGCAGCCCGACGGCCCGATCATCGCGATGACCTCGTTGTTGGCGATGTCGAGGCTGACGTTCTTGATCGCATGCTTGTCGCCGTAGTAGACGTTCATGTCGCGCACCTGCATGTATGGATTGGCGACGGCGATGGTGCCGACGGTCTCGATTTTTTCCTGGCTGTCCATTCGTTTGTCCGTCCGGTTGCGTTTGGCGCCGGCCTACCAGCGGTTCTCGAACGTCTTTCTGAGTATCACCGCGCTCAGGTTCATGACGATCAAAAACGCCAGCAACACCAGCGTGGCGGCGGCCGCGAGTTCGGTAAAGGAACGTTCGGCCTGGTTCGCCCACAGGTAGATTTGCACCGGCAGGGCGGTCGCCGGATCGGTGAAATTGCCGGGCACGTCGACGATAAACGCGACCATGCCGATCATCAGCAGCGGTGCACTTTCGCCGAGCGCCTGGGCCATGCCGATGACGGCGCCGGTCAGGATGCCCGGCATCGCCAGCGGCAGCACGTGGTGGAGTATCGTCTGCGTCGGCGACGCGCCGACGGCCAGCGCGGCCTGGCGTATGGACGACGGCACCGCCTTCAGCGCGGCGCGCGCGGCGATGATAATCGTGGGCAGGGTCATCAGCGCGAGCACGATGCCGCCGACCAGCGAGGCCGAGCGCGGCAGTCCGAAAAAGTTCAGGAACACCGCGAGTCCGAGCAGCCCAAAGATGATCGAGGGCACCGCCGCCAGGTTGTTGATGTTGACCTCGATGAGATCGGTCAGGCGGTTTTTCGGCGCGAACTCCTCGAGGTAGACGGCGGTCGCGATGCCGATGGGGAAGGACAGCAAAAACGCGACCAACAGCGCGAAGAACGAACCGGTCAACGCGCCCAATATGCCCGCCTGCTCGGGTTCCCTGGAATCGCCGCGCGTGAAGAAATTGCGGTTGAGGCGCCGCTCGATCCTGCCGGCGGCCGCCAGTTCGTCGAGCCACGCGATCTGCTCGTCGGTGACGCGGCGGCTGTCCTGCGCGAGCGCGCGGTCTATCCTGCCTTTGGCGAACAGGTCGGCCTCGTCGTCGGCCAGCGCGTAGAACGTCACCGCGCCGCGCCCGATCAGCGACGGGTCGGCGGCGATTTGCGCGCGCAGATCGTAGGCGGCGCCGGAACTGACGAGTTTGCGCAGGGCCTTGCGCTCGCGCCGCGAGCGCGCCTCGGGAAACAGCGCCAGCAGCGAACGGTTGACGAGGGCGCGGTAGTCGGCGCGCTCGAGCGCCTCTTGCGAGGGCTGCCGCGAGGCGTCGTATCCGGGGAAGTCCTCCGCCGCAAGGACGACGTCGAGACGGAAGAACGTCTGCGAGAAGGCGCCGTGGCCGGCCATGATGAGCGACGAGAACAGCAACACCACGAACGACAGACCGAGCACGACCGCCGCCAGCCCCACCCTCCGAAAGCGTCTTTCCGCGCGGTAGCGGTGCGCCAGGCTGGCGCGCACCTTGGTCAAGGTCGGCGTCGCGGCCTTATTCGTATTGTTCACGGTAACGGCGCACGATCTGTAGCGCGATGACGTTCAAGAGCAGGGTGATGGCGAACAGCGTCAGGCCCAAGGCGAAGGCGGCCAGGGTCTTGGGGCTGTCGAATTCCTGGTCGCCGGTCAACAGCGAGACGATTTGCACGGTGACGGTGGTGACCGATTCGAGCGGGTTGGCGGTCAGGCGCGCCGACAGGCCGGCGGCCATGACGACGATCATGGTTTCGCCGATGGCGCGCGAGACCGCGAGCAGCAGCCCGCCGATGATGCCGGGCAGCGCCGCCGGCAACACCACCTTGCGCACCGTCTCCGAACGCGTCGCGCCGAGCGCGCGGGAACCGTCGCGCAGGCTCTTGGGGACCGCGACGATGACGTCGTCGGACAGCGAGCAGATGAATGGAATCAGCATGACGCCCATGACCGTGCCCGCGGCCAGCGCGCTTTCGGAGGAACCGGCGAGGCCGAACGACGTCGCCGCGTCGCGGATCGTCGGCGCCACCCACAACACCGCGAAGAATCCATAGACCACGGTCGGTATGCCGGCCAGAATCTCGAGCGTCGGCTTGGCGTAAGAGCGGATGCGTTCGTTGGCGTATTCGCCGAGGTAGATCGCGGACATCAGGCCGAGCGGCGCCGCCAGCAGCATCGCGACGAGCGAGATCAGCAGCGTGCCGGCGAGCAGCGGCACCGCGCCGAAGGCACCGGAGGAACCGACCTGATCCTCGCGGATGGCCATTTGCGGACTCCACTCGAGACCGAACAGAAACTCGACGATGGGCACCAAGCCGAAGAACTGCATCGCCTCGAACAGCACCGACAGCACAATGCCTATGGTCGTGAACACCGCGATGGTCGAGCACGTCAGCAGGCCGTTTTTGATTAGGCGCTCGATGCTCCTGCGCGAGTTGTAGGTCGGGCGCAGGCGGCGCTGGCTGAAGGTGAGCGCAGCGCCCAGCGTCAACGCGAGCAGCGTGACCAGTCCCAGGTGGCCGCCCGTCTGAAAAGGATTGCGCACGGCGTCGGGCAGGCGCGGCTCGATAATCAGATACAGCACCACCACCGACAACGCCGGAAGCGCGCACCACAAAGCCGCGTACCAGCCGTAATAGACCGGGCGCGATTTGCACGCGCCGTGCCCGGATGCAAAGCGGGTCGCGCGCCAGGACGCAATAGCATAGGCCGCGCCGCTGATTGCGAGGGTGGCGAGTGTGATCTGGGTAAGGTTCATCGGGTGAAAAGCCTTATCAGATAAGGATAAATAGCAAATATGTCTTATTTATGACAACAGCAATTTGACACCTCATCCAAAACAGTTTAGACTGGTCGCCGACCAATCTGAATGGAGGCAAAAAATGTCTGAGATCGGTGCTTACGAGGCAAAGACCAATCTTTCACGATTGCTGGACAAGGTGCGCGACGGCGAACAGTTTGTCATTACCCGCCACGGCCAGCCCGTGGCCGAACTGATTCCCTTCTCGCGCATCGGCGCGGACGCGATGCGCCGCGTCGTTTCCGAGCTGCGCGAGACGCGCTCGGCATTGGCGGATTCCGGCCTGCGGCTTGGGCAGTTGTTGGGCGAGGGCGAGAGCCTGCGCGACTTGACCCGTCGCGGGCAGCGTTTTTGAACTACCCGTTCGTGCTTGATGCTTCGGTGGCGTTGTCGTGGCTGCTGCCGGACGAAAGTAACGCGGCCGCGGACTCGCTGCTTGATGAAGTCATCCTGCAACCGGCCTTGGCCCCGGCGCTGTGGTCGTTCGAGATGAACAACGCGGTGCTCGCGGCGCGTCGCGCCGGGCGCATTGACGAGACCATGCACGAACGGCTGCGTGGCCACGTGGCCGTCCTGCCGGTCGAGTTCGACGCGATTTTTTCGCACGCGACGATGGAAAAGGCCGCGTCTCTTGCGATGCGCCACGACTTGAGCGTGTACGACGCCGTTTATCTGGAACTGGCGGCGCGCCGCTCGCTGCCGCTGGCCACGCTGGATCGCGCCTTGGCGAACGCCGCGCGCGCCGAGCGGATCGCCGTGTTGCCCGCGGCCGTCCCTCGATAGCGTTCAAACGAGCAACTTCCACGACAGCGGGGTTCCGCGCGCGACGTCGCAGGCGACGCTCCTGCCCAACACTTCGTCCAGGTGTTTCGGCGCCAAGCCGCGCCCGGGGCGGATGCTGCGCACGTTGTCCGCCGTAAGCGTCTCGCTGGCGCGCACGTCCTTAACCACATAGAGCGAACGGCGGAATTGCAGCGCGTCGCGCTCGCCGGTTTTCACCCCGTAGGCGACCTTGCCGGCGCACTCCCACGCGGTTTTTACGCCGCGGCACAGTTTTTTCAGGGCCGCCGGCTCCAACGAGAAACTGTCGTCCGGGCCGCCGTCGTCGCGGCTCAGCGTGAAGTGTTTCTCGATGATATTGGCGCCGAGGGCGGCCGCGGCGATTGCGGTGGCGTCGTCCGTAGTGTGGTCGGACAGGCCGACGGGAACGTCGAAGCGCCGCGCCATGTCGGCGATGACGCCGAGGCTGTAGTCGCCGGGAGCCGCGGGGTAGGCGCTTACGCAGTGCAGCAGCGCGAGTTCGCGGCACCCGGCGGCGCGCGCGGCGGCCACCGCCTCCTCGATCTCGCCGAGATCGGAGGCGCCGGTCGACAGGATCAGCGGCTTGCCGGTGGCCGCGGCGCGACCGATCAGCGCCACGTCGCCCAGCTCGAACGACGCGATCTTGTAGGCCGGAACCGCAAGCCGCTCCAGATACTCCACGGCGCTTGCGTCGAACGGCGAACTGAACGCGGTCAGCCCCAGTTCGCGCGCGCGCGCAAACAGCGGTTCGTGCCATTCCCACGGCATCTGCGCCCACGTGTATAGTTCGTAGAGCGATTTGCCGCTCCACAATCCGCCGGCCTGAAACTCCGGCGCGTCGCAATCTATGGTCATCGTGTCGGCGCGGTAGGTCTGCAACTTGACCGCCTCGGCCCCGGCCTCGGCGGCCACCTCGACCAGCCGCAACGCCCGCTCAAGGCTGCCGTTGTGGTTCGCCGACAACTCGGCGACGACGTACGGAGGATACCCGCGGCCAAGCCGACGCTGATTGATGGCGATGGAATGCACGTTGCTCTCGGGGCGGCCTTAAAAGCGGCTTGGGGCGCCCGGGGCGGCCTGAGTCGGCCTGCCTCGGGGCAGCCTCAAAGAATTATACTCCGGCCCATCAACATGGCACCAGAAAGGACTCGCCACCGCCGGCCCGTTGCTGATGGAAGGCAAGGGTGCGCGTTTGTCCAGAATGTTTCTGGCCCTATACACGCTGTTTTCAACGGTGGTGCACGGACAACACTTTGCGCGATCTGTTGGTGGACCTGGCCAACGACTTGCGCAAGGAAGGGGCCGTGGACGAGAGTGAGTGTTTTATTGACGGGATGTTCCCCCCGGCCAAAGGGGTCGGCGCGGAGATAGACGGGACCGAGCGCGGGAAAGGCGTCAGAATCATGGCCATAGTGGATCGGCATGGTCTGCCGTTGTCGGTCAGTACGCACGCGGCGAACCACCACGAAGTGACCTTGGTGCGGTTGAGTTTTGACTTTTACATGATAGAAGCGAAGCCGAAGAACCTGATAGGGGATTGCGCTTATGATGGCGACGGCTTGGATGAAGATCTGCGCGCTTGAAACCCTTCCCTCTGGGAGAGGGTGGCCGCAGGCCGGGTGATGGGCTGCATTTCGCTTTTCGGGGTTTGCCTTCGCTCCAGCGCGGTTCAACGCCGGATGACGTGTACGATGGGATTATCCCACGAATGACGGCACGGGACGGCGGTTGCCGTCTTTGTAGCTAATAATCGCACAGCCGTCCGTCCACCGTCATCAACAGCGACACCCGCAGCTTGCGCCCGGGGTACAGCTTGGCCACACCGTCCCGGTAGCACAGCATCTGCTCGCGACAGTCTTCGAGCAGTTTTTGCGGGTCGTAGCGGCGGTGGGTTTTGTAGTCCACGAGCCAGGCCGCGTCGGCGCTGACGCACAAGCGGTCAAGCGTGCCGAAGACTTGTTCGTCGTCGCGCTGGTAGAGCAGCGGCATCTCGTTGAACACGCGCTGATACAGCCCGTCCGTGAACAGCTCGGACAATCGCGGTTCGCGCACCAGCTCCCACGCCTCGCGCACCCAGGCGTCAAGCTGGTCATGCGGTTCGTGTCGTTCGTCGGCGAGGCGCCGCCGCAGCGCGTCGGGATCGCCGCAGGCGCACGTGTTCAAGAGTTCCAGAGCGCGGTGGATGAGTGCGCCGCGCGCCGCGCCGTCTTCGTGTTCCGAACCATGGGCGTGGCCGGGGGCGCCGTCGCCGCGCCGCTCGATTCGGCTCGGGTTGCGCTCGACCGCGATCCGAGGTGCCGCGACCTCCGTCGTCGGCGCCGTCGTCTCTTGCTCCGCGTGCCGCTCCTGAGTGGGCGCTTGGCGCGAGTGCGCGCCGATGCGCGCAAGCGCGTCGTCGCCGAGCAGGCCGTCGTCGCCGGCCGCGTCGCGCAGCCGTTGATACCAGTTCGCCTCGCTTGCCTTGCCGTTCGCGGACACGAACAGATACTGCTTCGCGCGCGTCAACCCTACGTAGAGCAGGTTGACGTCTTCGCGTTCCTCGTTCCGTTTGCGTTTTTCCACCAGTTCGCGCAACGCGCCGCCGCGCTCGCTGGCAACGGGCAGCAACGCCAAATCGCGCGGCCTCTCCTCGGCGGACGGCCAGTCCACCAGCGCCCCGTAGGTTTCCTTGCGCGATCTGCGAAAGGCGCAATCCACCAGGAACACGATCGGTGCCTCCAATCCCTTGGCGCCGTGTATGGACAACAGTCGCACGCAGTCGCCGTCGTCCGCCGCCGGCGCGTCGGCGCGCGCACCGGCGAGGCGTCTCGCGTTTTTCAGATGCGTGAGCAGGCGCGCGCAGTCGGGGTAGCGGCCGCTGTGCAGGTCGAGCGCGTATTCGAGGAACGAGTCGAGATTGCGGCGCACGCGCTCGCGTTCCTGCTCCGGCACCGACGCGCGGTAGCGGCGCACCAGGTCGGCCTCGTTATAAATCCGATCCAGCAGGTCGTGCGGCGGCAGCCGATCATACAGTCGTTCCCACTCTTCCAGCTGCTCGGCGATGGCATGCCACGGCGCGCCGCCGCCGTTCCCGCCGAGGCGCGCGAGCTTGTCACGCCAGCAATCGCCCGGCGCGCGAGCGATGGCAAGCAATTGTTCGTCGCCCAGCGAGTAAATCGGCGAGCGCAGCACCTGGGCGAGGGCGTCGTCGCGGTATGGGTTTCGCAGAAATTCCAGCAGTGCGATCAGGTCCGACGCCTCCAGGCTGGTCACAAAGTTTTGCTCGCGCGCGCTGACCGAGGGAACGCCGGCGGTGCGCAACGCCTGCAAGAACACCGGATAATGCGTCGTCTGTCGCGCGAGTATCATCGCGTCGCGCCACTGAAACTCGCGCACTTGTTCGTGTTCTCTGATGGGAAGTCGGTTTTCCCTGAGTTGGACGATGGTGCGCGCGATTTCTTTCGCCTCGCGCCGCGCCGCGAACTGCGATTCCGCGAGCGGCTCCCGCAACGGGTTGCGCCATTCCTGCTGCGGCGCCTTTTCCGCCTGGTGCAACTCGAACACGCGCACGCCGCCGTCGGTGTCGCAAAACGTGTCGTGCGTCGCAAAACCGGCGGGCGCCGTCGGGCCTTCTTTTCCGGCGGCCCCGCCGAAAACGCGGTTGACGAACTCGATCACGGCGCGCGCCGAGCGGCGCGACTTGTCCATTGTCGGGTGCAGGCTGTCCGGACGTCTTTGCCGCAGCCAATCGTCGGCTTCGTGCTGCAATTCCGGGTCGGCTCGGCGGAAACCGTAGATGGACTGCTTGACGTCGCCGACGATGAACAGGCTGCCGCCCTCGCGCGACACGATCTCGCAGAGCAAGGGTTCCAGCAGGCGCCATTGGGTCGGATTGGTGTCCTGGAATTCGTCAATCAACACGTGCTCGATGCGGTTGGCCAGGCGTTCCTGCGGGTCGTGCCCATCGCGCAGCAGCCGTTCGCCCATGAACTCGAGGTCGTCGAAATCGAGCAGGCCGTTGTCGCGCTTCAGATCGGCGTATATGTCGCAAAGGCGCCTGCCGGCGCGCCACCACGCGGCGTTCAGCCGCTCGTTGTCGCGTCGCAGCAGGCGTTCGTGTACATTGCCGAGGTCCTCGACGAGCGCGCGATGTTCCAGGCTCAGCCGTGCCGCGTTTTCCTCGCCGAGCGCTTTGACCAGCGGTTTGCCGCCGGGTTCGCGGCGCGGTTTGCCGCCGGCTTGATAAAAGCATGCCCGCAATTCCACGAAGGCTGCGCGGTCTAGCGTCTCGCGCACCGCCAGCGCATGCAGCCGTTCGGCCCGTCGAAGATTGGTCTCCGTCTTGTGTCTTGCAATCAATTCGGCGTAGCCCGCGACGCGCGCGCGCGCCTGCTCGCTCCAGAATCCCCCCAGCACTTCGGCGCAGCCGCCGCCATCCGCCGATTTCGGCCGCTCGCCGCCGCCTTGCACGTAAGCCTGCCAATCGTTTCGGTGCCGCAGAAACTCCTCGAGCGCGCCGCGTGCGTTGTCTACCCCGTTGCACAGATCGAACAGCGTGTCGAGCGCGCGCGCGCATTCGTCGTCCCCGTGCGTGACTTCGGCGAACAGCTGTTCCACCGCCTGCACGCGCAACAAGCCTTCGAGCGCCTCGGCCAGCTGAAAGTTCAGCGGCGCCTCGGTCTGCATCGGAAACAATCGCAGTATCTGCTGACAGAAGGCGTGGAAAGTCGTGATCTGCACCGGTTCCGGCGCACGCAGCAGTTCCTCGTACAGGTTCATCGCGCGCGCGCGAACCGGCCCCGTATCACGCGCGCCGATCTCGCGCAGCGACTTGCGCAGATCTTCGGCGTTCATCGCACTCCACTCCAGCAGCCGCGCCATCAAGCGCTCGCGCATCTCGTCGGCGGCCTTGTTCGTGAACGTTATCGCGAGAATCGAGGCCGGCACGCGCCGCTCCAACAGCAGGCGCAACAGGCGCGACACCAGCAGCCAGGTTTTGCCGGTGCCCGCCGACGCCGACACGACGCCGCTGGCTTCGGGCGCCAGGATCGCAAGGGCGTCGGTCGCGGTGTCTTTCGAGGTTTTCATACGGCGGCAATGCGGGGATAATAGCAGGCCGCCCGCGAACGCCGATGCCTAGCCGACCTCGAAAACAGCGGTACGACGCCGCCGACATAGAAATCCTGAGTGGCCTCGAACCGGTGCGCAAGCGCCCGGAGATGTTCACCGACACGTCCGACCCGACGCATCTCGTGCAGGAGGCGGTGGACAACGGCGTGGACGAGGCGCTGGCCGGGTACGCGACGCGGGTCGAGGTGACGTTGCACGACGACGGTTCGGTCACGGTCGCCGATGACGGGCGTGGTATGCCGGTGGACCCGCACCCGTCGCGCAAACGGCCCGGTGTCGAGGTCATCCTGACGACGCTGCACGCCGGCAGCAAGTTCTCGGGGCGCCACTACCATTTCGCCGGCGGCCTGCACGGCGTCGGTATCTCGATAGTCAACGCGCTGTCGTCGCGCCTTGAGGTGCGCGTTAAGCGCGGCGGCAAGGAATACGGCATGGCTTTTGAGAGCGGGCGCCGGACCTCGGAGTTGAAGGTCCTGCGCGGCCTGAAAAAGCGCGACACCGGCACCGAGATCCGCTTTTGGCCCGACCCGGAATTTTTCGACGGGTCCGAGTTCCAGACCGACAAGCTGAAGAACCTGCTGAAAGCCAAGGCCGTGCTATGCGCCGGCCTGACGACCCGTCTTTGCTCGGAGGACGCGGGCGAGCTGCAACGCTGCCGCTACGAGGACGGCCTGCGGCAGTATTTCACCGAGCGTTGCGGCGACGCCGCGGCGTTGCTGGAGCAGGATTTCTGCGGGCGCCACGAGTCCCAGGCGCAGGAGTTGCATTGGTGCCTGAACTGGTTCGACGCCGACGCTGGCGCGCCCGCCGAGAGCTTCGTCAATCTCGTGCCGACGCCGCAGGGCGGCAGTCACGTGTCGGGGCTGCGCACCGGGCTGACCGAGGCGCTACGCGAGTTCGCCGAGCTGCACAACCTGCTGCCGCGCGGCGCTTCTTTCGCGCCCGACGACGTCTGGCGGCGCATCGGCTTCGTGCTGTCGCTGAAGCTCGAGCAGCCGCGTTTCGCCGGCCAGACCAAGGAGCGTCTGGCGTCGAGAGAGGGCGGCGCGTTGACGCAAAAGCTGGTGCGCGACGCTTTCAGCCTGTGGCTCAGCGCGCAGCCGGCGACCGGCGGGGCGCTGGTCGAGCTGGTGCTGGAGGACGCGCAGGCGCGCAAACGCAGGAAGACGACGAAGCGCGCGCGCGTTTCCGGCCCGCGCCTGCCCGGCAAATTGGCCGACTGCCTTGCCGGCGACGTCGAGGAGTCCGAGCTGTTTTTGGTCGAGGGTGATTCCGCCGGCGGCTCGGCGAAGCAGGCGCGCGACAAGGCGTTTCAGGCGGTGCTGCCGCTGCGCGGCAAGATCCTGAACACCTGGGAGAGCGACACCGGCGAGATCCTCGACTCGAAGGAGATCAACGACATTGCGACCGCGATAAACGTCGCGCCGGGCGGCGCCGACCTGAGCCGCCTGCGCTACGGCAAAATCTGCGTCCTCGCCGACGCCGACTCCGACGGCCTGCATATCTCGACGCTGCTGATCGCGCTGTTCCTGAAACATTTCCGCCCGCTGGTCGAGGCGCGCAGAATCTTCGTCGCGATGCCGCCGTTGTTTCGGATAGACGCCGGCAAAGACGTGTACTACGCACAGGATGAAAAAGACCGCGACGCGTTGCTGGCGAAGATAACCGGCGGAGCGCGGGTAATTCGCTTCAAAGGGTTGGGTGAGATGAACCCCGCGCAACTGCGTGAATCCACTATGGCGCCGGCGAGCCGTCGCCTGATGCAACTGACCTGCGACGACGATCCGCTGCCGTTGATGAACATGTTGCTCGAAAAGAAACGCTCGCCGGAGAGAAAGCGCTGGCTCGAGGCGGAAGGCGCACGCGCCGATCTTGTCTGATGTCCGCGCCGCCGCATTTGCGGTTTTGGGGGTCGGTGCAGCGCCGCTGCATTGAGTGTCTTGCGTTATCATAGTGTGTGGCGATGCTTATCGAATGCCCGCCGCGCGAACCATGCCGGAAGAGAATCCACATATGACTGCCGCGTCGGACGCTGAGCAAACCGAGCAGGTTGAAGGTCTGGGGGGAGATCAGCTTGGTTTATTGGGTGGCTACCCGATAGACGCCTTGATGATCCGCACCGAGGCTCGTACGGTACATGACGTATTGCGCCGAATAGAAAAGGGCATGTTCGTCATGGACCCCGATTTTCAGCGTGACTTTATCTGGAACAAAGACAAGCAGAGCAAGCTGATCGAGTCGGTCATGATGAGAATCCCTCTGCCGGTGTTCTATCTGGCCGAAGACGACAATGGACGTATGGTGGTGGTGGATGGTCTACAAAGGCTTTCGACTTTTCAGCGTTTTGTGAACAATGATCTTCGTCTCAAGCTTCCAGAGCATTCAGAATTGGACAAACAACACTTCCGGGATTTGCATCCCAAGCTCCAGAATCGCGTCGAGGATTGCAACCTGATCCTCTATGTCATTGATGCCAAAGTTCCCGAGCAAACCCGCCTGGACATCTTTGAGCGCGTCAACAGCGGCGTGCCTCTGACTCGGCAGCAGATGCGCAACTCCTTGTACATGGGGGAGGCGACGCGATTTCTGAAGAAGCAATCCCAAGAGGAAATCTTTGTCAAGGCAACCGGAAGCAGCCTGAAGTCCTCGACGATGAGAGATCGTGAATTTGTCAACCGGTTCTGCTCGTTTCAGATCCTGGGGCTTGAGGATTACAAAGACATGGATCAGTTTTTGGCGGCCGGCCTTAAGAAAATGAATGATCAGCAGGCTTCTTTGCCGGCGTTGTCCTTGCAGCTCAAGACCACGCTCGAAAACAATTACCGCCTGTTTGGTAGGCATGCTTTCAGGAGACATCGTCGAGACCAGGAGAGACGCAGCGTGATCAATGCCTCTCTTTGGGACGTAATGTCAACGGGTCTTTCCCGCTACCCGCAGGGACTGGTGTTGAGCAAGGCCGATGAGATGAGGAGCGCGTTTTACCGACTCATAGAGAATGAGGAATTTGTGCCCGCGATCATGCACAGTACCAGCAATATCAAGCGGATAAAATGCCGTTTCTCGATGGCCGACGCGATGTTCAAAGAGGTGTTCGGTGCTGACACGGCTTGAGCTGAGCCTCTTCAAATGTTTTAAGCGACTGCGGCTGCCCTTGGCGCCGCTGACCCTTCTGACCGGGGCGAACGCCTCCGGCAAGTCGTCCGTCTTGCAGGCCCTGGTGCTGCTGCACCAGACTATGCGCGAACACGAATGGGCGACGCGGCTTGCGCTCAATGGAACCGTAGTCCGGTTGGGCGCCACGCCGGACGTCGTCAACGAGGTGTTCGGGCGGGGCGGCTTCGAGATCATGTTGACGGATGACGAGAATGACTACGGCTGGACGTTCGAGGGAGACAGGCGCGACATGTCTCTGGCGGTTCGGCGCGTCGTTGTCAATGAGCAGGCGCTCGAGACGCCACGTGAGTTGCGCTACTTGTTGCCCCTCGACAAAAAATTGGAAGAGGCGGTCGCATCGCTGGTCGGGCGCTTACACGGCTTGACTTATATCACTGCCGAACGGGTGGCACCTCAGGAGGCGTACGCCCTCGAGGATCCGCTGGTCGTGAACGTCGTGGGGCCTAAGGGGGAGCACGCGGTGAGCGTGTTGCATTGGGGGCGCGATGCAGACGTGCCGGACGCTCTTGCTTTGCCGGAAATTCCCCCCAGACGATTTCACCAGATCGAGGCGCGCATGCGAACTTTCTTTCCGGGCTGCTCCTTGGACGTACAACGGGCGCCGCGCACAGGCGCCGTGACTTTGGGTTTGCGCACGTCGGATGACACGGAATTCCACCGCCCGGTTCACACCGGATTTGGCCTTACGCAGTGCCTGCCCATCGTGGTGGCCGCCCTGTCCGCGTCCAAAGGCGATATTATTTTGATAGAAAACCCGGAAGTGCATCTCCATCCCGCTGGCCAAGCGCTGATGGGGGAGTTCATGGCCGAGGTCGCGAGTGCCGGAATGCAGATATTCGTCGAGACGCACAGCGATCACGTGCTGAACGGCGTTCGGCGTGCGGTTAAACAAGGTCTGCTGGCTCCGGATCAAGTGGCGACTCATTTTTTCCGCCCGCGTTCCGCCGGCGACCCCCAGGTAATCAGCCCCGCAATGGACGCTTTCGGCAACCTCGACTCCTGGCCGCAAGGGTTTTTCGACCAATTCGACAAGGATGCAAACTATTTCGCGGGCTGGGGGGAAGAAGGAAACTGACGTGGAGCTTCTCTTCAACGACCTCTCGATCCATGGACAGTTTCACGACCTTGCGACCTTCGAGCAGGCGATTGGGCGCGTGATGTCCATTCGGGAACTGGCGCGTCGCTATGGACGGGAATTGCAGTGCCACCGCAACGTTGCTTCTGCATCCGTGATGAGTGATATGCCGATGCAGAAGGCGGTTCAGCGCCTGAGCAGGGACAAGTGTACTGCGCTGATGCTCTGGCTGACGCGCCACGGGCCTTTCTGGGAGGACGTTCGGCGACATGGTGGCGACGATTTGCTGGAATGCAATGGTGGCGTTGTCACGAACCACGCGCTCGGGGAGGCGGCTTATTGCCTTCTGCACGGCATTGACTGCCACGTCGTGAGTATGGAGCCGTCCGCGTGGCTGTCCTCGCCCCTGGAGGTGGATTGGCACGAGAATGAATCGGTGAAGAGCGTCGGTGTTCCCAACTATTGGAAAGTGAACAAGGTGCAGGCCACCCTCGACGAGGCTTCCGTGCCGCCTTCCACGTGGGACGACGTGCAGCGGGAGGCAAAGCAGAAATACTTCAACCTGACGTTTCTGCCGGACAGTTTTGCGCCGTTGCAAGGACACCCCTTCGGCAAAAGCGCGGCCAGGAATTTGTTGCTGCGTCTGGCCGTTCTGCACGAGCTCAAAAATTGTTCTGACGAGCACGGCAATCGCACCGCCAAGGGGCACGAGTTATACCGGAAACATTTTACCGGTGACAACGCTTGGTTTTCCGACTCCTCGGACACCGAGAAGGCCACTTTCAGGAAGGAACTCACGTTTCCGCATCCGGAGATTGCCGGGGCTGCTTTGTTCTGCACGTGGCACGGCAAGGTACGGGCGCCTCAACTGCCGTTGCGCGTCCACTTCTCGACGCCAGGTGCCGACAAGCCGCTCTACGTGGCGTACGTCGGACCTAAGATCACCAAGAAGTAGAAAGACGCACGCGCCGATCTTGTGTGATGTCCGCGCCGCCACATTCGATGACGCCGCCGTTTTCGCAGAACGTGATCGCGATGATCTGGGATTTCGACAAGACTTTGATTCCCGGAGACATGCAGCGCGTGTTGTTCGACGCCTACGGCGTGGACGAGGACGAGTTCTGGCGCGACGTCAACGCGCTGCCCGAACGCTATCGCGAGCGCGGTTGCGGGCAGGTGACGGTGGAGTTGTTGTATTTGAATCGGATACTCGACTACGTCGCCGCCGGCAGGTTTCCCGATTTATCGAACGAGCGGCTGGTGGAACTCGGACGCGGTATCGCGTTTTATCCCGGCTTGCCCGACTTTTTTGAGCGCGTCAAGACGCTGCTCGAGGCCGAAAAATACCGGCGCCATGAATTGAAGATCGAACACTACGTCGTCAGCACCGGGCTCAAAAAACTGATCGAGGGCAGCGCGCTCGCCGCGCATCTCGACGGCATCTGGGGCTGCGAGTTTCTCGAGAGCGACGACGAGCCGCGCCGCATTGCGCGCATCGGCTACGTGCTAGACGATACCACCAAGACGCGCGCGGTGTTCGAGATCAACAAGGGCGTCAACAAAAACGCGCGCATCAGCGTCAACGACTCGATAGGGCACGACAAGCGCCGCGTGCCGATTGCGCAGATGATCTATATCGCCGACGGTCCCAGCGACGTGCCGGTGTTCTCGGTCGTCAAGCGCGAAGGCGGCAAGACGTTCGGCGTGTTCAGCCCCGAGCGCCACGACGTCGCGTGCCGCCTGTTGGAGCAGGAGCGCGTGCACGCGATCGCGCGCGCCGACTACCGGGCGGGCACCGACGCCTCGATGTGGCTCGAGCGCGCGCTCGCCCAGATCGCCGACCGCGTCATAGAGCGGCGCACCCGGTTGTTGGAGACCAGCGTCGGCCGAGCGCCGACCCACGCCGGCTGAGCCTTGGCGCGCCGCGTGAAAAAGAGCGCGCCGGAGACGGTGCGCCGGCGCGTCGAGCAGACTTCGATAGAGCGCTTCGCCGAGCGCGCCTACCTGAACTATTCGATGTACGTGATCCTCGATCGCGCGCTGCCGTACCTGGGCGACGGCCTGAAGCCGGTACAGCGGCGCATCGTGTACGCGATGTCGGAACTCGGCCTGAATGCCGGCACCAAGCCGAAGAAATCGGCGCGCACGATAGGTGACGTCATCGGCAAATACCATCCGCACGGCGACGGTGCGAGTTACGAGGCAATGGTGCTGATGGCGCAGCCGTTCGCGTTTCGTTATCCGCTGGTCGAGGGGCAGGGCAACTGGGGATCGGCCGACGACCCGAAGTCGTTCGCCGCGATGCGCTACACCGAGTCGCGCCTGACGCCGTATTGCGGCGCGTTGCTCGACGAACTCGACCAGGGCACCGTCGCCTGGCGCCCGAACTTCGACGGCACGTTGCAGGAACCGGAAATCCTGCCGGCGAAACTGCCGAACGTGCTGCTCAACGGCGCCTCCGGCATCGCCGTCGGCATGGCCACCGACGTCCCGCCGCACAACGCGCGCGAGGTCGTGGCCGCCTGCGTCAGGCTGTTGCAGAACTCGCGCACCGGCACCGACGAGCTGCTCGCGTGCGTGCGCGGGCCGGATTACCCGAGCGGCGGCGAGATCATCAACGCGCGCGATGAGATCCGCCGCATCTACGAGACCGGCGCCGGCATGATACGAGTGCGCGCGACCTACGAGATCGAGGGGCGCAACGTCGTCGTCACGTCGCTGCCGTTCCAGGTCGCGGGCGGGCGCGTCATGGCGCAGCTGTTCGCGCAAATGCAGGGCGACATGCGCGGCCTGATCAAGGACCTGCGCGACGAGTCCGACGAATCTCATCCGGTGCGCATCGTCATCGCGCCGCGCGCCCGCGACGTGCCGGCGCACGATCTGATGTCGTTTCTGTTCGCCGCCACCGACCTCGAGCGCGGTTACCGCGTGAACCTGAACGTCATTGACGTGGACGGCAAGCCGCGCGTGATGAACCTGAAGGAGATGCTGCGGGCGTGGCTTGAGTTCAGGATGGAGACGGTGCGCCGCCGCCTGCAATGGCGGCTTGCGAAAGTCGAGGAGCGTCTCGAGATCCTGCGCGGGCTGCTGACGGTGCATTTGAACGCGGATGAGGTCGTGCGCATCGTGCGCCGCGAGGAGCGCCCGGAAGAAGTCCTGAAGAGGCGTTTCGACCTGAGCGACAACCAGGCGCGCGCGATTTTGGACATGCGCCTGAGGCGGCTGAACCGGATAGAAAAGATCGAAATCGAGCGCGAACTCGGCGAACTCGACGCCGAGCGCGGCCAGCTCCGGGTGCGCCTGTCGTCGCCGCGCCGCCTGAAGACGCTGGTCAAAAAGGAGTTGCAGCGCGCCGCCGAAATCTGGGGTGACGAGCGCCGCACGCGGCTGGTCGAACGCACCGGGGCCAGGGCCTACAAGCCGCGCGTGGCCGCCGCCTCCGAGCCGCGGACCGTGGTGCTGTCGCGGCAGGGCTGGGTGCGCGCGCTCGGTGGCCGCGACGTTGATCCGCGCGAGTTGGAATACCGCGCCGGCGACGGCTTTCTCGACTGTGCCGAAGGCGAGTCCGGCGACACCGCGCTGTTCCTCGATTCCGCCGGGCGTTGCTACAGCCTGCCGGCGCATACGTTGCCGTCGCGCGGGCGCAGCGAACCGTTGAGCAGTCGTTTCCGCGTCGCCGACGCCGCCGATTTTGTATGCGTGTTGAGCGGCGACGGCGGCGAACGCTGCCTCGTCGCAAGCAGTTTCGGTTACGGATTTGTGACGACGCTCGAGCAACTGTCGGCGCGCAGCCGCTCAGGCAAGCAGGTCATGAGCCTGCCCGCCGGCGCCGTCGCGCTCGGCGCGTTCAAGATGGCCGATCCGTCATCGTCGTACGTCCTGGTGCTCACGTCGGAGGGGTATCTGTTAGTGGTCGCAGCAGTCGAGATACCGGAACTTGCGAAAGGCAAGGGCAACAAGATCATCCAGATACCGCGCGAGCGCCTGCGCGAGCGGCGCGAGCACTTGGCGCACGCCGCCTGCATGGGCGAGGGCGCCGTCGCCGAGTTGCACGCGGGCCGGCGCGTCAAGCGGTTCGGCTTCGATGAATTGCAGTATTATATCGGCGCCCGCGGTCGGCGCGGGCGCATGCTGCCGCGGCCGTGGCGCCGCCCCGACCGCGTTCGCATCATCGAGGAGAACCAATGAGAATAGCCCTGTTTCTGGCGACCAACCTGGCGATAGTCTTCGTCCTCAACCTCACCCTGAGCGTGCTCGGCGTCGAGCATTGGCTGACGCAGACCGAGGCCGGCATCAACGTGACCGGCCTGCTGATCATCTCGGCGGCGTTCGGCATGATCGGTTCGCTGGTGTCGCTGGCGCTGTCGAAGTCCATGGCCAAGCGCTCGATGGGGGTGCGCGTGCTCACGCCAAAACGGGCGAATCCGACCGAGCACTGGCTGCTCGAGACCGTCGCGCGGCAGGCGCAACGGGCCGGCGTCGCGACGCCCGAGGTCGGCGTTTTTTCATCGCCGCAGCCAAACGCCTTCGCCACCGGCATGTTCCGCGACAAGGCGCTGGTCGCGGTCAGCGAGGGCCTGCTCGCGCAGATGGAGCGCGACGAGGTCGAGGCGGTGCTGGGGCACGAGGTCAGCCACGTCGCCAACGGCGACATGGTTACCTTGGCCTTGATCCAGGGCGTCGTCAACACGTTCGTTATTTTCCTGTCGCGCCTGGTCGGACACGTGGTGGATCGCGCGGTGTTCAAATCGCGCGGCTTCGGCCCCGGCTATTTCGTCACCGTGATCATTACCCAGATAGTGCTGTCCATCTTTGCGACGATGATCGTGATGTGGTTTTCGCGTCGCCGCGAGTTTCGCGCCGACTACGGCGGCGCGAAACTCGCCGGACGCGACAACATGATCGCCGCGCTGCGGCGGCTGCAACGGGCGCATGCAAGCGAGGATCTGCCGGGCGAGATGGCCGCGTTCGGCATCTCCGGCGCCGTGTCCGGCGGCGTGCGCAGACTGTTGACGAGCCACCCGCCGCTTGCGCGGCGCATCGCCGCGCTCGAGCGCCTCGAGACCTAGCCTGCCGCGGAAACAGGTGAACGTAAAGCTGACGGCGCTGGTCGCCGGCCCGCTGGCGGCGGCGTTCGCGTACTGGTGGCTGCCTGACGCCTATACCGACGTCGAGGGCGTGCGGCGGGCGTTTTCGTCGCAAAGCAAGGCCGTGATCGCGGTGCTGCTGTGGATGGCGATCTGGTGGTTTCTCGAGGCGGTGCACGTCGCGGCCACCGGGCTGCTGCCGCTGGTGTTGTTTCCGTTGTTCTCGATACTCGAGATGCAGCCGACCGCCAACGCCTATGCGTCGAGCGTGATCTTCCTGCTGCTCGGCGGCTTCATCATCGGCCTCTCGATGCAGCGCTGGGGACTGGACAAGCGCGTCGCGCTGATGATCCTGGCGCGCGTCGGCGACAGGCCGGGACGCTTGGTGCTGGGTTTCATGCTGATCAGCGGCGTGCTCAGCGCGTTCATCTCGAACACCGCGACCACCGCGATGCTGCTGCCGATCGCGATCAACGTCGTCGCTTTGCTCGATCACGAGCACGAGGAGGGCGCCGACACCCGCAAATTCGCGTTGTGTGTGATGCTCGGCGTCGCCTACGCGGCCAGCCTCGGCGGCATCACGACGATCATCGGCACCGCGCCCAATGCGTTCGCCTCGGCCTTCCTGGACGACACGTTGGGGCGCGCGATCGGTTTCGCCGACTGGAGCTTCATTGCGTTGCCGGTAACCGTCGTGATGCTGCCGTTGACGTGGTTGCTGTTGACGCGCGTGATCTACCGGCTGCCGGCGACGCCGATTGCGCGCAGCCGCGAGATGCTGGAGCAGGAGTTGCGCGAGTTGCCTCGGATCGAGCGCGGCGGCTGGATCACGCTGTCGGTATTCGCGCTGACGGTGGTGCTGTGGATGACGAGGCCGCTGTTGCAGGACCTCGAGATAACGCTCGCCTCCGGCGCCGTCAGGCCGCTCGCCGGGCTGTCCGACGCCGGCATCGCGATGCTCGCGGCGGTGCTGCTGTTCGTGCTGCCGGCGGGGCGGCGGCGCATGACGATGGACTGGGAGACCGCCAGGCGCCTGCCGTGGGAGATCGTGCTGCTGTTCGGTGGCGGCGTCGCGCTCGCGCGCGGTATCAAGGCCAGCGGCGTGGATTCGATTCTCGGCGCGCAAGCCTCGGCGCTCGCCGGGCTGCCGGAGTTCGTGATCATCGCCTCGGTCGTCGCGCTGGTCGTGTTCCTGACCGAGTTCACGTCGAACACCGCGACGACGACCGCGCTGGTGCCGATCTTCGCCGCGCTCGCCGCGGCCCTGGGGCTCGATCCGGTTCCGGTTACACTGGCGACCGCGATGGCGGCGAGCTGCGCTTTTATGATGCCGGTGGCAACGCCGCCGAACGCGATCGTGTTTGGTTCCGGCTACATCCGCATCCACGAGATGATCAGGGCCGGTTTCGCGCTGAATCTCGTGGTCATTCCGATCATTGCGCTGATCGTGTATTTCTGGATAGGGCGGGTGCTGGGTTCTTAGGGTTGCGCGTTCAGGCGAGTACGCTCTTGGCTTGTGCACCGGCCGTCTCGCGAACCAATTTCGGCACCAGGTAGCCGGGCAGGCGGGCGCCCAACTCGCGCATCAGCACGCGCGCCGTAGCCTCGGTCACCTCGAAATGGGCGGCGCCGCGCACGCGGTCCAGCAGGTGCAGATAGTACGGCAATACGCCGGCGTCGAAGCAGCGCAGGCACAGTCGCGCCAGTACTTCGGCGCCGTCGTTGACGCCGCGCAGCAGCACCGCCTGGTTCAGCAGCGTCCAGTGCCGCATCCGGTGCAGCGCGGAGCGCACCTCGTCGTTGATCTCGTTCGGATGGTTGGCGTGGATCACGAGTATGTACGGCTTCGCGCGCCGTCTCGACCAGGCGATCAGCGCGTCGTCGAGGCGCGCCGGTTCCGCCACCGGCAGCCGCGTGTGTATGCGCACGCGCGCGACGTGGGGCACCGCCTCCAGGCGTTCGCACAGATCGAACAGCTTATGGTTCGCAAGCGTCAGCGGGTCGCCGCCGCTTACGATGACTTCCTCGACGTCCGGATGGTTTTCGATGTACGCGACGGCCGCCCGTAAGCGCCTCGCGCCGCCGTGCTCGCGGTACGGAAAATGGCGGCGGAAGCAGTAGCGGCAGTGGATCGCGCAGGCGCCGGTCGCAATCAGCAGCACGCGGTGGCGGTACTTGCGGAGGATACCGCCGGCGGCGACGGCCTCGGCGTCTCCGGTCGGGTCGTCGCAGAAGCCGCCGGCTTCGGCGCGCTCGGCCAAAGACGGCAGCACCTGCCGCAGCAGCGGGTCGTCGGCGTCGCCCGGGGCCATCCGGGCGAGCCACGAGCGCGGCACCTTGAGCGGGAATTCGGGGCAGCTTTCGAGTATCCCGGCGCGCGTCCGGTGCTTCGGGAGACGCAGCGAAGAACACAATTCTTCGGCGTCCGTGACGGCGCCTCCCGGCTGGGGCAGTCGGCTTGTGTCCATCGGCAATGACGTTCGGAATCCGGGCTGATCAAGACCCGCGGCAGGGTGAAAACCGCGTATGCGACCCTATAATAGCGGCACCGTGGCAAAGTATAGCACCAACGAATTCCGAGGCGGCCTCAAGATCCTGCTCGACGGCGAGCCGTATGCGATCGTCGAAAACGAGTTCGTGAAGCCGGGCAAAGGGCAGGCGTTCAACCGCGTCAAGCTCAGGAACCTGCTGAATGGCCGCATCACGGACAAGACCTTCAAGTCGGGCGAGACCGTCGAGGCCGCCGACGTGATGGAGATCGAGCTGGGCTATCTGTATACCGACGGCACGCAGTGGCACTTCATGGACGCCGCCGGCTACGAGCAGTACGCCGCCGACGGCCCGGCGATGGCCGAGGCGCGGCAATGGATCCGCGAGCAGGACGTGTGCACGGTGACGCTCTACGACGGGCGCCCGATCATGGTGGCGCCGCCGAACTTCGTCGAGCTCAAGGTTGTCGACACCGACCCGGGCGTGCGCGGCGACACCGCCAGCGGCGGCGTCAAGCCCGCGAAGCTGGAGACCGGCGCGGTGGTCAAGGTGCCGTTGTTCGTCGAGCAGGGCGAGGTGCTGAGGATAGACACCCGCAGCGGCGAATACGTCGGCCGGGTAAAGTCATAGCATGCCCGCGGGCGGTCATTCATCGGAGCCTTGACCGGAAGCGGCGAGACTACGGCGCGCCTGCGCGCCCGCGCGGCGGCGATGGAGGCGGTGCGTGCTTTTTTTGCCGAGCGCGAGGTGCTCGAGGTCACGACCCCGTGCGTTATCGGCGCGCCGACGTGCGAGCCGGACGTTGCCGGCGTGCGCTGCGAGGACGGCTGGCTCAGGAGCTCGCCCGAGTTCGAGATGAAGCGGCTGCTGGCCGCCGGCAGCGGCGACGTGTGGCAGATGGGGCCGGCCTTTCGCGGCGGCGAGCGTGGCGCGCGCCATCGGCCCGAGTTCACGCTGATCGAGTGGTATCGCGTCGGCTGGGACTACCGGCGGCTGCTGGACGAGACCGCCGAATTGTTGTCGTGCCTGCTGCGTCCGCACGTGGCGCTCGCCGACTGCGTGCTGCTGCCGTACCGCGACGCCTTCATCGAAAGCTTCGGTGTTGATCCTTTCGGCGACGAGCGCCACGTGTGCACCGCGGCCGCGCGGCACGGGTGCGAGGGGTGCGACGCCGCCGCCGCGCTGGACTTCCTGCTCACGGTGCTGGCGGCCGAGCACCTTCCGCGCGACCGCCTCGTCGCGCTGCATGATTTTCCGCCGCGACGGGCGGCGTATGCGCGCGTTGCGAACGAAGGTCGCGCAACCGCCCATGCACGGCGCTTTGAGATCTTCTACCGCGGCATCGAACTGGCCGACGGCGCGCAGGAATGGACCGAGGCCGCCGACTACCGCGCGTGCTTCGCCGCCGACCGCACGCTGCGAGCGCTTCGAGGGATGCCGGTCACCGCGCCGGATGAGGCTTTCTTGTCCGCGCTCGAGCGGCGCGCCTTGCCGGAATGTGCCGGGGTCGCGGTCGGTTTCGAGCGTCTGCTGATGTGCATGAGCGGCGCCGAGGACATCGGGGAAGTTCTGGTCCTGCGGTAACCTGCTGCGCCGCGACGATGGGTGCAGGCGTGCGCGAGGCAGGCAGTGCGCCTCCTGTGGCCCGCGACTGCCGCCCTCGAGTCGCTCATTACCCGCTTTCGCGGGAATGAAGGACCTGAGGGCGGATTAAAGTATAATCACCCGGTCTGAACCGCTCCTTGTTTCCCGTTTCTTCGATGACGAAATCCGCGTTTTTGCTGCTGGAAGACGGCACTCTGTTCGAGGGGCGCTCCATCGGCGATTCCGGATGCAGCGTCGGCGAGGTTGTGTTCAACACCGCGATGACGGGCTACCAGGAGATCCTGAGCGACCCCTCCTATGCACGCCAGATTGTCGCGTTGACCTGTCCGCACGTCGGCAATACCGGCGTCAACGACGAGGATCAGGAAGCGGATCCGGTGCACGCCTCGGGCCTGATCGTGCGCGACTTGCCCGCGCGCGCGAGCAACTGGCGCAGCCAGGGCGAACTCGGGGAGTACCTGCGCCGCCGCGGCGTCGTCGCCGCCTGCGACGTGGATACGAGGCGTCTGACGCGCCACCTGCGGAGTTTCGGCGCCGCCAACGGCGTATTGTTCGATCAGGACGTGCCGCGCGCCGAGGCCGAGGCGGCGCTCGCCGGTTTCGCCGGCTTGCAAGGCATGGACCTGGCGAGGGTCGTGACCACCGCGCGCGCGTACACCTGGGAACGGGGCTCGTGGCACTGGGGCGACGAGACCACCGAGGCCGCCCCTGAGGCGGGCAAGGCGCGCTATTCGGTCGTCGCCTACGACTTCGGCGTCAAGCGCAACATCCTGCGCATGTTGCGCCGCCAACGCTGCCGCGTCGAAGTCGTGCCGGCGACGACGTCGGCGACCCGGGTGCTCGCGCGCGCTCCGCACGGCGTGTTTCTGTCGAACGGGCCGGGCGATCCCGGGCCTTGCGACTACGCGATCGAGGCGATCCGCGAATTGCTCGACGCAAACGTGCCGCTGTTCGGCATCTGCCTCGGCCATCAGTTGCTGGCATTGGCCTGCGGGGCGCGCACCGAGAAGATGAAGTTCGGCCATCACGGGGCCAACCACCCGGTGCAGGAACTCGCCAGCGGGAAAGTGCTGATAACCAGCCAGAACCACGGTTTCTGCGTCGCCGAGGCGGGGCTGCCCGCGTGTCTGCGGGTGACGCACCGCTCGCTGTTCGACGGCACGTTGCAAGGGATACGCCACGTCGAGAAACCGGCGTTCGGCTTTCAGGGGCATCCCGAGGCAAGCCCCGGGCCGCACGACGTCTCCGGCCTGTTCGCGCGCTTTGCCGCGTTGATGGAACGATCCGAGGCGCGCCGCGCCGCCGGACGAGGGTCGGCCGCGCCCGGCGCGGCCTGAGCGATGCCGCGACGCGACGACATCCGCAGCGTGCTGATCATCGGCGCCGGCCCGATAGTCATCGGCCAGGCGTGCGAGTTCGACTATTCGGGAATGCAGGCGTGCAAGGCGCTCAAGCAGGAGGGCTATCGCGTGATCCTGGTCAACTCGAACCCGGCGACGATCATGACCGACCCCGCCAGCGCCGACGCGATTTATATCGAACCGGTCGAGTGGCGCAGCGTATCGCGGGTCATCGAAAAGGAGAGGCCGTGCGCGTTGTTGCCGACGATGGGGGGACAGACCGCGCTCAACTGTTCGCTCGACCTCGCGCGTAAGGGCGTGCTCGAACGCTACGGCGTCGAATTGATCGGCGCCAGCCGTGACGCGATAGACATGGCCGAGGACCGCGAGCGCTTTCGCACGAGCATGGACGAGATCGGCCTGGCGTCGGCGCGCTCGGTGCTGGTCGGCGACCTGCGCGAGGCGCTGGCGGCGCAACCGGGCCTAGGCTTCCCGATCATCGTGCGCCCGTCTTTCACGCTCGGCGGCAGCGGCGGCGGCATCGCGCGCGACGCCGGCGAGTTCGAGGGCATCGTCCGGCACGGGCTCGAGTCGTCGCCGGTCGGCAAGGTGCTGCTCGAGGAGTCCCTGCTCGGTTGGAAGGAGTTCGAGATGGAGGTGGTGCGCGATCGCGACGACAACTGCATCATCGTCTGCTCGATAGAGAACCTCGATCCGATGGGTGTGCACACCGGCGACTCGATCACGGTGGCGCCGGCGCTGACGCTGACCGACAAGGAATACCAGCGTATGCGCGACGCCTCGATCGCGGTGCTCAGGAAGATCGGCGTGGATACCGGCGGTTCCAACGTGCAGTTCGCGGTCAATCCGGCGGACGGGCGTCTGGTCGTCGTCGAGATGAACCCGCGCGTGTCGCGCTCGTCGGCGCTGGCGTCGAAGGCGACCGGTTTTCCGATCGCGAAGGTCGCGGCCAAGCTGGCCGTCGGCTACACGCTGGACGAACTGCAAAACGAGATTACCGGCGGCGCCACGCCGGCTTCGTTCGAGCCGACCATAGACTACGTCGTAACCAAGATACCGCGCTTTGCGTTCGAGAAGTTCGCGCAGGCCGAGGACCGTTTGGGCACGCAGATGAAATCGGTCGGCGAGGTCATGGCGATAGGGCGCACGTTCCAGGAATCATTGCAAAAAGCCTTGTGCGGACTGGAGACCGGCGACGACGGCCTGGGCGCCGGCGACACCGACGCGGCGCCGCCGGCGCGTTCACGCGCGCGTGAAAACGCACAAGTGTGCAGCGTTTCCTCCCGTCGCTTGTGGCAGCTGGCCGATGCCATTCGAGGCGGCGCCGATCTTGATACGCTGCATCAGGAGACCGCTATAGATCATTGGTTTCTCGCTCAGATAGGAGAGATTATTGCGTCTGAGAAATTCCTGTCCGGAAGAACGCTCGACTCGCTCACCCGCACCGAATTGCGCGCCCTCAAGCGCCAGGGATACTCGGACGCCCATCTTGCCCGCCTGCTCGGCGCCGACGAGGCGTCGGTGCGCCGTCGCCGTTGCGCTCTGGGCGTGCGCCCGGTGTACAAGCGCGTGGACACCTGTGCCGCCGAGTTCGACACGACCACCGCCTACCTCTATTCGTGTTACGACGATGAGTGCGAGGCGCGACCAGGCGCGCGTCGCAAGATGATGATCCTGGGCAGCGGCCCGAACCGCATTGGCCAGGGCATCGAGTTCGACTATTGCTGCGTGCACGCGGCGCTGGCCTTCCGCGAAGACGGCTTTGAGACGATCATGGTCAACTGCAATCCGGAGACGGTGTCGACCGATTACGATACTTCCGACCGCCTGTATTTCGAGCCGTTGACGTTCGAGCACGTCGTCGAGATCGTCGAATTGGAGAAGCCGCACGGCGTCGTCGTCCAGTACGGCGGCCAGACGCCGCTGAAACTGGCGCGCCGTCTGGCCGAGGCCGGCGCGCCGATCATCGGCACCAGCCCCGACTCGATAGATTTGGCCGAGGATCGCGAGCGCTTCAAGAAGCTGATCTCCGATCTTGGCCTGAAACAGCCGCCGAGCGCGACCGCGAACACGGTCGAGCAGGCGCTGGCGCTGGCCGCCTCGATCACCTACCCGATCATCGTGCGCCCGTCGTACGTGCTCGGCGGGCGCGCGATGGAGATCGTGCACGACGACGACGGCCTCGCGGCCTACGTGCGCCGCGCGGTTCGGGCGTCGGGCGCGGCGCCGGTGCTGATAGATCATTTTCTGATCAACGCGACCGAGGTGGACGTGGACGCGGTCAGCGACGGCAAACGGGTGCTGATCGGCGGCATCATGCAGCATATAGAGCAGGCCGGCGTTCACTCCGGCGACTCGGCGTGCTCGCTGCCGCCGTATTCGCTGTCGGGCGGCATGCAGCGCGAGATCGGCCGCCAGATGGGCGAACTGGCGCGCGCGCTCGGCGTCGTCGGCCTGATGAACGCGCAGTTCGCGGTGCAGGACGGCGACATCTACGTGCTCGAGGTGAATCCGCGCGCGTCGCGCACGGTGCCGTTCGTATCGAAGGCGACCGGTCTGCCGCTGGTGAAAATTGCGGCGCGTTGCATGATCGGGCATACGCTCGCCGAACAGGGCGTCGAGCAGCGGGCGCCCCCGGCGGCGCATTTCTCGGTCAAGGAGGCGGTGTTTCCGTTTATCAAGTTTCCCGGCGTCGATCCGATTTTGGGACCTGAGATGCGTTCGACCGGCGAGGTCATGGGGGTCGGGCGAGATTTCGGAGAGGCCTTCGCCAAATCGCAGATCGCGGCCGGCGCCGCGCTGCCGCACTCCGGCACCGCGTTGCTGAGCGTGCGCGACGCCGACAAGCCGGCCGCGGTCGAGGTCGCGCGCGCGCTGGCGCGCTCCGGTTTCCGCCTGCTCGCCACCGGCGGCACCGCGCGCGCGCTGGCGCGGGAGGGCGTCGCCTGCGAGCGCGTGCACAAGGTTACCGAGGGCGGGCGCCCGCACATCGTGGACAAGATCAAGAGCGCCGAGATTGACCTGATCATCAACACCACCGAGGGCCGGCGGGCGATCGCCGACTCGTTCACGATACGCCGCGAGGCGATCCAGAACAAAGTGTATTACACGACGACGATGGCCGGCGCACGGGCCGTGGTCGCGGCACTGCGTTCGCCGAAGCACACGGTCTATCGTTTGCAGGACCTGCATAACCCCGTGAGGGGCGAGGCGGTTTCTTAGGTCCGTCGCCGTCAGCGCCCCCCGGGCCGGTGCTTTCCGCTTTCGCGGGAATGGCGCACCGGAAGGGGCGCGGCGCGGCGGGGCAAGATGGGGAGCAGCACCGAGAAATCAGGGCGTGCGAACTGACGCGCTCTCTTTCTTATATAATGAGCGTTCGCGGCGCGCGCGACGGCGCGCACGTTACGATGCAGAAGCGGACTCCTATCACCAGGCAGGGCGCGGACAAGTTGCGCGCTGAGTTGCAGCGCCTGAAGAACGACGAGCGCCCGCGGGTGACCGCGGCCATCGCCGCCGCGCGCGAGCACGGCGATTTGAAGGAGAACGCCGAGTATCACGCCGCACGCGAGCGCCAGAGCCTGATCGAGGGCCGTATCAAGGAGGTAGAGGCGTATCTGTCCGACTGCGAGGTGATAGACGTGGCGGCGCTGCGGCCCGACGGACGAATCGTGTTCGGCGCCACCGTCGTGCTCTACGACGAGGAGCAGGATGCGCGCCTGACCTGCCGCATCGTCGGCGAACCGGAGGCCGACATCAAGAAGAATCTGGTCTCGGTCACGTCGCCGATTGCGCGCGCGCTGATCGGCAAGAGCGAGGGCGACGTCGCGGTGGTCAGTGCGCCGGGCGGCGAGAAGGCCTACGAGATAGAAAAGATATCCTATTGACGCACCGCCTCCCGGGCCGCGGCCCGGGCGCTCAATCCTTCGGAGTTTCCGCCAGCTCTTTCAGACGGTAGAGCAGCTCCAGCGCCGTGCGCGGGCTTACATTGTCGGGATTGGTCTCGCGCAGTTCGTCGCGCAACGCGTCGGCAGCGGCGCCCTCGGCGGCGGCCAGGCCCAGCGGCATTTGATCCGGGGCGCGCGCGAGCGCCGGGTTGTCGCTTTCCATCTGCGCCAGTTTCTTGCGCGCCGCCTCGATCACGGGCTTCGGGATGCCGGCGAGGCGCGCGACTTGCAGACCGTAGCTCTTGCTGGCGGCGCCCTCCTTGACCTTGTGCAGGAACACGATGTTCTCCTCGTGCTCGGCCGCGTCTATGTGGACGTTGTGCAGCGCGTCATGGTGCCCGGCGAGCGCGGTCAGCTCGAAGTAGTGGGTTGCGAACATCGTCAGCGAGCGGTTCACGCCGGCCAGGTGCGAGGCGCAGGCCCAGGCCAGGCTCAGGCCGTCGAAGGTGCCGGTGCCGCGCCCGATCTCATCCATCAGCACCAGGCTGTTCTCGGTCGCGTTGTTCAGGATGTTCGCGGCCTCGGTCATCTCGACCATGAACGTCGAGCGTCCGGAGGCGATGTCGTCGGCGCCGCCGATGCGCGTGAAGATGCGGTCTATCGGCCCGATCTCGGCGTCGTCGGCGGGCACGAAGGCGCCGACGTGCGCGAGCAGCACGATCAGCGCGGTCTGGCGCATGTAGGTGGATTTGCCGCCCATGTTCGGGCCTGTGACGATCAACATGCGGCGCGTGTCGTCGAGCCGCAGGTCGTTCGGCACGAAGTCGCGCTCGAGGAAGCGCTCGACCACCGGATGGCGCCCGCCGCGTATAGTTATGCCCGCGCGCTCGAGGAAGCGCGGGCGCTTGTAGCCGTGGAGCCGCGCGCACCAGGCGAGCGCCGCCAGTACGTCGAGCGCCGCCAGCGCGCGCGCGCATTGTCCCAGTTGCGGCAGGCGCGGCACTATGCCTTCGAGCAGCTTGCGGTAGATTTTCTTCTCCTTCGCCAGCGCGCGTTCGCGCGCCGTGATCACGCGGCTCTCGAAGTCGCGCAGCCGCGGTAGCGTGAAGCGCTCGGTGTTCTTCAGCGTCTGCGTGCGGCGGTAGTCTTGCGGCACCTGGCCGGACTGCGATTTCGGCACTTCGATGTAGTAGCCGTGTACTTTGTTGTAGGCGACGCGCAGACTGGCGACGCCGGTGCGCTGCTTCTCGTTGTTCTCCAGCTCGAGCAGGTAGTGGTCGGCGTTGCGCACGAGGTCGCGCAACTCGTCGAGTTCGGCATCGTAGCCTTCGGCGATGACGCCGCCGTCGCGTACCGTCGCCGGCGGTTCCTCGACGATTGCGCGGCGCAGCTCCCCGGCCAACCGAGGTTGCGCCTCGAGATTCCCGCCGATGCGCCCTAGCAGCGCGGCGTCGCTTTCGGCTATCAGCGGCGCGATCTCCGGCAGCAGCTCGAGGGTCGCGCGCAATCCCGTCAGGTCGCGCGGACGCGCGCTTAGCAGCGCTAGGCGCGACGCGATGCGCTCGACGTCGTTGATCTTGCCGAGCAGCTCGCGCAAGGCTTCGAGGTCGGCGGAGTCGCCGTCCAGCAGCCACGTGATCGCCTCCTGGCGCGCCTCGAGGCGCTTGCGATCCTTCAGTGGCTGTCCGAACCAGCGCCGCAGGCAACGCGTGCCCATGGCCGAGCACGCGTGGTCGTGCACCGCTATCAGCGTGTGTTTGTCGTTCCCCGACATGGATTGGTCGATTTCCAGGCAGGCGCGGCTGGTCGCGTCCAGTTCGACGTAGTCCCGCTCGCGCTCGACGCTGATGCCGCGCAGATGCGGCAGCGCCGATCTTTGCGTGTCCTTGGCGTAGCGCAGCAGCGCGCCGGCGGCGCACACGCCGGCGCGCAGGTCCTCGCAGCCGAAGCCGGCGAGGTCTTGCGTCTGCAACTGCCGGCATAGCTCGTCACGGCAGTCGTCGTAGTCGAAATGCCACGGCGGTTGCGCGTGCGTGTCGCCCGGCAGCTGTCGGCACTGATCCTCGCTCGTCAGAATCTCGGCGGGTCGCAGGCGTTCGAGCTCGCTCATCAACGCCGCCTCGTCGCCGCATTCGCGCAGTACGAAACGCCCGCTGCTCAGTTCGAGCACCGCGAGGCCGAAGACGCCGTCACTGCGATGGATCGCGGCCAGCAGGTTCTCGCGGCGCTCCTGTAGCAACGCCTCCTCGGTCAGCGTGCCCGGGGTGACGATGCGCGTGATCTCGCGCCTGACCGGGCCGCGCGCGCCCCTCGAGTCACCGATCTGGTCGCAGATCACGACCGAGTTGCCCAGGCGTACCAGGCGCGCGATGTACGAATCCGCCGAGTGCACCGGCACGCCCGCCATCGGAATCGGATTGCCGCTCGATTGGCTGCGTGAAGTCAGCGTGATGTCGAGCAGGCGCGCGGCCTGCTCGGCGTCGCCGTAGAACAGCTCGTAAAAATCGCCCATCTGGTAGAACAGCAGCCAGTCGGGATACTCCGACTTGAGCTTCAGATAGCGTTGCATCGAGGGTGTGTGCTTTTCCATCCCGTGGACTCCCGCGTGATTGCAGTATAGCCCTAATGGGTCGGGGGCGGGGCCGCCGATTGCGGCCCCGGGGGAACGTGATTACGTGGATTTCCCGCGGATCTGCGCCACTGCCCGGGCGCTCAGCCGGGGGGCCAGGCCAGGGCGCGGCCGGCGAGCAGGTGGACGTGGAGGTGGAACACGCTCTGGCCGGCGTCGGCGCCGTTGTTGACAACGAGGCGGAAGTTTTCACCGACGTTCTCGGCGCGCGCGATGTCGCCGGCTTTCAGCAGCAGGTGTCCGAGCAGCGCACGGTCCTCGCCGGTGGCGTCGGCGATTTTTGCGATGGGTTTTCTGGGGATGATCAGGATGTGCGTGGGCGCCTGCGGATCGGCGTCGCGGAAGGCCATGCACAGGTCGTCCTCATAGACGACGTCCGCCGGAATTTCGCGCGCGATGATCTTGCTGAAAATAGTTTGTTCGGCCATCGGAATAACCTCGTTCGTGCGATGGGCGGCACAGCATTACCAATGCTGTATAAGGCCAGCAACGTATATTCTGGGACAAACACGGTTTGAGCGCAACCCGAGACGCACTTCGAGTATGGCGTGGGTTTGCTCTCCGGCCTGATGGCATCCCAAGGCAAGGGAACGCCCCCGCGGGCGTTCCTGGTCATAGTGCGAGAACATACGGCTTCAAGTCAAAGGGTTCACCATGTGGAATAACAATTTCGTCGCTTTGGGTGACGTGTATGTGCCAACCGGGCGATATTGTCGGGTTTCGATCTCTTGTTGCCTTGTGTAGCTTTGGCAGAATTGTCTCGAGAGTTTCAACGCCTACCGCATGGCAGTATTCTCGATTGTCGCCCGCCAGCAATAGAAAACCTTTCTCGGCCTGTTTCAGAAAATGATGACCCGGAAAACGAAAAGTGAACCAGAGTCTTTTATTTCTTTGATGAAGCTTTGATACTAAGACGACGGCTCTGACTTTTTTGTCGTCGGCGACAAACTGTACGCGTTTGCTGCGCACCAGAGATACCTTCTCCCGCTTCCCCAAAGCACGGACGGCGCGTTTGCGAATATCTTCAGCCCACCTCCGACGTTCGGCCGTCGCCCCAGGCCTGGCTTCGTCGGTGTCGAACACCTCAGGCTCGGTCTCGTCGGTGTCGGAACGGTCTTGCGCCGCTGTGAACACTATGTCTATCAGCGCGTCGAGACGCGTGTATTCGATGGGGCGCAGAACAGTTTGAATTTTTTTCGTGGTTTCCGATTCTTCCGATTCGATTTTCAGGTGTACCAGATCACACAATGCCTTGGCGCTGATAATACGAATTTCCCAGGCGTGACGCGAACCGCGGATCTGTGCCTCCAAGCCTCCCGTGTCCTGCCTTCCGACGACTAACAGAATGGAGGCATCTTTGGCGACCACGTCGTCTTCGACCAACTTGGCCTTGTAGCCGACTATCGTATCGAGATCAATCCTGTAGGCGTCCGTGGTTTTGACTTCGACGATGATCGTCCGACCGCGATCATCCGATTTGTCCGCTCTCCATATGCCGTCTTGGCCCGGGCAACCGCTTTTGCCCCGGTAACGGCCGTTCTCCACCTCATACCCCAATCGCCGCCCTAATTCATTGACGACGTCCTGTAACACGAGGCCGCCGTCGTCAAATTTTTTATTGTTCAAGCAGTACTCTATATGCCTGAACAGTTCCTCCGCCTCTATTGCGTGTATGAATTGGCGCAGTTCCTTCGAGCAGTCGCTATCGTCCTTCAGCCGGCCGTCCCCGGCTATGGCGACAATCTGGCTGATGTTTTTCTCCAGTATTTCCGGCGATTCCGGTTCCAATAAGGGCACGTCAGTTTTCCTCTCAAAGGTATCGAGGGCAAAGTATTGTACAGGGCCAGAAACATCCTGGACAATATCTTAGCCGCAGAAAGGTAGCCGACATGCAAATAAAGCACGTCGGCTACCGCGTCCCAGGGTTGCGTAAAATAGCTTCCTATGCAAACCGAATGGAGGCTATTATGGCAACGAGTGCCGAACGCAAATACGACGCCCTCATATTCTGGGATAATCATGGCTTGCCTGCAACCCAAGACGCCATATGCCTTCAACGATGCGTTGTTCAGGTATCTGGAACGCTACAACGGCGAGCGCCCGCACCGGAGCCTGGGGAATATCACCCCGTGCCAAGCCATCCAAAAACAACTACCCCATTTGTCCAGAATGTGGTGGCCCCGTACATCTGTTTCCATTTCGTTGTCTTTTCCGCTATAATCCGGCGCTGTAATCGGCGCCCGCGAAAAAAGGCCCCTTGCGAGGGGCCTTTTTTGTGGGTATTTTCTGCGCTCCAAATGCGGGGAACGGCATGGACAAAAACGGCTTGGCGGCCTTTATCAAGCCCGTCGTCGAGGCGATGGGCTATATTTACTGGGGCAGCGAGTTCTCGGTGCACCGTCGCGGCGCCAGTCTGCGTGTTTTCATAGACCATGCCGGCGGCGTGACCTTAGACGATTGCAGCGCCGTCAGCGACCAGTTGAGCGGCGTCCTCGACGTCGAGGATCCGGTCAAAGGGCCGTACATCCTCGAGGTATCGTCGCCGGGCGTCGAGCGTCGCCTGATGAGCGCCGAACATTACCGCCGCTACCTGGGCAGCACCGTGAGCGTGCAAAGCGGCGTTGCGATCGGCGGCAGGAGAAACTTCAAGGGGCGCCTGGCCGGGATGGAGGACGGCGTCGTCACGCTCGAGACCGACGACGGCGCGGTCGAGCTGGCGCTCGCCTCGATTCGTCGCGCGCACCTGACGTTCGAGGGGGGCGTGAATCCCAAAGCGGCGCGATGAAAGGCAGCGAAATACTCCTCGTCGTCGATTCCATGTACAACGAGAAGGACGTCGAGAAGGAGGAGATCTTCGGCGCGCTCGAGGCGGCGCTTGCGATGGCCACGCGCAAAAGCCAAGCGCACGACATGGACGTGCGCATCGAGATCGACCGCGACACCGGCGACTACCGCACCTTCCGGCGCTGGCAGGTTGTGGACGACGAGGACCCGGACTTTTTCTCGCCTGAGTTTCAGATGCTGCTGAGCGCGGCGCGCGACCTCAAACCGGAGGTCCAGCCGCAGGAGTACATCGAGGAGCCGATGGAGTCGCTGCCGCTCGGGCGCATCTCGGCGCACACCGCAAAACAGGTCATCGCGCAAAAGCTGCGCGAGGCCGAGCGCGCGCGCATCGCGTTGCTCTACCGCGACCGGGTCGGCACGCTGATCATGGGCGTCGCCAAGCGCGAGGACCACACCGGCCTGTACATAGACCTGGGCGGCAACGCCGAGGGTTTCGTGCCGCGCGAGGACATGATCCCGCGCGAGAACATGCGTCCCGGCAACCGCGTGCGCGCCTATCTGCGCGAGATCCGCGAGGAGACGCGCGGACCGCAGCTGATCCTGTCGCGCACCGTGCCCGAGTTACTGATCGAGCTGTTCAAGCTCGAGGTGCCCGAGGTCGGGCAGGGACTGATCGAGATCATGGGCGCCGCGCGCGATCCCGGTCTGCGCGCCAAGATCGCGGTGCGCTCGAACGACCCGCGCCTGGATCCGGTGGGCGCCTGCGTCGGCATGCGCGGTTCGCGCGTGCAGTCGGTGTCGAACGAGCTGTCGGGGGAGCGCATAGACATCATCATGTGGGACGAGAACCTGCCCAAGTACGTGATCAACGCGATGTCGCCGGCGCCGGTCGTCTCGATCGTGATAGACGAGGATCGCCACAGCATAGACATCGCGGTCGAGGAGGACAAGCAGCCGCAGGCCATCGGGCGCGGCGGCCAGAACGTCAAGCTCGCCGGGCGCCTGCTGAACTGGCACCTGAACGTGATCACGACGCAGCAGGCCGAGGAGAGGAGCGACGCCGAGTCGCGCAGCCTGCTCGACATGTTCCGCGAGAAACTCGACGTGGACGAGGAGGTGGCGGCGATCCTGGTGCACGAGGGCTTCTCCAGCATAGAGGAGATAGCCTACGTGCCGGTGAAGGAGCTGGCGGCCGTCGAGGAGTTCGACCAGAACATCGTGGATGAGCTGCGCAACCGCGCCAGCGACGTGTTGCTGTCGCAGGCGATCTCCGGCGACGCCGGCGACGGCGAGGACAGCCTGCCGCAGCAGGACCTGCTGGAGGTCGAGGGCGTGAACGAGACCATCGCCTACCGCCTCGCCGCGCACGGCATCTGCACGCGCGCGGCGCTGGCCGAGCAGGCCGTGGACGAACTGCTCGAGATCGAGGAGATGGACGAGAAGCAGGCGGCGGCGCTGATCATGGAAGCGCGGGCGCCGTGGTTTGAGGAGGCCGGCGACGGGCAGGGCTGATGTCCGAGGACACCGTACGCAAATTGGCCGAGACGGTCGGCAAGCCGGTCGAGAGCATGATAGAGCAACTGATACAGTCCGGCGCGCCGCGCAAGGCGCCGGACGACGTCGTCACCAAAGATGAGAAGATGCGCCTGATCCGCCATCTGAAGGACGCCAGGAGCGGCAAGGCCGGCGAGGGCCGGGTAACGCTGCGCCGCAAGAAGCTGTCGCAACTGGAGGTGCCGTCGGCGCAGGGTCGGCTCTCGAACACGGTCAGCGTCGAGTTTCGCAAGCGCCATTCGTACGTCGAGCGCGGCGCCGCCGAGAAGGAGAAGGAAAAAGAGAAGGAGCAAGCCGAGAACAAGAAGGCGGCGCGCGCGACGTCGAAGAAAACCTCGACCAAAAAGGCCGCGAGCGCCGAGGGCAAGCCCGCCGCCGCCTCCAAGCCCGCACCCCGGGCCGCGCCCTCCGCGCCCAGGCCGTCCAAGCCCAAGGCCAGATCCAAGGCGGCCAAGTCCGAGGCCGCGCCGACGCCCTCCGCCGCCGCCGCCCGCCGTCGCAAGCAACTGCACATCGCAAGCGACAAGCGCGGCAAGAGAAAGGTCAAGAAGAAGCGCAAGCGCCTGGTCAAGGTCGTCGCCTCCGGCAAACACGCCTTCGAGAAGCCGGTCGAACCGGTCAAGCGCGAAGTGTTCGTGCCCGAGAGCCTCACGGTTTCCGGGCTGGCCCAGCGCATGGCCATCAAGAGCGGCGAGTTGATCAAGCAGATGATGGACATGGGCATGATGGCGACCATCAACCAGGCGCTCGACCAGGACACCGCGATTCTGATCGCCCAGGAGCTGGGTCATCGCGCGCGCGCCGAGAAGAAGGAGGACGCCGAGGCCGGCCTGACCGACGCCCTCGAATCGGTCGCCGGCGACGCGGTCGCGCGCCCGCCGGTGGTCATCGTCATGGGGCACGTGGATCACGGCAAGACTTCCCTGCTCGACTGTATCCGCCGCACCAAGGTCAGCGCCGGCGAGGCCGGCGGCATCACCCAGCACATCGGCGCCTACCACGTGGACACCGGGCGCGGCACCGTGGTGTTTCTCGACACCCCCGGCCACGAGGCGTTCACGGCAATGCGCGCGCGCGGCGTGCGCATCACCGACGTCGCGGTGCTGGTCGTGGCCGCCGACGACGGCGTGATGCCGCAGACGGTCGAGGCGATCGAGCACGCCAAGGCGGCCGAGGTGCCGGTCATCGTCGCCGTCAGCAAGGTGGACAAGGACGACGCCGACGTCGAGAGGGTCAAGTCCGGCCTGGCCGAGCACGGTCTGGTGTCCGAGGCGTGGGGCGGCGACAACATCTTCGTCGAGGTTTCGTCCAAGAGCGGCCAGGGAGTGGACGCCCTGCTCGAGGCGATCGTGCTGCAATCGGAGATCATGGAACTGAAGGCGCCCGAACAGGGACCGGCGCGCGGCGTCATCATCGAGTCGTCGCTCGACAAGGGGCGCGGCGCGATTGCGACGATGCTGGTGCAGCAGGGCACCTTGAAAAAGGGCGACACGCTGCTGGCCGGCAACGAGTTCGGCAAGATCCGCGCGTTGTTGGACGAGGACGGCGAGCCCGTGTCGCAGGCGAAGCCCTCGATGCCGGCGCAGGTGCTGGGCTTGTCCGGTGCGCCGGCCGCGGGCGACGAGGCGCTGGTCGTGGGCAACGAGAAAAAGGCCAAGGAAGTGGCCGGCCTGCGCCGCGCGCGCACGCGCGAAAGCGCCCATGCGGCGCGCCGCCAGCCGCTGATCGGCGACGGTTTCGACGCCGCCCTCGAGGAGACCAGGACTCTGAACCTGCTGATCAAGGGTGACGTGCAGGGAATGGTCGAGGCGCTGTGCGACGCGCTGATGAGGATCGAGAGCGCCGAGGTGCAGGTCAAGATCCTGTCGAGCGGCATCGGCGGCATCAACGTCTCCGACGTCAACCTGGCGGCGGCGTCACAGGCGCTGGTGATCGGCTTCAACGTACGCGCCGACGGGCCGGCGCGCAAGACCGCGGTCGAGCAGGACGTCTCGATCCGCTACTACGGCGTCATCTACGAGCTGATGGACGACGTGAAGAAGATGCTGAGCGACATGCTGGCGCCCGAGATCAAGGAGGAGATCGTCGGCATCGCCGAGGTCAGGCAGGTGTTCCGCTCGTCCAAATTGGGGGCGGTGGCCGGCTGCCAGGTCGTCGAGGGCGCCGTCAGGCGCGGCAGCCCGATCCGGGTGCTGCGCGACAACGTCGTCATCTTCGAGGGCGGTCTCGAATCGCTGCGGCGCTTCAAGGACGACGTCGCCGAGGTGATCTCCGGCACCGAGTGCGGGGTTGCGGTCAAGGACTACAACGACGTCAAGGTCGGCGACCACATCGAGGTCTATGAGAAGGTCGAGAAGCGGCGCACGCTGTGACCGTTGCGATGGCCGAATCATCCCGACGCCTGCGCGTCGCCGCGATGCTGCGGCGGGAACTGTCGTCGCTGCTGCGCCACGCGGTTGACGACCCCAGGCTGCGTGGCGTGGCCGTCACCGACGTCGAAGTCACCCCCGATCTGTCGCTCGCCAAAGTCTATCTCGGCGTCGCCGACGACGCCGCCTCGGAGCAGGCGTTGCAAGGCGCCGCCATGGCCCGCGGATTTTTGAGGAAGCAGCTGGCGTCGTCCCTGTATCTGCGCGCGGTGCCCAGGCTGGCGTTCAAGATCGATCCGGCGTTCGCGGCCGCCGCGCGCATCGAGGATTTGCTCGCGGGTGAGGAGCGCGTCTGAGGTGCCACGCGCATGGGGACGTTCCCGCAACACGGTTTGCTGGCGCTGGACAAGCCGCGCGGCCTCAGTTCGGCGGCCGCCGTCGCGCGCGTCAGAAGGAGGTTCGGCGCGGCCCGGGTCGGGCATTGCGGCACCCTCGATCCCGCGGCCGAGGGTCTGTTGGTGATCGGTCTTGGACGGGGCACGCGGGTGTTGCCCTATTTGTCGGCGCAACGCAAGCGGTATCAGGCGTGCGTGCGTCTCGGCGTGCGCACGGCGACCGCGGACTGCGAGGGCGAGTGGCTGGAGCGCAGGCCGTACCGGGTGCCGCAGGCGCGGCAACTGTGCCGCCTGTTCGACGATTTTTGCGGCGAGATAACGCAGGTGGCGCCGATGTATTCGGCCTTGAAACACCGCGGGCGGCGTCTCTATCAGCTGGCGCGCAGCGGCCAGGCGGCGCCGCTTAAGCGGCGCCGGGTGTTCGTGTATGCGCTGCGCCTGCGCCACGTCCACGGCGACGGTTTTTGCTTCGACGTGGAGTGTTCGCAGGGCACCTACGTGCGGACGCTGGCGGAGGACCTGGGCGCGCGTCTCGGCAGCGTGGCTTACCTGAGCCGCCTGCGGCGCACCAGGATCGGTTCGTTCTCGTCGGCACGCGCACTGCCGCTGGCGGCGCTCGAGGAGTGCGGCGACGAGGCGCTTGCGCGATGCGTCGTCGCGCCGGACGAAGGGCTGGCGGACTTGCCTGAGGTCGTGCTCGACCGCGAGCGCGGCGAACGCTTCTGCCTCGGCCAGGCGGTGGGCGCGGCGCCGTCGCCGCCCGCCGGTACGTGCCGGGTCTATGGCGAGGCGCGGCGCTTTTTGGGAATCGCCGTCGCCGACGGCGCGCGCCTGCGTCCGCGGCGAGTGTTCGCCGGATGAGGCGGGCGGCCGTCGCCCGGCACTCGCCGCTGTTGTCGGTTCATGCCGGATGATATACACTTGCAGCCTTACAAAAGGGATCAAATGGCTTTACGAACTGAAGAGAAAAGCACAATCATCGGCCGCTACCGCCGCTCCGACAAAGACACCGGATCGGCCGAGGTCCAGGTTGCATTGCTGACTACGAGAATCAATTCTCTGCAAGATCATTTTGCCCGGCACAAACACGACCATCATTCACGCAGGGGTCTGTTGAAGATGGTCAACGCAAGGCGCAAGCTGCTTGATTATTTGAAAGCGAGAGACGTCGCTCGTTACCAGAAACTGATTGCCTCGTTGAAGCTGCGCCGCTGACGCGGTGCGCTTAGGCGCGCGGCGGCGGCTGGCCGGGGCACTCGATTTTTCGGTGCGCGCGCGGATGCGGGCGCTCGGACGAGGCGCTGCAAGAACGGCGACGACTCTACGGACCTCACGACTTGCAAGGTGGTGAGATGAAGACTGTAGTCAAAAAATTCCAATACGGCGCGCACGACGTCGTTCTCGAAAGCGGCGCGCTCGCCCGTCAGGCGGACGGCGCGGTGCTGGTCAACGTGGCCGATACGGTGGTGCTGGTAACCGCGGTGTGCCGACGCGACGGCGCCGAGCAGCGCGATTTTCTGCCGCTCACGGTCAACTACCAGGAGCGCACCTACGCGGCGGGCAAGATCCCGGGCGGTTTCTTCAGGCGCGAGGGGCGCCCGAGCGAGAAGGAGATCCTGATCTGTCGCCTGATCGACCGCCCGATGCGGCCGTTGTTTCCGCCTGGCTTCACCCAGGACGTGCAGATCGTTGCCACGGTCATGTCGCTCAACCCCGAGGTGGACGCGGACGTGCCGGCGCTGCTCGGGGCGTCGGCGGCGATGGCGACTTCCGGCATTCCGTTCGACGGCCCGATCGGCGCCGCGCGCATCGGTTTTCACGACGAGCACTACGTGCTGAACCCGACGCTGTCGCAACTGGCGACCTCGGATCTCGATCTGGTGGTTGCCGGCACCGAGGGCGCGGTACTGATGGTCGAGTCGCAGGCGAAGCGGCTGACCGAGGCGCAGATGTTGGGCGCGGTGGACTTCGGTCACCGCCAGATGCAGACCGCCATCGCCGCCATCAAGGAATTCGCCGCCGAGGTCGGGCGGCAGCCGTGGGCGTGGCAGCCGCCGGCGCGTGACGAGGCGCTGGCGGACGAGGTCGGGCGCCGTTGCAGCGACGGAATCGGCGAGGCCTACCGCGTGCGCGACAAACAGGAACGCCAGCAGCGGCTCGAGCAGTTGCGCGCTGATGCGGTGGCCGCGCTGGCGCCGGATGAGGACGGCGGCGACGCGGACAAAAAGTCACAGGTGCTCAAGGATTTCTCGAAACTGGAGAAAGAAATCGTCCGCGCAAGCATACTCCAGGGAGAGAGGCGCATAGACGGCCGCGACACCCGCACCGTGCGCCCGATTCAGATCAGGACCAACCAACTGCCGCGCGCCCACGGCGACGCGCTGTTCACGCGCGGCGAGACCCAGGCCGTGGTCGCGGTGACCCTGGGCACCGACCGCGACGCGCAGATCATAGATAACATCGAAGGCGAGTCGCGCGACCGTTTCATGATGCACTACAACTTTCCCCCGTACTGCGTTGGCGAGACGGGTTTTATGGGGTCTCCGAAGCGGCGCGAAATCGGGCACGGGCGTCTCGCCAAGCGCGGGCTGCTCGCGGTCATGCCGAGCAAGGAGGAGTTTCCCTACGTGTTGCGCGTGGTCTCGGAAGTCACCGAATCGAACGGTTCGAGCTCGATGGCCTCGGTGTGCGGCGCGAGCCTCGCGCTGATGGCGGCGGGCGTGCCGGTCAAGGCGTCGGTGGCGGGCATCGCGATGGGCCTGATCATAGAAGGCGACAAGTTCGCGGTGCTGACCGACATCATGGGCGACGAGGATCATTTCGGCGACATGGACTTCAAGGTGGCGGGCACCGCCGACGGCGTCACCGCGCTGCAAATGGACATCAAGGTCGGCGGGGTGACGTCCGAGATCATGGCGGTCGCGCTCGAGCGCGCGCGCGAGGGGCGCCTGCACGTCCTGGAAAAAATGAACGAGGCGCTGGCGGCGCCGCAGGAAATGTCGAAATACGCGCCGCGTCTCCTGACGATGCGCATCAAGCCGGCCAAGATCCGCGAGGTGATCGGCAAAGGAGGCTCGACGATACGCTCGATCACCGAGGACACCGGCGCCACCGTGGACATAGACGACGACGGCGTGGTGACCATCGCCTCCGCCGACCGCGACGCGGCCGCCAATGCCAAAAAACGGATAGAGGACATCATCGCCGACGTCGAAGTGGGCAAGATCTACGACGGCACCGTCGCCCGCATCGTCGAATTCGGCGCGTTCGTCACGATCTTGCCGGGGCGCGACGGGCTGGTGCATATCTCGCAGATCTCGGAGCAGCGCGTCGAGTCGGTCAGCGACGAGCTGAGCGAGGGCGACCGGATAAGGGTCAAGGTGCTGGACGTGGATCGCCAGGGGCGCATACGTCTGAGCATGAGAGAGTTGGATGGCTGAAGGCGGCCCGCGGCGACGGCTGGCGGAGGGTGGTCGCAAGGCGCCCGGCAAAGTAGTCCGAAGCAACGAGGAATGGCGCGCGCTCCTGAGCGAACGACAATACCGGGTCTGTCGCCTGCGCGACACCGAGCCGGCGTTCGCCAACGCCTACCACGACTGCGAAGAGGCGGGCGTATACCATTGTGTCTGCTGCCAGGCGCCGTTGTTCTCATCCGACGCAAAGTTCGACTCCGGCACCGGGTGGCCTAGTTTTTCGGCGGCGTTGGATGGTTCGTATATAGACACCGCCATAGACCACTCCCACGGCATGACCCGCATCGAAGTATCGTGCGCGGCCTGCGACGCCCACCTGGGGCACGTTTTCTCCGATGGAGCGGCGCCGACCGGCGCGCGCTACTGCATCAATTCGGCGGCGCTGGCCCTCAGAAGGAAGTGAGCGCCGGGGCGTTCGGGGATATGGTAAGATGACGAACCATAACGCTGGTTCCGGTAACCGCCGATCCGGCGTTCCGATACAGGAGAAACAAAAGGAGAAACACCATGATAGTGAAATGGGATGAAAACACCTGCATTCATGCGGGCAAATGTGTCCAGGGCTTGCCCACCGTATTCAAAGTGGTGGACGGAAAATTCGAGATTGATCAGTCGGGCGCCAGCGAGCAATCCATCCGCGACCAGGTCGCCGAGTGCCCGTCCGGTGCGTTGACAATCGAAGAGTAACCCTATACGACTGCGCGCGCCTGATGCTGTAGTCGGGCGCGTGCGCCCAAGCGGCGTTGTTTTCCTCACCAATATTTCCATTCGATGCGTGAATCCCAAGGCCACCGTTCCCGGCAACTCCCGCAACGACGGCCTTGTTCGTTCACGCTCCCCGATCAGGGAAAAATCCTCGCCGCTTCGCCGCGCGGGGTCTGAACAAAAGCGCTAGCGATGTTCGATTTTTTCAGCCGCAAGAAAGACCATGACGCGGTAATCAACTCGCGCACCCGCGTCACCGTGAAGGCCGGACAGAACCTTCTGGCGGCGGCGTTGGAGGCGGGCCTGGACTGGCCGCACGATTGCCGCGTCGGCAGTTGCGGCACGTGCCGTTGCAGGCTGAAGGCCGGGAAGATAAAAGCGCTTTCCGACTTCACCTACGTTCTGACTGGCGAGCAGTTGCGCGACGGCGTGATTCTGGCCTGCCAGGCGGCGCTCAAGAGTGACGTCGAGGTCGAGGTCGCCCTGGGGGACGGCCGCGCCGGGATTGCGACGCTGGAGCGGCGGGCCGTGCTGGCCAGGAGCAGAGCCTTGACGCACGACATCCTCGAGTTGACGCTGGCCTGCGACGAACCGCTTCCCGACGGCATCATCGCCGGCCAATACGCGGAGATCGGCTACCACGGCCTGAGCAAGCCGCGCTCCTATTCCTTTGCAAAGTCCCCCGCGAACGAGGAGCACGCGCAGCTGACGTTCTACGTCCGCCACGTGCCGGGCGGGGAATTCACCGACTGGCTTTTCGCCGAGGACCGCACCGGCGCGCGCCTGACGGTCACGTTGCCTTTCGGCAGCTTTCACCTGCACGACGCCGACGCGCCGATGATCTGCATCGCCGGCGGCAGCGGCATCAGCGCGATCAAGGCGATACTCGAGCACGCCTGCGACGCCGGCGTCGCCCGCGACGTTTATTTTCTGTTCGGCGCGCGCGCGCAGCGCGATCTGTACTGCCGTGCCGAGATCCGCGACATCAAGGAGCGCTGGAACAAAGCCCACGCCTTCGAGTTCGTCGAGGTGTTGTCCGACGAGCCCGCGGACAGCGACTGGAGCGGGCCGCGCGGCTTCGTCACGGAGTATCTGCGCGCCTCTTATATCGAGTCGAAGCGTCTCGACGTGACGCAGTGCCAGGGCTATTTGTGCGGGCCGCCGCCGATGATAGACGCGGGCATCGAACTCCTCACGCAATCGGGCATGCCTGAGGAGCGGATTTTCTACGACAAATTTTTGGATGCGAGCACTCTTCCCGGCGGGCGCTGAGCGCGGCCTCTGACGGCGCCCGCGCCTGGCTCACACCGAGGCCATCTGCCTTTCTCTGATTTCGTCCAGGGTCTTGCAGTCTATGCACATGGTCGCGGTCGGGCGCGCCTCGAGGCGGCTGATGCCGATTTCTACGCCGCATAGCTCGCAATGGCCGTACTCGTTGTTGTCTATTCGGGCGATCGCCTGGTCTATTTTCCTGAGGAGCTTGCGTTCGCGGTCGCGTTCCCGCAACTCGAGGCTGAAGCCTTCTTCCTGAGTGGCGCGGTCGGCCGAGTCCGCGTAGTTGTTGGAATCGGTTTTCATGTGGATGACCGTGCGGTCCACTTCCTGCATCAAGGCTTCTTTCCAGGAGATCATCAGCTTGCGAAAGTGTTCCAGTTGTCTGCGGTTCATGTACTTTTCGCCTTTCCTTCTCTTGTAGGGCTTGACGCCGCCCGCCGCCGCGCCGCCGCGCCGCGCGGGCGTACGCGCGCTGGTTTTCTTTCTGGTCGCGGCGGTTTTTCCGGCTGCGCTCGCGGGCGCCTTGCCGGCCGCGTGCGCGCTCCTGGGCGCTCGCTTCTTGGGCGCCTGCTTTTTGGCGGGCGCTTTTTTGGCGCCGGGCGCCTTTTTTTTGGCGGCGGTCACGGCGGTTTTGCGCGTGACTCTCCTGGTCGCTTTCTTGATTGTCTTTGGCATCGTTTCCTTTTATCAATTTATAGGCGGCCGCGCAAGCGGCGGCAGGGCCGGCGTTCAGGTTACTTTTACGGCGATTTCGCCGTCTGCGACGAGAATCTCCAAAGGCTGGTCTTTGTGCACGCTCGCTACCGAACGAATGACGCGCCCTTGCTTGTCCGTGGCTATCGCGTAGCCACGCTTCAGGGTCGCGCGCGGGCCCAGCGCGTCCAGCCTGGCGGCCACTTTTTCCAATGCGTGCATTTTACCCGAAACGAGTTTGTCCATCACCGACGACAATTCGCGGGCGTTGCGCCGCAGGCGACCCGTATGCATCCTGACCAGGGCACGGGGGTTGGCGCGCGCCAGCAAGGCGTTCGCGTGTCCGTAGCGCAGGCGTTCGGCGGACAGGCGATTTTTCGCACCGGCGCCGAGCCTCTCCTGGAGTTCGTCGAATTGCCGCGTCAGGTTGCGCACGCGAATCGCCGGGTGGAAACGCAGCAGGTCGTCGTGCAGTCGCTTTGCGCGCCGGCGGTCGTCGGCGACCGCGGTGCGCATGAGGCGCGCCAGCCGCCGCGCGAGTTCGAGCAGCCGGCCGCCGGTCGCGGCCGCGTCGGGACTGGCCCGCGCGGCCGCGGCCGACGGCGTCGGCGCGCGGTAGTCGCTTGCGAAGTCGGCGATCGTGAAGTCGATCTCGTGGCCGACCCCGCTTACCACCGGCAGCCGCGACGCGACGATCGCGCGCGCGACGCTCTCGTCGTTGAAAGCCTGCAAGTCCTCGAGCGATCCGCCGCCGCGCACCAGCAACAGCAGCTCGGCGGCGCCGTGGCGGTTTGCAAGCTCGAGCGCCCCGACGACGCCGGCGACGGCGCCCGCGCCTTGCACCGGCGTCGGATAGACGATCAGGCGGATCATCGCGCAGCGCTTGCGCACGACCGCGACGACGTCGCGCAGCGCGGCCGCGTCCGGCGAGGTGACGACGCCGAGCGTGCGCGGCCACGGCGGCAGCGGCCGTTTGCGCGCCTGGTCGAAAAGACCCTCGCGGTCGAGTTTTTGTTTCAGCGCCTCGAAGCGGCGCTGCAACTCGCCGACCCCGGCCGCCTCCATGCGTTCGACGATCAGCTGCAACTCGCCGCGCGGTTCGTAACAATCGGGCCTGGCGCGCACGATCACCCGTTCGCCGTTTTCGGGCGCGGCCGCAAGCGCCCGGTTTTTGCCGCGAAACATCGCGCAGCGAATTTGCGCGTAGTGATCCTTGACGGTGAAGTACATGTGGCCGGAGGCGGCGACCACGAAATTGGAGATCTCACCCTCCAGCCACAGCGGCGCGGTGTAGTCGCGCGCCAGCATCCGGCGCAGCTCGCCGAGCAGGCGGCTGACCGTATAGACGTCGGTTGTGGCGGGCTTCATCGTCGTTTGCCGGAGGCGTCGCTGTGGTGGTTCCGGGTGCGGGGTTTCGGGTCGCGCCCCCGGGAGGTCTCCTTCGGGGTATGCTAAAATTGTATTGTCGCATAGGCCGGGGCATTTCCATACCCGGCTTGTTCGATCCGGTATCATGGAACGCTTACGGGAAGCCCTCACTTTCGACGACGTTCTCCTGGTGCCCGGCTATTCCGAGGTGCTGCCCGCCGACACCGACCTGCGCACGCGCCTGACGCGCGAGATTTCCCTGAATATCCCGCTGGTGTCGGCGGCCATGGACACCGTCACCGAAGCCGCGCTTGCGATTGCGATGGCCCAGGAAGGCGGCCTGGGTTTCATCCACAGGAACATGGCGCTCGAGCGACAGGCGGACGAGGTCAGGCGCGTCAAGAAATTCGAGAGCGGCGTCATCAGCGACCCGATTACCGTGCCCCTCGCGGCCACGGTCAGCGAGGTTCTCGCACTGATGAGGCAACACGACGTCTCCGGCGTGCCCGTGGTCGAGGGCAAAAACCTGGTCGGCATAGTTACCCACAGGGACCTGCGTTTCGAGGTGCGCATGAACGAGGCGGTGGCCTCGGTGATGACGCCCAAGGAGCGCCTGGTCACGGTCGCCGAGGGCGCCGACAAGGACGAGGTGCTGCGCCTGCTGCACGAGCACCGCATAGAGAAAATGCCGGTGGTCAACGATGAGTTTCAGTTGCGCGGACTGATCACGGTCAAGGATTTCCAGAAATCGGTGCAATATCCGAACGCCTGCAAGGACGCGAGCGGGCGCCTGCGCGTCGGCGCCGCCGTCGGCATAGGCGGCGACACCTTGGAGCGCGCCGGGGCGTTGATTGCGGCCGGGGCCGACGCCATCGCGGTCGACACCGCGCACGGCTTCGCCCGCAGCGTGCTGGACGTCGTGCGCGACCTGAGGGCGGCCTTTCCCGAGGCGCAGATCGTCGCCGGCAACGTCGCCACCTCGGAGGCCGCGGCGAAACTGGTCGAGATGGGCGCCGACGCGATCAAGGTGGGCATAGGCCCAGGCTCGATCTGCACGACGCGCATCGTCGCCGGCGTCGGCATTCCGCAGTTCACCGCGATTCGGCAGGTGGCCTCGGGCGTGGGCGAGGACACGCCGGTGATCGCCGACGGCGGCGTCCGCTTCTCGGGCGACGTCGCAAAGGCGCTCGCCGCCGGCGCCTCGGCGGTCATGATCGGCGGCCTGTTCGCCGGCGCCGAGGAGGCGCCCGGCGGCATCGAGTTGTACCAGGGGCGCTCGTACAAATCCTACCGCGGCATGGGTTCGCTGGCGGCGATGCAACGCGAGGTCAGCGACCGCTATTTCCAGTCCGCCGCCGACGCCGACGGCGCTAAGCTCGTGCCCGAGGGCATCGAGGGCCGCGTTCCGTATTGCGGCGTCCTGTCCGACATCGTCTATCAGTTGCTGGGCGGCGTGCGCTCGAGCATGGGCTATCTGGGTTGTGCCGACGTGCGCGAGATGCATCGCAAGGCGAGTTTCGTGCGCATCACCGCGGCGGGCATGAAGGAGAGCCACGTCCACGACGTGACGATCACCAAAGAGGCGCCGAATTACCACGCCGGCTGAGCACGGACTTGCGGCACATGCGCGAGGCGCGGACACAAGACAAAGTCGCAATCATAGATTTCGGCTCCCAGTACACGCAGCTGATCGCGCGTCGCGTGCGCGAGATCGGCGTCTATAGCGAGATTTTTCCGTACACCGCGCGCGCCGGCGAAGTGCGCGGGTTCGCCCCCAAATGCCTGATTCTGTCGGGCGGCCCCGAGTCGGTGACCGTGGGCGAGGCGCCGCAGCCCGGCTTCGACGTCACCTCCCTCGGCGCGCCGGTGCTCGGCATCTGCTACGGCATGCAGTGGCTGGCCTCGCACCTGGGCGGCAGGGTCGAGGCCGCCCGGCACCGCGAGTTCGGCAGCGCCGACGTCACGATCACGAGGCCGACGCGGCTACTCGGCGACGGCGGCGCCGGCGCGTTGCAGACGTGGATGTCGCACGGCGACCGCGTGACCGCGCTGCCGCCCGGTTTTGCGGGCGTGGCCCGCAGCCGCTCCTCGCCGATCGCGGCGATGGCCGACGAGCAGCGCGCGATCTACGGCTTGCAGTTTCACCCGGAAGTGGCGCACACGCCGCGCGGGCCGGAGATCCTGCGCCGCTTCGTGTGCGACGTCGCCGGCTGCCGGCGGAATTGGGTCGCCCGCGGCATCGTCCACGAGAGCGTGCGTCGCATCCGCGAGCGGGTCGGCGGCGAGCAGGTGGTGCTGGGGCTTTCGGGCGGCGTGGATTCCGCGGTCGCGGCGCTGCTGATACGCCGGGCGATCGGCGATCAGCTGCACTGCGTGTTCATAGACAACGGCCTGTTGCGCCACGGCGAGCAGCGGCAAGTGCGCGATACCTTTTCGCGGCATTTCGGCGTGGACTTGCGCGTGGTCGAGGCCGCCGACGTCTTTTTGAAAAAACTGCAAGGGGTGACGGATCCCGAGCAAAAACGCAGGATCATCGGCGCCCTGTTCGTGGAGTTGTTCGAGGAGCAGGCGCGCACCATCGAAGACGCGCGTTGGCTGGCGCAGGGCACGATCTATCCCGACGTGATCGAGTCGGCGAAGCGCCAGGGCGCCCACCTCATCAAGTCGCACCACAACGTCGCCGGACTGCCGGAGAAGATGCGGCTGAAACTGTTGGAACCGCTCGCCGGGTTGTTCAAGGACGAGGTGCGCGCGGTCGGCGCCGAGTTGGGCCTGGCAGCCGAGTTTATAAGCCGGCATCCTTTTCCGGGGCCCGGCCTCGCGGTGCGCGTGATCGGCGAGATCGACGCCCGGGCGCTCGACCTGTTGCGCCGCGCCGACGCCGTCTTCATCGAGGAACTGCGCAGCCGCGGTCTGTACGAGCGGGTGGCCCAGGCGTTTGCGGTTCTTCTGCCGGTGCGCTCGGTCGGCGTCATGGGCGACGGCAGGCACTACGGGCGCGTCGTCGTGCTGCGCGCGGTTGAGACCGACGACTTTATGACCGCGCGCTGCGCCCGCTTCCCCGACGGTTTCATCGAGGGCGTGTCGCACAGAATCGTCAATGAGGTGCCGGGCGTCTCGCGCGTCTGCTACGACGTGAGCGGCAAGCCGCCGGCCACCATCGAGTGGGAATGAGGCACCCGGCGCCCGGGCCGGCGCCCGAAGCGGCGCGCGACGATTTCCATTGTATGCGGCTTGCGTTGGCCGAGGCGCGCGCCGCCCAGCGCCTGGGAGAGGTGCCGGTGGGCGCGGTGGTCGTGCATCGGGGCGCGGTCATAGCGCGTGGGCGCAATACCTCCATCGCCGACGGCGATCCGTCGGCGCACGCCGAGATCGTCGCGTTGCGCGCGGCCGGGCGCCGGCTGGCCAATTACCGCCTGAACGACGCCGTGCTCTACGTGACCCTGGAACCCTGCGTGATGTGCTTTGCGGCGATGGTGCACGCGCGCATCGCGCGCCTGGTCTATGGCGCGGCCGATCCGGCGACGGGCGCCTTGAGCGGCGCTTTTCAACTGGAAGGCCACCCGGCTTTCAACCATGCTTTTGCGGTGACCGGCGGCGTGCTCGAGGCCGAATGCGGCGGCGTGCTCAAGGCTTTCTTCGACGCCCGGCGATAGCCGCCGGCGCGTCGCGGCACAATCTCACAGAGGCGCCGGCGCAACGGCGTTCAGGCGCGCCGGTCTCGGTATCCTGGTGGAAACGTCGCCTTCGAGCCGGTCCATCAGGCGCCGGTAGCTGCGGATGTTTCTGACGTAGAGCAGCGTGTCGCCGCCGCGCGGTTTGCCGTGGCGCGCGGCGCGGTACCAGCGCGGCCGTTGCAACAGGCGCAGCGCTTTTTTCAGATCCGGCCACGACGCGGGGTTGGCGCCTTGGCGCGCGGCAAGTTCCATCGCGTCCGCGGCGTGGCCGTAGCCGGAGTTGTACGCGACCAGCGCCAGCCACGTGCGATCCGGTTCGGGAACGCCGGCGGGAACCTTCTCCTTCATCGCCAGGAAATGGCGGGCGCCGCCGAGGATGCTCGCGTAGGCGTCGGCGCGGTCTTCGACGCCGTAGTGTTCGGCGGTGTCGCGCGTCAGCATCATCATGCCCCTGACGCCGGTCGGCGACACCGCGCCGGGATCCCAGTGGGACTCTTGATAGGCGACCGCGGCGAGTAGTTTCCAGTTCACTTTGTACAGCGCGGCCGCGCGCCGGAATAGATCGCGATACTTGGGCAGTTCGGCGTCGGCCGATTCGAGAAAGGTGAGTTTGTCGGCGTACGCGAGCGGCGTTCCGTGCAGCTGGTGCTTGTCGAGCAGACGCTCGAGCTCGCCGTCGCGCTTCACGCCCTCGAAGAAATCCGCGACCGCCGCGGCCAGTTTCGTGGGCGCGTCTTGCCGCAACAGCCACGCCACCGGCAGCGCGCCCGGCACCTCGAATGCGACCTTGACGTAGGGGTAGAACGGGCGCGACGCCGCGAGTTCGCTCGAGTCGGCGATGGTGTAGCGGATCAGGCCGAGGTTGAGCCACTCGATCAGCTCGTGCGAATCGGTGTTTTCGCGGACGTACCAGTCGCCGGCGGCGTGCGTCTTCTGCTTCGCCGCGGCCAGGGTCTCGAGGTGGCTTGGGTGGGGGCTTACGTCCACGTCTTCCAGCGCCACCGTCTCCAGCGCGGCGGGGGGCGCGTCGGGGTGGCGGTAGATGAACTGCTGGCTGACCTGGTAGTAGGGGGGCGACGAGGCGAAGCGTTGTTCCAGCGTCTCGGTGACACTCAAGGCGCCGGCGGCGATCTGCACTTGGCCGTCCTCCAGCAGTGCAAGCGCCTCGGCGACCGTGACCGTCGGGATGATTTCGAGCGCGCCCTCGTATTCCGCCGCGAACGCCTCGAGCAAGTCGTGATCAAGGCCGACCGGGCGTTGCTCCAGCCAGTAGTAGCCGGCGGGGTTGGCGCGCACCGCGACCCTGACGCGCCCGGCGGATTCCTCCTCCTGCTCTGGCGCCGGCTGGTGGCCGCATCCGGCCAGGATCGCGGCGATCAGAAATGCCGCTGTTTTCGGGGGGGACGTTTGCGCACGATGCCGCGCGTGCGCGCTGCGCTCTGATGTCTTGCATTTAATATGTGCTTGTTTATTCATCACTTATTGATCTTTTCCGGCGACGGCGCCTCTTTCCGGCGACGGTGCACCGCATATAATTTAAGTTATAGTACGACCGCAAGCCCATCCCCCGATTCGGAGCGCTCCCTCTATATACTATGCCCCGGATTGTTCTTGTCACACCCTTGTTACATATAGGGTAATTTGTGCTACTATACCCCCCATCAGATTACCACCCTCGTGGTGGTATCTGGTAATGAGTAATTACCTAGGAGGTACTCGTTTATGAAAAAACTCTTAATTAATACGCGCTACTTCTTCGCGCCTCTGTTAATCCTGGTTGCCATGTTCGGCGTAATGCTGGGTGGCATATTCAACTGGGTCGGAGTTGCGTTGCTGGTAGCGGGTATATTCATCGATACCGCGATGAAGTTTCAGAGTCGGGGTGCCGGAGTTGATGGAGATGGGAATACCCTGGGTATTCCAGCGCTGCAAAACGGCGTCATGTACATCATGCTTCCGGTGTTCGTCCTGCTCCAGGTCGTCCTGGCTTGGCGCATTTTCCAGTACGTCACGGGAGTTCCGGTGGAAGTAACCGGAATGCTGTGGGGCGTATTGCCGATGACGAACGGCATCACGGGTCTGGATCTGATCGGCGCCACGTGCTCCATCGGTATCTTTGCCGGCATCGGCATTATCTACGGCCACGAACTGTCCCATACCAAGGGTTTCGGGTTCATCATCTCGAGGCTGATGATGGGGCTGTCCGGTTCGGCCCATTTCTGCTACGCCCACGTGTATAACCACCACCTGGAACTGGCGTCGGAAGATGATCCGGCGACGGCGCCGCGTGGCCGGACGATATACGGGCACCTGCCGCTCAGCTATTTCGGGCAGTCCAAGTTTCTGCTTGAGATGGAACAGGCGCGGCTGAAGAAAATGGGGGTTCCGTTCCTGTCGTGGCAAAACCGTTGGATTCGCGGCTTCATGATGAGCCTGCCTTCCCTGGCCCTGTTCTTCTGGGCAGGAGGCTGGGTCGGCGTAGGCTGTCTGGCCATCGTGTGGATCATTTCCAATTTTGAACTGGAAGCGTTGAACTTCCTGGAGCACTACGGCTTGATCCGCGAGAAGGGACTGCCGATAGACTATCGCCATTCGTGGGATAACTCCACGGCGTTCACGAGCTGGTTCTTCATCGAGATTGGTCGCCAGGCCGATCACCACGACCGCGGAGAAACTCACTTCTGGGAGCTGGACGAAGTGGATGCGCCCAACACTGGTTGGGGCTACTTCACTTTGTTTGCCATGGCATTGGTTCCACCGCTGTGGAAGATGTACATGAAAAAGCGGCTGGCTGCCTGGGATGAGCATCATGCGAGCGATGGCGAGAAGGAAATCGCCCGTCGCATCAACGAAAAAACCGGTTTCGCCGGCACGGCGAAACCAGGGGATACGCTCTCCGCGACCGCGGCGTAATTCACGTCCGACTGGATGTCATAATTTCCCGCCTGCCCCGGAACTCTCGCCGGGGCAGGTGGGCTTTATGAGCGATTCGGTCAATACACTAAACAACATTTTCAGGAGTAACCTTTCAGGAGAAAATAATGGCTGTTGGAGATAGCTTGCGTAACCGTGTCCAACTGTGGGGCGCGCCCGGATGCGTGAATACGGCGAAATGCCTGTTCACGGCGGGAGAAAAAGGCATGGACGTGACGACGATAATGTTCGATCCCTCTTCCTCCGAAGTAAAGTCGAGATCGCCGCTTGGTCTCGGTCCTATACTTTGTCATAGGGATTTTGTGGTAGTCGGACACGTGGCCGTCATGTCGTACATGGACGACAAGGGATTTGGACCGTCCCTGATGATTAGAAACGGAGTCGTCCGCGCGTTGCAGCATCAGTGGTCGCACTACACCACCGACGCCGTGCAGCCCGCGATGGAAGCGGACGATGAAGGCGCGCTGGGAAGCGCTTTCGACCAGCTGAACGACCGGCTGAACGAGCGCGGCGGCAACATACGCGGCGATTTTATCTGCGGGGACTTTTCGCTCGCCGATATTCACTGGGCCGCGTGCGCGAACATGTTGATCGCCAAAGGCAAGGGTTCGATTGTGGACGGCCGCCCGGCCGTCGCCAAATGGTGGGGCTTGGTCAAGGAACATCCGAGCACCAGCAAGGAGAACATCAGGGCATTCGAATGTATGCCGACCCAGGCGGATATTCAATCCAATACCCTGCGCGACATCAATATTCACAACAACTGAAACCACCGGATAATAAGGAGACGCGAATGTTCAAGATAGTGGTCGCAATGCTCGTATGGTCCGGAGCGCTGGGTTATGGTCTGTGGATGCTGGGCGTCCAGAACCACATGCATGATCCGCTATGGGCGATAGGTACCGGACTGGCTTTGCTGATTGGGCTCATGGTCAACGTCGTGCTGTTTTCCAAACTGCACGGCAACAAACCATGGGAATGGTTCTAAAATGATTTTTCAACAACTACGGAGAAGTATAATGAAAAAATCACAAATGACGTCGTCAGCAGCAAAGGGTCTGGTTCTCACCGTCTCCTTTTTGCTGATGCCGCTGGCCGCGGTGGCGGGGCCGTATGGATACGACTTGCACAACGTGCTGTCACCGAAGGCCGCCGGCATGGCGGGCACGACGATCGCGGGACCGGGAGCAGGCCCGGTCGAGGCGGTCTATGGAAACCCCGCCAACCTCGCCGATTTCTTCGTCTCGAGGACCGGACAGACTGCGGGAACGCAGTTCACGTTCGGGGCGACGTTGTACCATCCGGAGGCTATTGCGAAGCATGGGGATCGGAATGTAGCAGCCCCTGGAACTAATGCTGCTAATAACCCCTGTATCACGTGTTTGGCTGGAGGCGCAGCGTTTCGTGAAAGATCTCAGGCTGAATCTTATGCGGTGCCGCAGGTTGGCTTTACCCAGGATCTTTCCGGGCTCGGCATACCTGTTGTCTTAGGCGGCGGTTTGTCGGCGGTTTCCGGCATCGGTGTAGATTGGCGCAGCAATCCGAACGCATTGGGTGTCGGTGCCGAATTCATTGTACTGGGAATCAACCTGGGAGCGGGTTATGAAGTGTCCCCGGCTATGGATGTGGGTGTTGCGGCGACTATCAGTTACGCGATGCTTGAAGCCGGTTTGGCCGGGACCTCTGGGCAAGCGCATGATTATGGGATTCGCGGCACTCTCGGGGCGGATTATCACCTGACCGACTCGACCGACGTCGGGTTTTACGTTCAGAGCGAATTGCGGCACAACTGGAATGACTTTGTTTTGCTGAGTAATGAACCGCTATTAAATGCTGGTGGTCAGCCGACAGGTTTCGGTCGTATTCAGGCTGCTCAATATTCTGATCTGGATATTGAGCAACCGGCTAACCTTGCCTTTGGCATTTCACACAAATTCACCGATGACCTGCGTATTGCGGCTGATGTAATCTATAAAAAATGGAGCGAGGCCGCCTTCTGGGAAAGGATTTACCATGATCAGACCGCGTTCTCGATTGGTGGTGAGTATGACATGGGTCCTTGGACGTTTCGGGCCGGCTACGGTTATGCGAATGATCCGAACCGCGACACGCCGAAGGGTGGTGCATTAGAAGGGAATGATTTCATTTGTACTGGATCACCACCGGCCAATGGCGCATGCCTGCCGTTGGCTGGTCCGCTTGGTACTGCGGTGTGGAGCTGGGTTCAGGCGATGGAAGGTCCTGTCATTTATGAACATCGTGTCAGCGCCGGCTTTACGTACCATGGTTTCTTGGCGCCGTTCCTGAATCTGGATGTGCACGTCGCACATCAAATGCAGGAAGACAGAGACTTCAGTGTCCCCGATTTCGGTCCGCTTAATTTTACAGATCACACCGAACTCGACGTCCAGTCCTGGCACGGAGGCTTCGCGCTGACCTGGGCGTTTTAACTACTACTACGGAGGGCAGCACTATGCCTAAATTCATCATAGAGAGGGAAATCCCCAATGCGGGTTCCCTGTCCCAATCGGAGCTGCAAGGCGTCGCTCAGAAGTCGTGCAGCATCCTGAAGGACATGGGGCCGCAGATCCAATGGGTCGAAAGCCAAGTCACGGACGACAAGGTGTACTGCACGTACATCGCTCCCGACGAGGAGATGATCAGAAAACATGCAGAAGCCGGCGGCTTCCCAGCAAACAAAATATCAATGGTAAAAAGAACGATTGACCCAACAACGTCGGAATAACATACGAGAGATCATCAACATGGTAATACTCATAAGGTAGCGTTCATTATCGGGTTGTCTCTTTTCCAAGAGACAACCCGATTTTTATGTACGATTCATCAAAACCCAACCAGATCGGAGAGCCAGCATGCCAGAACATAAAACCACGAAAGTCCTATTCCTCTTTTTCATAATACTGTCCTTATCCGCCTGTAGCATTGGCATTGGTAGCGGGCGGCTCTATACCTCACCAGGAGTATCTTTAGAAGGTGTTAAATCAATTTTTGGTAAACACTATGATGATATAGATGAGATGGCTGAGCAGGAGCAGATAGAAGATATTGATGCCCTTATCGCAGACATATTTGATGGAGACCCTAACTCTTTTCAAGAAGCGACAGCGGTTCGCTCTGTCTGTAAATCGGGAGATGCAAAGAAGCAGGCTTTGTCTCGGAGCTCAACAGACGATGAAGATGCAGAGAAGCAGGCTTTGTCTCGAAGCTCAACAGAGACGAGGACATGCTATAGGAATGAATTGCAAAATCTTATCCTGGGTAGATCAGAAAGGGAATTATATACTTAAATCTACAAAATCAGCGTTTAACCAGTTTCCATTTCTGGTGTAATTCTTCTTCTGTAGGCTTCTTATTTTCGTATTTGGCACGCTTCTTTATCGGTTTGAGTAAAACCCCTTTTATCGCAGATTCAAACTCCTCCATAGAGATGGGTTTATAATCATCCGGGTTAAGTCCTTTTGGTTTTTTGTCGGTCATATGAACTCCTATGCCGTCTTTCTGCCAAAGGTTATCTTGCGTTTCAGCAATTTCTCGCGGGCGGCGATTTTGGCCATCAGGTAATCCATAGGCCTATCACCCTTTATACGATTGCAGTTGCCACATAGCAGTTGGTAATTGCCGTAGGTATCCTGCCCGCCCTTGTTCTTGGGCACTATATGGTCTATTTCCAGATTCTCGTAGTTGTCCATGCCACAGGCATTGCATATCTTGCCGTATTCCTTTCCCAATCTCTTCTTTACTTGCTTCTTGTTCTTGGCATCAACTATATCCGTTATCTCTATATCCGTTCTGATCGGCACATCGGTTCTATGGACAAAATCTTTGAACAATCCGGCTTCATCGGACAATCTATCCACTACCAACTCGGCAGACTTCTTTTCAATATCTATTCCTATCCATCTGCGTTGTAATTGTTGCGCCGCAACCATTGTTGTTGCACATCCACAAAAAGGGTCCAAAACCACATTGCCTTTGTTGCTGCTTGCCTTAATGATCCGTTCAAGCAGGGCCAACGGTTTCTGCGTGGGGTAACCCAAACGCTCTTTTGATGTCCTACCAACCGCGTCCATGTTCCAATAGTCCCTACAACCCGTCATTGTGTAATATCCCCGTTCGTCCTTATACAATTTTATGTTGGTCTTTGAAAAAAGGATATTCTGATAGGTTCCATGCTCATCACTAAGCGTTTTGTTCTTCTTGGAATGTCTTAATTGCCCTGTCAGGTATGACCTATCTTGCGGTATGTTGAAATTGTATTTCTTGCTTTTGCTGTAAAACAAAATTACATCGTGCTTCCGGCCGAAGAATCTTTTACTTGCTCCACCAGTCCGATAACACCAAAGAATTTCATTCAGAAAATTATTCTTGCCGAATACTCTATCGCAGATAATTTTCAAGTAGTGACTTGCTGTTTGATCACAATGTAAGTAAAGACTGCCTGTAGGTTTCAACACCCTATGCATCTCCAGTATTCTTTGGGTCATGTAAGTAAGATACGCCATCATCGCCTTGCTATGCAGTATTTCTACTGCTTCTATATACTGAACAAGATACGGGTAGTCATTCACCATTCTTTCCAGGTACGCCTCGTCAACGTCCTTCCAACTCCACATGTCCTTGAAAGAAGCACCGGCCGCCTTGCTGCCTATCGGTGCCGAATAAAACCGCTTGCTATTGAACGGGGGGTCAAGGTAAATCAAATCAACCGATTCACTGTTCATCCCGTTCAGCACGTACAGGCAATCCCCAGTGAACAAGATATTCCTTTGTAAATCAAGGGGTTGCCCCCCCCGCACTATATGTAGTAGGTGCCACGGGTCTGGCCGGTTATGTGGTTAGTTCTTTGTACGAGATGCGCTTGCCTCCCATGCCCTGCACAAGCGATTCCATCCGATCAATAGTATCCACTTCGCAGTTGCCCTCGTTCAGGCGGAACGAGAACTCATCCACATAGCGATGCAGATGTTTCTTGCTGACATGGTGGAAGGTGCCGTGCACGCCTCTTTTCAGCAACGCCCACACCGACTCGATACTGTTCGTATGAACCATGCCATCTACATACCTATTAGCGGAATGGTTGATGGCTTCATGTGTGTATCCTTGTAGTCCCGTATAGGCGCCATGCTCATCAGTGAACACTCTTGAACCTTTCTCAATATTATCGTAGATAACATTCTGTAAAGTATGTTTATCGGTGTTGCCCACCGGCATCGCCTTCACACGGCCTTTGCGCTCACGCATACCAAGTACAGGTGTTTTGCCGATAGTTCCCCGTCCGGCCTTCAGTTTCTTGTTCTCATGCTTGTTCCGTTCCATGCCCCCTATGTAGGCCTCATCCACTTCCACAATATGCGACAACTTGAACTCCCCCTGCTTGCAGGCCTCGCGGATGCGCTGCAACATATACCATGAAGACTTTTGGGTGATACCCAACTCTTTTGACAACTGCAAAGATGATATGCCCTTGCGTGCCGTCAACACGGCATAGATGGCTATGGCCCATTTGCGAATCCCAATTTTGGATGCGTGCATAACGGAACCCGTCTTAACAGTGAATGCCTTGCGACAATCCTTATGCCAGTATGTGAACTTTTTGCCCTTGTACGGGTTGATATTATCCATGCCCCCGCAATGCGGGCACACCGGCTTGCCCTCCCATCTTGAACGTTCAAGCCAGGCAACAGCCTTGCGCTCGGTGCCGAACATGGAAGACAACTCTATTATGCTAATCGTATTTGCTATTCTTTTCATGGCTTTTCTCCTCTCAATCAATCTCTGTTTGTAGATTATTATACTGATATTATAATGTGTGTGTCAACCCTGCCCCTTTCTTATTGATATACAAAGGAATTATGGAACCTTTGTAGATTTAAGTATATAATTCCCATCAGAAACCCGGTGTGGCAGATTTTTGCAGCATCTTAGGGGACAAAGTTCAGATCTTCATTATACTTTGGGAATCGCGTCCGTCGTAGCAGGTGCGTTCGCGACAGTTATTGAGCATGCCAAAACCGCCCAGAAGTTTTCCGGAGTATCTGCTGCTGCAACTGGAATCAGGGCGGAATATGACCAGAGTTATTTCAACCAATTGCTGATAAATACGATCGAAGGAGGTATCAGTAAAAAACGCAGGGAAATCAGGGATGAAATTGAGAAGAAGGCAAAGGGAGATATTAATACGTATGGCGTTAATCAGGCAGTTAAAGACGCGAGGCGGTATCATGCCAGTTGTAATATTATTGCTGGGTTGAAAAAGGCAAGTGCAATTGATCATTCTATTGGCCTGAAGAAGTTTCAGGAGACGACCGAGGAGCTTAGGAAAGAAAGATTACGTATGCTAAAGGATCTAGAAGACCAAGAAAAAAAACAAGAAGAAGAAATAGAGGAGATCAAAAAACAAATAAACGGAGGGTAATAAACAATCCTAGCGACGCGAATGATAATGAGGATGTAGCATAGTTTCTCGTTGGCTTGTTACAGCGGGTGTTCTGCCGTTTGTGACCTACCTCCCCTCAAGGAATACGAGGCGGGCGCCCGCATGGCGGATTTGTCTCGCAAATAGGGGGTCAGCGAGCAGAGTTTCTACCGCTGGAAGTCGAAGTATGGGGGAATGGATGTAAGCGAAGCGAGGCGCTTGAAGCAGTTGGAGGTGGAGAACGCCAAGTGGAAGCACCTGCTGGCGGAGGCGATATTAGACAAGAAGGCGTTGCAGGAGTTGGTATCAAAAAAGTGGTGACGCCTGGGGCGCGCCGCCAGAACGTGCGGCACTTGGTGCGCCGCGACGTGGCGAGCGTGCGTCGGGCAGCACGTCCCTTGATGGGTTTGGTGGGATTGAGTCGTTCGGTGGCGCAGTATCGGCGCCACCGGCGAGGTCACGAGGCATTGCGAAGGCGTCTTTATGGAGTTGGCGCGGAAGTATCCGCGCTACGGGTATCTGACGCTGCACGGGCTGCTGCGTGCCGAAGGGCTGGTGGTGAACCGCAAGCGCACCTATCGCCTGTATTGCGAGCTAGGCTTGCAGGTGCGCCGGCAGCGGCGCAAGAAGCTGTCGCGCCCGCGCGTGGCGATACCGGCGCCCGGCGCCGCGAACCAGCACTGGTCTATGGACTTCGTATCGGATCAGTTGGCCTGCGGGCGCCGCTTTCGCATTCGGGGCGTCATAGACGACTACTCGCGCGAGTGCGTCGGTCAGATAGTGGGCACTTCGATAGGTAGCGAGCGCGTGGTTCGTTTCCCGGATGCTCTTGGCCAAAAGCGCGCGCTGCCCAAGACGCTGGTATGCGACAACGGGAGCAAGTTCGCCAGCAAAGCAATGTGTCTATGGTCGAGAAGCAGCGGTGTGGAGTTGCACTTCATCCAACCCGGCAAGCCGGTGCACAATGTCTATGTGGGGCCTATGTGGAGAGTTTCAACGGGTTTGTGCGACGCCTGCCTGAACCAGCCCTGGTTCGCGGATTTGGGGGACGCCAAGCAGCTCATTGCCGACTGGCGCCATCACTACAACCACGTCAGGCCGCATAGTTCCTTGGGCTATGTAGCGCCAGCGGCATTCCTGAAGAAGGCCGCAGCCTGATACAATGGAATTTCTTTCAATGACTGCGACCCTAATTTAGGGGGAAGGTCAATTTAGGGGGAAGGTCATTGAAAGAAAAGTTTTACGCAAAGGCCACAGATGAAAATATGAACCTATCTCAAAATCAAATATCTGCTGATTATCGTGTATGATCTATTGCATGGTACGATTGAGCGACGAGCAATGGGAACGCATACACAAGCACTTCCCAGAAGAGAACATCCCACCGGGTCGGGCCGGTCGCAAACCAGTGCCGACAAGGAAGGTTCTCGAAGGCGTCCTGTGGATCCTCAACACGGGTGCGCAATGGAAGATGCTGCCGCAATGTTATCCGAATTACAAAACAGTTCACCGTCGTTTTCAACGGTGGTGTATGGACAACACCTTGCGCGATCTGTTGGTGGACTTGGCTAACGATTTACGCAAGGAAGGGATCGTGGACGAGAGGGAGTGTTATATAGATGGGATGTTTGCCGCGGCCAAAGGGGGTGGCGCCGAGGTGGGTAGGACGAAGCGCGGAAAAGGCGTCAGAATCATGGCCATAGTGGATAAGCATGGTCTGCCGTTGTCGGTCAGTACGCACGCGGCGAACCATCACGAAGTGACCTTGGTGCAGTTGAGTTTTGACTTTTACATGATAGAGGCGAAGCCGAAGAACCTGATAGGGGATCGCGCCTATGATAGCGATGGTTTGGATGAGGAATTGCGCGCTTCGGGGATAGAGATGATAGCCCCGCACAAACGCAATCGTAAGAAACGCAAGACCCAGGATGGTCGCAGACTGCGCCGTTACGAAAGACGCTGGATAGTGGAGAGAACTTTTGCATGGCTACAGTGGCAACGACGAGTGTTAACACGGTGGGAGTATTACGCGCATAACTTTTTTGGTTTTGTGCAGCTGGCTGCCATGATGATATTGATTAGGCAATTTTGAGATAGGTTCATGCAATTCCTTGCCTCCTCGTATGCGACACACGCGCGCCAGAAATAGGGGGAACCAAGCCGTCATCATCGCAAACCTCGTGCTGCTGGCGCTGGCGATGTTGTTGCCGGCGTCGCCGGCCACGGCGCAGGCGCGAGAGACCCAAGAGACCTACTACGTTCCGTTGGCGCTATCCGACACCGGCTTGTCGCCGGTCGGCGCCGCGTATTTCGGCGGTGTGCGCGATTATCTGGCGTTGTTGAACGAGCGTGACGGAGGCATCGGCGGCGTGCGCCTCGTCTGGGACGAGTGCGAGACTGAATACGACCCGGCCCAGGGACTCGAGTGCTACCGGCTGCAACGCGACGGCGATCTGGGCGAACCCCTGTATTTCGACGCGCTGACGCTTTCTTTTCATCCGTTGGACCGCGGCTGGTTCCAGCGCCTGGTCACCCAGAGCCGCCGCGACAAATTGCCGGTCGTGAGCGTCCACCGCGGGCGCCTCGAGAGCAGGCGCGGCGACGTCTTTCCGTATCAGTTTCCGTTTGGCCCCAGCGCGTATGATTTCGCCCATGCCGCGATAAAGCACATGGGCGCGCGCCTCGGTGGCATGGATAAGCTTAAGGGCCTGACCATCGTCACCCTGCACCACGGCTCGCCCTATGGCCGCGAGACCAACGCCTTCCTCGACCATCTCGGCGAGCAGTACGGCTTTCGGCACGAGGCCGTAGAGGTGCTTCACCCGGGCAACGAGCAAGGCTCCCAGTGGCTCCGGGTGCGGAAGCTGAAACCGGCCTTTGTGTTTTTGCGCGGCTGGGGGCTGATGAACCCGGCCGCGATCCAGACCGCGGTGCGCACCGGCTATCAAACGTCGCGCATCATCGGCAATGAGTGGAGCAATTCCGACGAAGACGTGATCCCCGCCGGCAAGGCCGCCGACGGCTACCAGGCGCTGACCGTGCATCGGGCCGGCGCCGACTTTCCGCTGGCGCGGGAGATTCTGGAACGGATCTACAACCAGGGACAGGGCAGCCTGGAGGAGCGGGATCAGATCGGCAGCGGCTACTGGAATCTCGGGGTCTGGATGGCGGTGCTGAGCACGCGGGCGATCCGCGCGGCACAGAAGCGTTTCGGCAAGAAACTGAGCGGCGCAATGGTGCGTTGGGGATTGGAAAACGTCGCCCTGACGCAGGCTGATCTCGATGAATTAGGGCTTGCGCACATGGCGCCCCCAATACGCCCGGGCTGCATGGATCACGGCGCGCTCGATAAGGTTCGCGTCCACCAATGGGACGCCGACAACCGCGAATGGACGATGGTCAGCGACGACTGGATAGACGGCGGCAGCGATTTTGCACGGCGGCTTATGGATGAAAAGGCGCAGGAATACGCCGGGCGCTATCCTGAGTTCGCGCGACGAGACTGCGACAACGCCGCGGATCGAGACGACTTCGATCTAAAATAACTCCGGCAATTTCAACTTCTCCGACGACGTGACGACGCCGTCGGCGTCGGCGTATACCCATTCTCCGGGGACAAACTCGGTCTCGGCAAAATGCACCGGGACGTCGGTCTCGCCGCGGTCTTTTTTTTCGCTTTTGCGCGGGTGGGTGCCGATGGCCTTTACCCCGAGATGCAGTTCCCGGATGATTTCCGAATCGCGTATGCAGCCGTTGACGATGACGCCTTCCCACTCGTTGTCTATCGCAAGCTCGGCGAGTTTGTCGCCGAGCAGGGCGCAGCGCGTCGAGCCGCCGCCGTCCACGACCAGAACCCGCCCGCGGCCGTCGGTTTCCAGCGTCTTTCTGACGAAGGAGTTGTCCTCGAAGCAGCGCACCGTCGAGATTTTTCCGTGAAAGGTGGTCGGGCGGCCAAAATCGCGTAGCCGCGGCGTCGCACAGGCGACGTTGACGCTGCCCGGAAAGGCATCGTAGAGATCCGCCGTGTTGATGATTCTGGGTGGCATAACGCGGCCGGAATGCTATCATACAAGGCTTGCCTTTGCATAAGGCCATTTGTCGAACGCACTATCACCGCACACAACATCCGGAGGAAACCCGCACGCGATGAGCAGACAAGACATGGTTTCTGAAATTCAGAAAGATTGGGACGACAACCCGCGCTGGGCCGGGATACGCCGAGGCTACCGTGCCGAGGACGTCGTGCGCCTGCGCGGTTCGGTGCGCGTGGAGCATACGCTGGCGCGCACGGGCGCCGAGAAATTATGGGAATTGTTGCAGCGCGAGCCTTACGTGAGCAGCCTGGGCGCACTCACCGGCGGGCAGGCGATGCAGCAGGTCAAGGCCGGGGTCAAGGCCATATACCTGTCCGGCTGGCAGGTCGCGGCCGACGCCAATCTGTCGCAGGAGATGTATCCCGACCAGTCGCTCTATCCGGCCAACTCGGTGCCCTCCGTGGTGCGACGCATCAACAACACGTTCGCGCGCGCCGATCAGATCGCATGGGCGAAGGGCGAGGAGCGGGATTTCTTCGCGCCGATCGTGGCCGACGCCGAGGCCGGTTTCGGCGGCGTCTTGAATGCTTTCGAGTTGATGAAGGCGATGATCGAGGCGGGCGCCGCCGGCGTGCACTATGAGGATCAGCTCGCTTCGGTAAAGAAGTGCGGGCACATGGGCGGCAAGGTGCTGGTGCCGACGCGCGAGGCGGTGCAGAAATTGATCGCGGCGCGTCTTGCCGCCGACGTCTGCGGCGTGCCGACGCTGCTGCTGGCGCGCACCGACGCCCATGCCGCCAATCTGCTGACTACCGACGTGGACGATCACGACAAGCCGTTTCTGACCGGCGAACGCACCGCCGAGGGCTTCTATCAGACGCGCGCCGGCTTTGATCAGGCGATTGCCAGGGGGCTTGCCTATGCGCCGTACGCCGATCTGTTGTGGTGCGAGACCGCGGTGCCGGACCTGGACGAGGCGTGCCTGTTCGCCGAGGGCATACGCAAGGAGTTCCCGGGCAAGATGCTCGCCTACAACTGCTCGCCTTCGTTCAACTGGAAGCGCAATCTCGACGACGAGGGCATCGCCAGGTTTCAGCGCGAACTGGGGGCGATGGGGTACAAGTTTCAATTCATCACCCTCGCCGGCATCCACAACATGTGGTACCACATGTTCGATCTTTCCGATAACTACGTCAAAACCGGCATGAAAGCCTACGTCGAGATGGTGCAGGAAAAGGAGTTCGAGGCGCTTGCCAGGGGCTATACTTTTTCCAGCCACCAAGCCGAGGTCGGAACCGGCTATTTCGACGACGTTACGACGGTGATCCAGGGAGGGGCTTCTTCAGTCACGGCCTTGGCCGGATCAACCGAAGAAGACCAGTTCTAACCCGGCTTGGGCCGCGCACGCGAGCAGGCGGTGAGCACAGCGGCGCCATCCGAGCACGTGCGCCGGCCGGCGCGCGGCGAGCGCATCCGGATCGTCGCCGGGCGCGTCGAGGCGCCCGACCATCCCGTCATTCCGTTTATCGAAGGCGACGGCATCGGCGTGGACGTGACGCCGGTCATGCGGCGGGTGGTGGACGCCGCGGTGCGCCACGCATACGGCGGTCGCAGGCACGTCGAATGGATGGAGGTATACGCCGGCGAGAAGGCGATGACGCTCTACGGGGAATGGCTGCCGCGCGAGACCTTCGACTTGATCCGCGAGTACGCGGTCGCAATCAAGGGCCCCCTGACGACGCCGGTCGGAAAGGGCATGCGCTCCTTGAACGTGGCCATCCGCCAGGATCTGGATTTGTACGCCTGCGTTCGGCCGATCCGTTATTTTCCGGGAACGCCGACGCCGTTGAAGGACTCGGAGACCACCGACATGATAGTCTTTCGGGAGAACACCGAGGACATCTACGCCGGGATCGAATGGCCCGCGGAATCCGAAGAGGTCGGGCAAGTGCTGGACTTCCTGATGGATACGATGAAAGTCACCGGCATCCGTTTTCCCGAGTCTTCCGGGATCGGCATCAAGCCGGTCTCGCGCGAAGGTTCGCAGCGCCTGATCAGGAAGGCCCTGCGCTACGCCATAGACAACGACCGCGGCTCGGTGTCGCTGGTGCACAAAGGCAACATCATGAAGTACACCGAGGGCGCTTTCCGCAACTGGGGCTATGAGCTCGCGATCAACGAATTCGACGCCGAGAAAATCGGGGACGGGCCCTGGTGCAAGATAACCAACCCCGACAATGGCCGCGAAATCATCGTCAAGGACCTCATCGCGGACAATTTTCTCCAGCAGATTCTGTTGCGCCCGGACGAATACGACGTCATCGCGACGCTCAACCTGAACGGCGACTACATATCCGACGCGCTCGCGGCCCAGGTCGGCGGCATCGGCATCGCGCCCGGCGGCAACATGTCCGACACGATCGCCGTGTTCGAGGCGACGCACGGCAGCGCCCCCAAGTACGCCGGCAAAAATCGGGTCAATCCCGGTTCGATCATTCTGTCGGCGGAGATGATGCTGCGCCACGTCGGCTGGAGCGAGGCCGCGGATCTCGTCTTGAAAGGCGTCGCCGCCTCGATCGCGGCCAAGACCGTGACCTACGATCTGGCGCGGGTGCGCGGCGGCCTGTTCACCAGAGGCCGCAGAATCAGCAGCAGCCGCGACGTGGACGCCGAGCTGCAACGCCTGCTCCCGGGCGCCGTTCTCGTGACCACCAGCGGTTTCGGAGACGAGATCATCAAGAACATGGCGACCTAGGGTACGGGCCCTGGCCGCCCGCCGCGCGACGAGCCGACCGGCGGAAAGGCCGTCGCCGTTCCGTTTATAATAATCAACGCGCTTGGGTGCGCCAGTCGCGTCATTTGCGGCGTGCCCGCGACCGCGCGTAGCAGGCGGCATACCAACGGACTATGAAAGGACTTTTGCTGATTGCCCACGGCAGCAGCCGTCAGGCGTCCAACGACGAGATCAAGCGGCTTGCCGAGCGGCTGCGACGCAAGACGCCCGAGCGTTTCCAGTACATAGCCTACGCTTTTCTCGAAATGGCACAGCCGTCTATATCCGAAGGCATACAGAAGTGTCTGGACGTGGGCGTCAACGAGTTGTACGTGCTGCCGTATTTCCTGGCCAAGGGGAAACACGTGGCCGAGGACATTCCGGCCGAGATTTCGCGCAAGCGGCTCGAGAATCCGCGCGTCAAGATACACTTGTGCGGCCACCTGGGAAGGTCGGAGGAAGCGATGGCCGACCTGTTGTTGTACGTCGCGGAGCAGGAAGCGAGTGGATAAACGAACCGCGGGCGTCCTGATCGAGCGCAACCCGCTGAAGCGTCGCCTGCTGTTCGCGGCCGGGCACGTGTGCGTGCTGCTCGGTTTGCTGGCGCTGTTGTTGCCGGTGGTTCCGACTTCGCCTTTTCTGATCATAGGCGCCGCCTGCTACGCGCGTTCTTCCGAGAAGTTTTACCACCTGCTGTTGCGAAACAAGTATTTCGGCCCGATGATACGGCAGTGGGAGCGCAACCGCTGCCTCGAGAAAAAATTCAAGCTGGCCGCGTTCGCGGTTCTGGCCGCGGCTTTTCTGTCGTCGAGCTTTTTGTTCCTCGAGAACTGGATGGCGCGCGCGCTGCTGTTGGCGTTCGGCCTGGCGTTTATCGCGTTCGTGGCGAGCGTCCCCACTTGCCCGAACGCCGCGCACTCGGGACGCGACCATGCCCGTTGAGGTGCCGCCGGCGACCAGGATAAGAAAATTATCCGGCGACTACGGCATGAGCGGCTTCGTCATGCGCCGTGGCGGCGTGCTGCCGGAGGTGCACGTCGGCTACGAGACCTGGGGCGCGCTCTCGCAAAACCGCGACAACGCGGTGCTGCTGTTCACCGGTCTGTCGCCGTCGGCGCATGCGTGCTCCTCCCCCGAAGACCCTTCCGCCGGCTGGTGGGAGTACATGATCGGGCGCGGCAAGCCGATAGACACCGACCGCTTCTACGTGATCTGCGTCAATTCGCTCGGCAGCTGCTTCGGCTCGACGTCGCCGTCCTCGATAGATCCCGGCAGCGGCGAACGCTACGGCCTGCGTTTCCCGGAATTGACGATAGAGGACATCGCCAAGGCCGGGCATCATCTGCTGAACGACTTGAACATCGATCATCTGTTCGCCGTCGTCGGCGCCTCGATGGGCGGCATGAGCGCGCTCGCCTACGCGCTTCAGTACCCCGACGAGGTCACGTATCTGATCTGCATTTCCGCGGCCACGCGCGCGCTGCCGTTCACGATCGCGCTGCGCTCGCTACAGCGCGAAATCATCCGCTGCGATCCGAATTGGAACGACGGCGCCTATGCCGAGGAGGCGGCGCCCGATTGCGGCATGGTGCTGGCGCGCAAGCTGGGTTTGATGTCCTACCGCGCCGCCGCCGAGTGGCGCCACCGCTTCGACCGCGCCAGGATGCCGCCGTCGCGCCGCGCGCGCGACGCGTTCTCGCTCGAGTTCGAGATCGAGTCCTATCTCGACTACAACGCCCGCAAATTCGTCGCGTCCTTCGACGCCAACAGCTACCTGTATCTGTCGCGCGCGCTCGACTGGTTCGACGTCGCCGATCACGGGGGATCGGTCAACGCCGGCCTGGCGCGCCTGCACGCCAGGCGCTCGCTGATCGTGGGCGTCTCCACCGACATCCTGTTTCCGTTGGAGCAGCAGCGCGAGATCGCCGGCGGACTCGAGAAGGCGGGCCGGGAAGTCGAGTTCGTCGTGCTCGACACGATCCACGGCCACGATTCTTTCCTGATAGACGAGGAGCACTTCGCGCCGGTGGTGAGGCGCTTCGTCGCCCGCGCGGCGCGCGAGGAGCAGCTGGCGTAGCCGCGCCCGCGCCGGCTGTGCCGGCCGGGCCGGCTGCGCTCGTTCGGCGGCTATCTCTCTTCTATCGGCGTGAACGACCTTGCGCGGCTGCCGGTGTAAAGCTGGCGCGGACGTCCCAGGCGCGTGTGCGCGTCCGCCATCATCTCGTTCCAGTGGCTGATCCAGCCGATGGTGCGCGCCAGCGCGAAGATCACCGTGAACATGTCGCGCGGCAACCCCATTGCGTTCAGAATGATGCCGGAATAGAAGTCCACGTTCGGGTACAGTTTGCGCGAGATGAAATAGTCGTCCTCGAGCGCGATTTTCTCCAGGCGTCTGGCGGTCTCCAGCAGCGGCCGCTGGCCCTCGTCCTCGAGCTGCGCCAGCAGCTCGAGGCAGGTTCCGCGCAGGATCCTGGCGCGCGGATCGTAGTTCTTATACACCCGGTGGCCGAAGCCCATCAGCCGGAAGTGGTCGTTCTTGTCCTTGGCGCGCTTGATGTAGTAATCGAGCGGGCGCCCCGAGTCGACGATGGTCTCCAACATGTGGATGACGGCCTCGTTGGCGCCGCCGTGGGCGGCGCCCCACAGCGACGTGACGCCGGCGGCCAGCGCCGCGTACGGGTTGGTCTCGGTGCTGCCGCTCAGGCGCACGGTGGAAGTCGAGGCGTTTTGCTCGTGGTCGGCGTGCAACAACAGTATCAGATCCATGGCCGCGGCGAATTTTTTCCTCAAGGCCGGTCTGCCGTCGAAATCTCCGAACGCCATCTCCAGGAAACCCTCGGTGTACGAAAGCTCCGGATCGCGCTCGCTAAGGGCCTCGCCGTTGCGGTAGCGCACTATCCAGGCGGCGATCGTCGCCGTCTTCGCGATCAGGCGGTGCGCCGCGCGTTCGCGGTAGCGCGGGTCGTGGATCGCCAACTCCTGATGGTAGAGCGCCGCCAGGTAGCTGACCGCCGCCATCAGCATGGCCATCGGGTGACGCTCCCTGCCGAAGCCGTCGAACAGCGACGTGAGCGCCCGCTTGTCGAGTCCGCCGCGCGCGAGAATACTGCGGTTGAACTCGTCCAGCTGCCGGCGCTTGGGCAACTCCCCGTACAGCAGCAGGTAGCAGACTTCCGGATAGTTGCTGTTTTCGGCCAGCTGCTCGATGGTGTAGCCGCGGTAGCTCAGCAGACCGCGGGCGCCGTCTATATAGGTGATCTTGCTCTCGCAGCTCGCGGTCGAGACGAACCCCGGATCGAACGTGAAGTAGCCCAATTCGGAGTATATCGGGCGGATGTCTATGATGTCCGGGCCGACGCTGGACTCCAGAACCGGCAGTGTGATTTCCTTGTCCGCCTGCGGATCGGTCAGTTTGACTGTTTTGTTTCCCACTTTTGTGTCGCTTCGAGGTTCCGTCGGCGCTGCCAGTGGACTTTTGCGTTTGGAATAATCAATCATTATATACGATGTGCCCGGCGAACCAAAGCGGACGCCGCCGGGCGCGCGGCATGCAGCCGTCGGGCGCGCACATATACGCGACGTGCTCGTGCGGAAAAGTTTTTGCCTCTTGTGCGTTCTCGGCGACCCTCTCGGCTACGTACAGTAATTGATAAAAGCGAACGTTAAGAGAAATAATATGCAGCAATCACAAAAATTAAATTGACTAATCCGCATCCGCGCCCATGATTACGCGCATGGCTGCACAACACAAACGCAGCCGGGAGGCAATAGCATGAGCAAACAAGATAAGAACCGCAGACCGACCCTGACGACCGCGGCCGGGATCCCGGTGGCGGACAACCAGAACAGTCTTACCGCCGGCGCCCGCGGGCCGTTGTTGGTTCAGGACAGCCAGCTGTTCGAGAAGCACGCGCATTTCAACCGCGAGCGCATTCCGGAGCGCGTCGTGCACGCCAAGGGTTCCGCCGCGTACGGAACGTTGCGCGTCGAGCACGACGTCAGCGACTACACCAGGGCCGGGTTGTTCGGGCGCGTCGGCAACGAGGCCGAGTGCTTTTTGCGCTTTTCGACCGTCGCCGGCGAACGCGGCGCGGCGGACGCCGAGCGCGACGTGCGCGGCTTCGCGCTCAAGGTGTACACCGAGGAGGGCAACTGGGACGTGGTCGGCAACAACACGCCGGTGTTCTTCGTCCGCGATCCGTACAAGTTTCCCGACTTCATCCGCACGCAGAAGCGCGACCCGCGCACCAATCTGCGTTCGCCGACCGCGATGTGGGACTTCTGGTCGTTGTCGCCCGAAAGCCTGCACCAGGTCACGATCCTGTTCTCCGACCGCGGTCTGCCGAGGAGCTACCGTCACGTGAACGGCTATGGTTCGCACACCTACAGTTTCATCAACGCCGGCGGCGAGCGCTTCTGGGTCAAGTTCCACTTCAAGACGAAGCAGGGCATCGAGTTTTTGACCGACGAAGAGGCGGCGCACCTGGTCGGCGGCGACCGCGAGACGCATCAGCGCGACCTGTACGACGCCATCGCCAGGGGCGAGTATCCCCAATGGCGCTTCTGCGTGCAGATCATGCCCGAGGCCGACGCCGACAAGACGCCGTACAACCCGTTCGACTTGACCAAGGTCTGGCCGCACCGCGACTACCCGTTGATCGAGGTCGGCACGCTGGAGCTGAACCGCAATCCGGAGAACTACTTCGCCGAGGTCGAGCAATCCAGCTTCTCCCCGGCCAACGTGGTGCCCGGCATCGGCCACAGCCCGGACAAAATGCTCCAGTTCCGCGTGTTCTCCTACGCCGACGCGCATCGCTACCGCTTAGGGATCAACTATGAGGCGTTGCCGGTCAACCGCCCCAGGTGCCCGGTACATTCCTACCACCGCGACGGCGCGATGCGTTTCGACGGCAACGGCGGAGGCGCGGTGCACTACGAGCCGAACAGTTTCGGCGGCCCGGTGGAGGATCGCGCGTACCGCGAGCCGCCGCTGGCGATAGACGGCGCCGCCGATCGCTACGACCACCGCGACGGCAACGACGACTACGCCCAGGCCGGCGATCTCTTCCGTCTGATGGGGCGCGGGCAACAACAGCGGTTGTTCGCCAATATCGCCCGTGCGATGGCCGGCGTGCCGGAGGCGATAGTCCGACGCCAGATCGCGCACTTTGCGAAGGCCGATCCGGCCTACGGCGAGGGCGTGGCGCGGGCGTTGGGCGTCAAAAAGGCGGCGTGAGCGCCGGCGGCGACCGGCTCGCTGACGAAACCGGCTGGGCGCCGGCGGACGGCGAACCGGTCGTCGCCGTCGTCCGTCGTTTGTCGGCGCCGATGAGGAAGGTGCGGGTGGCGCCGGCTCCGCGCGGGATGGGTTCAGGGGCGGGTATCGTCCAGTCCGAAACGTTCGACGATAAAATCGGCGACGCCGCCGGGATCGTCGAGGGCGATGACCGGGATGCCGGCGTCGCCGGCGTGTTCATCGTTCGTCGCCAACGCGATGACGTTGTCGTCGTCGGGGTAGAGGGGCGGTCTGCCCAGTTCTTTGCGGTACAGTTCGATTTTCGGGAACGCCTCGTGTTTGAAGCCTTCCACCAGTACCAGATCGAGCGTCTCGCGCGTGATGATCTCGATCAGCCGCTCCAGCGAGGCCTCCCGGTCGGCGTCAAAATGCTCGTGTATCAGCGCCCAGCGCCGGCTCGACGATACCAGGGTGCGCCGCGCACCGGCGTGCCTGAGTTCGTAGCTATCCTTGCCGGGTCGGTCGGTGTCAAAATTGTGGTGCGCGTGTTTGATCACGCCGACGCGCAGGCCGTGCGCCCTCAGGACGCGCAGCAGTTGGACCAGCAGCGTGGTTTTGCCGGTGCCGCTGTGGGCGCAGAAACCGACGACGGGGCAGGGCGCGTTCACGCGCGGGCACCGGCCGCGGCCACTTGTTCGGGCGTGTTGAGGTTCGCAAAAGTCTCGGCCTGATCGCTGAAATCGCAGAACGCGGTCGGCACGCGCTCAAACCAGAGGTCTATCTTGCGCCCGCCGTCGCCGAGAAAATCACGCAGCGAGCCGTGCAGCGACGTTTTCATCAGGCAGAACACCGGATGCAGGCGTCGCCCGTCAAAGGCGACGGCGAGGTCGGCCCGTTCACGCGCCAAGGTTCGGTACAAGCGCGACACCAATTCCGCCGACAGCCGCGGGCTGTCGCACGGGACTACGGCCATGCAGGGCGTCGCGGCCGCGGCCGCGGCCGCGCAGATGCCGGCGAGAGGCCCCTGGAAACCGCCGAAGCCGTCGCTGACCACCGGGTATCCGTAGGCGCGATAGCGCTCGAGGTTGCGGTTCGCGCTGATCATCAGCGCGCCCACCTGCGGTTTTAGCGCCGCGATGGCGTGCTCGACAAAAGGCCGTCCGGCGAGCATCGCCAGCCCCTTGTCGACGCCGCCCATGCGCGCGCCCTTGCCGCCGGCGAGGATGACGCCGGTGACGTCGCTTAGCGGGTAACGAGGCTGGTTCATGCTGCCTTATAATATACCGACGATCGTTCTCGTGGAAAGCGACCATAGGGAGGCAACACGTGTCGGATGTGAGCGATGAAACCAGAGTGCAGGTCGAGGCCGCCGTGTATCGGCGGCTGATCGAGCACCTGCGCGCGCACCCCGAGGTGCAGAACGTGGATTTGATGAATCTCGCGGATTTCTGCCGCAACTGTCTTGCCAAATGGTACGTCGCCGCGGCCGCGGAACGCGGCGTCGAGATCGACTATGAGCGGGCACGCGAGATCATCTACGGCATGGCGTATTCCGAATGGAAGACGCGCCACCAGAAACCGGCGACGCCGCAACAGCGGGAGGCCTGGAAGGCGCGGCGCGAGACGTGACGCCCGATGGCCGGCCTCAACGACAACCAGCTGCTGCGCTACGGCAGACAGATCCTGCTGCCGCAGATCGGCGTCCGCGGGCAGGAGCGGCTGCTGCGTTCGAGCGCGCTGGTGGTGGGCGCCGGCGGCCTCGGTTCGCCGGCCTCGATGTACCTGGCGGCCGGCGGCGTCGGGCGCCTGATTATCGCCGACGACGACGCGGTCGAGTTGTCCAACTTGCAACGCCAGATCGTGCACGCGAGCGGCGACCTCGGCAAGCGCAAGACCTCGTCGGCCGGGGCGCGCCTCGCCGATTTGAATCCGGAGGTCGCGGTTACCGAAGTGGACGAGCGCATGGACCTCGAGAAATTGCGCCCGCTCGTCGCGCAGAGCGACGTCGTCCTCGACTGTTCGGATAATTTCGAGACCCGCTACGCGCTGAACCGCGCGTGCCGGGAGGCGCGCAAGCCGCTGGTGTCCGCGGCCGCCATCCGTATGGAGGGCCAGCTCAGCACGTTCGTGCCGGCCGAGCGCGACAGCCCGTGCTACCAATGCCTGTATCCCGAGGGCGCGCACGGCGACGAGCGCTGTGCTACCAACGGCATCCTGTCGCCGCTGACCGGCGTCATCGGCAGCCTGCAGGCGATAGAGGCCGTCAAGCTGCTGCTCGGCCTGGGTGACACGCTCGTCGGGCGCCTGCTGCTGTTTGACGCGATGCACATGCAGTGGCGCGAGCTCAAGCTGTCGAAAAATCCCGAGTGCGCGCTGTGCGGTGAACGCAACGCCGCGGCGTAGGGCGGCGTGACAGAGACGAGCCGGCACGACGACGGGCAGGCGCGACGCCCGCCGCGGGGCGAACCGTTCGTGCGCCTCGAGGTGGGGCCGACGCGCGTCGCGATCCTCGGTACCGCGCACGTCTCCGAGGCCAGCCGCCGCGAGGTGCGCGCCTGCATCGAGGGTGGCGCGTACGACGCGGTCGCGGTCGAACTGTGCGCAAGCCGCCACAAGGCCATCACCGACCCGGAGTCGCTCGCAAACATGGATTTGTGGCGGGTCATACGCGAGCGCAAGGTGTTTGCGATCACCGCGCTGCTGGTGCTAGGCGGTTGCCAGCAGCGTCTGGCCGAGCGCCTGGGCGTCGAAGCCGGCGCCGAGATGAAAGAAGCCGTGCGTCTGGCCGGGGAGCGTGGTTTGCCGCTGGCTTTGATCGACCGCGAAGTCGGACTGACCTTGAAGCGCCTGTACCACGGCGTCGCCTGGTGGCGCAGACCGGCGCTGTTGTCGGGGCTGTTCGCCGGCTTGTTTCACGCCGACGAGATCACCGAGGCCGACGTCGAGAACGCGAAGCACGGCGAGACTCTGGAGACCGCGTTTCGGCACCTGCCTTTTTTGAGCGAAGAAATCGAACGGACGCTGGTGCGCGAGCGCGATCTCTACATGGCGGCGAAGATACGCAAGTTCGTGTCCGAGCGCGAGCCGCGAGCGCTGCTCGCGGTCGTGGGCGCCGGTCATCTCGACGGCTTGCGGCGCGAACTGGCGGACGAGAAGCGCGCCGGGCGCGCGGACGAGATCATCGCCGACTACGAGGCGGTGCCGGCGCGCGGACGCTGGTGGAAATTGCTGCCGTGGGCGATCGTCGCCGTGATCGTCGCCGGATTCGTCCTCGGTTTCGCGCGCGATTTCGATTTGGGCGTCGCTCTGGTGCTCGATTGGATAGTGATCAACGGCGGTCTCGCGGCGCTGGGGGCGGCGCTCGCCGCGGCCCATCCGGTGACGGTCGCCGCGGTGTTCGTGGCCGCGCCGCTGACCTCGATCAACCCGACGATAGGCGCGGGCATGGCCGCGGCCGCGGTCGAGCTCTTTTTGCGGAAACCGCGCGTACTTGATTTCGAGCGCCTCAAGACCGATGCCGCGCGCTTCTCCGGCTGGCGCCGCAACCGCGTCGCCAGGACCCTGCTGATCTTTGTGCTGAGCACCATCGGTTCGGCCGCGGGCACCTACCTCGGGGGCTTCCACATTTACGACAGCTTGCGATGACGGGCTAGGCGCGCAGGCAGGCGCGCAACCCGCCGACCAGACGCCTGAGGCCCTCGCCGACGCCGTCGGGCGGCAACGCGCCGTAGGAAACGCGCAGACACGAAGTGCGGCGTTCGCCGAAGGCCGAGCCCGGGATGACCGCGACGCGGTGCTCGCGAATCAGCGTCTCGGCCAGCCGGTAGTCGTCGCAGCGGCGCCGCAGCCGCAGGAAGATGTAAAACGCGCCCTCGGCCGCAATCGTCTCCACCAGGCCCTCGGCGTGTAATGCTCCCAGTTCGTTCAGGCATATTTCGCGGTTGGCCTCGATCAGCGCGCGTTGTTCGCCCGGGTAATCCCGCTCCTCGTTAAGGCAGTGCAGCGCCGCCAACTGCGAGACCGTCGGCGTGCAGATCACGACGTTGTCCTGCACCTTGGTGATGTCGTCGTGCAGCCGCCGCGGCGCCACCACGTAGCCGACGCGCCACGACGCCATGCCGTAACTCTTCGAGAACGTGAACAGCGACAACGTGTGCGCCGCGGCGCCCGGCAGCGAGCCCGGCGAGAAATGGCGATGGCCGGCGTAGGTGAAGTCCGCGTACGCCTCGTCGCTGACGTGATAGACGCCGCGCCGGGCGCACAGCTCGTTGACGCCGGCAAGCAGCTCCTTCGGATAGACGCGCCCGCTGGGGTTGTTCGGCGAGATCGTGACCACGGCGCGCGTCTTCGGCGTGAACGCGGCCGCTATGCGTTCGAGGAGCGGGTAGTCGCGCGCGTCGGTGTCCACGCCGACGACGCGGCAACCGCACATCTCGACCGTCATCCGGTGATTGAAATACCACGGCGCAAGCAGGATGACTTCGTCGCCCGGATCGCACACGCTCAGCATCAGCGCGTGGAAGGCCATGTTGGCGCCGGCGGTTACGAACACCGTCGACCGCCCGTCGACCGCGATGCCGTTGTCGCGCGCCAGCGTTCTTGCGAGCGCGTCGCGCAACTCGGGTATGCCTTCGACCGGAGCGTAGAAGTGACGTCCGGCGCCGGCCATGCGCGCCGCCGCCCGCTCGAGCGCCGCCGGCGGGGGCGGGTAGAACACCACGCCCTGGCCCAGCGAGATCGTGCCCGGGTGATCGGCCGCGAGCCGGTTGATTACCGGAATCACCGGTTCGTCTATCCGCCTCATGCGGCGCGCGACGCGTGCCATCGCGCTATTGCAGCAGCAGGTCTTTGGCCTGGTTGATCAGCGCCGCCAGATGCGCCGAACCGCCGCGGTCCGGGTGCAATTTCTGGATCAGACGCCGGTGCGCCTCGGTGATCGCCTCGCGCTTCGCGTCCGGTTTCAGGCCGAGGATGCGCAGCGCCTGGTCGCGGCTCATGTCGGGGGTCGCGGCCTCGCCGCGGTCGCCGCCGCCGTCGCCGCCGTGATCGCCGTGATCGCCGTGATCGCCGGCGCGCCTCGAGCGCATTCTCTGGTAGCTTTGCAACAGTTGCGCCGCCTGCGGGTCGTCCTTGACAAACGCCGCCATCAGCGCCTCGAGTTCGCTCTTGTTGAAACTGCTGAGGCGCCGCCCTTTGTAGGCGCCCGCGAGGACGCGCCCGTCCATGGTGCCGGTCAGCGGATTGATTTCGAGCACCAGCGAGCGGCTCTGGAAATTGGCGAACCCTTGCGAACCGAGGTTGAGGTTGTGGAAGATCCTCGTGAACAGCGGCACGAAGCGCACCAGCGCGAACAGCTTGTAGAGCAGCGGCAGCGTCGCGCCGATGGCCGCCGCCAGCCAGTGCAGGCGTCCGCTCAGCGCCAGCGCCACCAGCACGCCCAGGCCTCCGTACAACAGCCATTTGCGGCGCACCCGCGGCGGCTTGCGCGCGACCCAGCGGGCGACCAGCAGCAGGATGACGAGGCCCGCGATGAATGCAAGCAGCAGCATGATTTTTACTATAATGTGTACACGGCTACCCTAGTCGAATTGTATCCCTTATGCAATGGTTCGACGCAATCCGCACGTCCGTTGACGAAGATCTGCGCCCGTTCAGGCGTTATCTTTCGGAGCGCGGAGTGTGTCACCACGTCGTCGAGCAAGGCGGCCGCCAGGTTCTGCTGCTCGCCGATCGCCGCGAGCTTCTTTCCGTGCGCCGATGGTTCGAGGAATGGCGCAGCGGGCGGTTGCCGCTGAGCGCGGCCGGCGACGACGCCGAGGCGTCGTTCGATTGGCGGCGCGCGTCGGCGCGCGTGCGCACGCTCATCGCGCGCTATCCGGTCGTCGTCGCGTTGGCGTCGCTCAGCGCCGCCGGCGCGTGGCTGGTGTGGAGCGAAAACCTCTACGCGGTGCGCCTGCTGTTGCTCGAGGACGCGGCCGCGGCCGTCGCCGCCGGCCAATGGTGGCGCTTCGTGTCACCGGCTTTCGTGCATTTCGGAATCATCCACTTACTGTTCAACCTCCTGTGGCTGGCCGACCTCGGCCGCCGTATCGAATCATCGCAGTCGAGCATGCGCCTGCTGCTGGTGGTCGCGGTCACCGCGTTGTGTGCCAACTTGTCGCAATACTGGCACGTTCCGGGGAGCGCGTTCGGCGGTATGTCGGGCGTCGTCTATGGCCTGCTCGGCTATTGCTGGCTGGCCGGGCGGCGCACGCCGCGCCTGCAACTTCCGGCCGGCGTCGTCGCGTTCCTGCTCGGTTGGATGCTGCTGTGCATGACCGGCATTTTCTCCGTCATCGGCATACACGTCGCCAACGCCGCCCACGTGGGCGGCTTTGTGACGGGCTTGTTGCTCGCGTTGCTGCCGCCCCCTTCGGCGGGGGCTGGCGCCGGCGAGCGGGGAAAGACGACGTAGCACGCCGGCCGTTTGCGCAGGCGATTTCCGGCTACGACGGGATTGCCACCCATCCGCCGCCGATCAATCCCTGCGCAAGCGCTTGTTCAGCGCGATCGGCGTCGGGTAACGCATCACGACGAGGTAGGGCGACACCATAAACGTGATCAGCATCGCGATCTGGAGCAGGTGCGCGGCGTAGCCGCCTATCAGGTGCAATTCGTAGGCGAGCGCGGCGATCAGCAGCGAGAATTCGCTGCCTTGCCCAAGCCTGACGCCGACTTCGCGCGCACGCGCACGCTCCTCGCCGGTGCGCGCCAGCAGCAGGCGGAACACCGCGGGTTTGATCAGCAGGATCAGCCCGGCCAACAGCGCGGCCGCCGGCAACACTTCCACCAGCGAAGCCAATTCGATGCCGCTGCCCAGGGCGAAGAAGAAGATGATCAGGAAGAAGTCGCGCAGCGGCTTCAGCGACTCGGCGACGTAGAGCGCGACCGGATTGGCGGCGATGGTCACGCCGGCGATGAACGCGCCGATCTCGTACGACAGGCCGAGCGACGCCGTCAGCTGGGCGACGCCGATGCACCAGCCGATCATCAGCACGAAGATGTATTCGCGGATGGTGTCGAATTTTTCCAGCAGCTTTAGAATCACGTGCTTCTGCATCAGGTAGATGAGCGGGGCCAGCAGCGGCAGCGACAACAGTTGCACCGCTATTTGCGCCGCGCCGGCGCCGCCCGCGAACGCGTGGAGCGCGACCAGCACGGCGACGGCCACCAGGTCCTGCAACAGCAGCACGCTGATGATGATCTCGCCGGTCGGCTTGTGGTGCAGCACCGTCGTCGGCAGCAGCTTGAGGCCGATAATCGTGCTCGAGAACATCAGCGCGCCCGCCACTACCAGCGTCTCCACGATGCTGAGTTCGAGCGCGTAGCCGAACAGCAGCCCGACTACGGCGAACGTCGCGCAACTCAGCATCGTCGGCGCGGCCGTCGCCCGCAGCATCTTCGCCAGTTTGACCGGCGACAGGTCAAGCCCCAGCAGGAACAGCAGAAAGGCGATGCCGATCTCCGAGATTTCGGCGATGCCGCTCGAATCCTCGATCAGCGCGAAGCCCGCGGGCCCCAGCAGCAGGCCGAGGACGATGTACGCGACCAACATCGTCTGGCGCGTGAACAGGGCCAGCGTCGCCATGATCGCGGCGCCGCTGAAGATCAGAAAGGTGGTGAAGAGGGCAAGGTCGTGCGGCATCTGACGTGCGGTTTTATTCGCGGAAATTGTCGGCTATTATAAGCAAACTGCGTCATCCCCTTGTTCGGATTGGCCTTTCGGGCAGTGCGAGGCGCTGAAACCGCACCATGCTCGATCCCAGACTGCTGCGCAACAATCCCGACGCCGTCTTCGAGCGCCTGGCGCTGCGTGGCGGCGATTACGGCGCCGACGCCTACCGCGCGCTCGACGGCAGGCGCAAGACGATGCAGGTCGAGATCGAGCGCGCGCAGGCCGCGATCAACGAGAAATCACGTGAAATAGGCAGGCGCAAGGCCGAAGGCGCCGCCGTCGCCGGGCTGCTGGCCGAGGTCGAGGAGCTGAAGAAAAACTTCAAGCGGCGGCGCGCGGAGTTTGCCGCGTTGCAGGCGACGCTCGACGAGTTCCTGCTCGGCCTGCCGAACGTTCCGCACGAGTCGGTGCCGCCCGGGGACGACGACGGCGCCAATCTCGAAGTGCGGCGCTGGGGCGAGCCGCCGGCGTTCGATTTCGCACCGCGCGACCACGTCGCGCTGGGGCAGAGACTGGGGCTCGACATACCGGCGGCGGCGGCGATATCCGGCTCGCGCTATTGCGTGCTGTACGGCGTGCTCGCCGAGTTGCAGCGCGCGCTGATACGCTTCATGCTCGAGATGCACACCGGCGAGCACGGTTACCGCGAGGTGTACGTGCCGTACATCGTCCACGCCGGCGCGCTGCTCGGCACCGGCCAGCTGCCGAAGTTCGAGGATGACCTGTTCCGCTTGCAGGCCGACGCTCCGTGCTACCTGATTCCTACCGCCGAGGTGCCGGTGACCAACCTGTGCCGAGAGCGCATCCTCGAGGCCGACGCGCTGCCGCTGAAACTGGTCGCGCACACGCCGTGTTTTCGCTCCGAGGCCGGTTCCTACGGCAAGGACACGCACGGCCTGATGCGCCAGCACCAGTTCGAGAAGGTCGAGCTGGTGCAGGTCGTCTCCGCCGCGCGGTCGTGGCGGGCGCTCGAGGAATTGACCGCGCACGCCGAGGCCGTGTTGCAGGCGCTCGAACTGGCGTACCGCGTCGTCGTCCTGTGCGCGGGCGATCTGGGTTTCGCGTCGGCCAAGACCTACGACGTCGAGGCGTGGATGCCGGCCGAGGGTCGCTACCGCGAGATCTCCTCGTGCAGCAACATGCTCGATTTTCAGGCGCGGCGGATGCGGGCGCGCGTGCGCTCGCCCGATACCGGCAAGCCCGAATGGGTACATACCCTGAACGGGTCGGGGCTGGCGGTCGGGCGCACCTTGATCGCGCTATTGGAGAATCACCAGGACGAGAACGGGCGCGTGCGGATACCGCCGAAGTTGCGCCCGTACCTGGGCGGTCGCGCTTTGATTTGAGCGCTTGGGCGCAAGCTTCAGGAGGCCGCGGCCGCCGTATAATCACATTGAAAAGTCGTGTATAGCTGGTTGTGGGAAGGTGCGTCGGCGGTATCGAGAATCAGACGAAGCAGATGGAAGCGGCAGGACGCGGTCGCCCGTTTTCCCGGCGTCATCGTCAGGAAATCGCGGTCGCCCAGCAGCTGGCACGACAGCGTCAGGTAGAGCAGATCCAGGCAGCGGTCGGCGATGCACGACTCGAACAGCTCAGGCCCCGCGGCCAGATAGACGCGCTGGCAGCCGGCGCCCGACAGGTGCTCGACCAACGGCTTGCCTTCGACGCGCTCGCCCGGGGTCTCGACGACGCGAAAACCCAAGGACTCCCACCGCCGGCGGCGTTTGCGGTCGTGCCCCGCGCCGACGATGATCTCGACTCTCTCCGGGCGCAGGTAATCCGGCATCGGAAAATCCAGCGTGTTGCTGCAAATTGCGAGGCGCGGTTGCGTCGGCAACCCGCGTGATCGCCGCCATTCGAGCAGGTGCGGCTCCTCGAGGCGCAGGATGTCGCCGAGGCGACCCTGCGCCAGCGAGCGCAGGTAGCCACCGTGGGTTACGACGCAATCGGCCTGCGCTTCGAGTTGCAGGAACAATGCCAGATCGTTGCCGCTGGTCAGCGAATCCGGAAGTCGCGCGCCATCGTTTCCGATGACCGCGATGCGCCCGTCCAGGCTGCTCAGGAAATTGCCGTACACCAGCCGTTTTTCGCCGCTTAACAGCGGGTCATCCAGGTACAGACCGCGCACCGTGTCGCGGATCTGGTGGTCAGGGTAGAGCTGGGTCAGCATCTTTTGTCCTATGAACTTTCATCACCAGACATCATATCATATTCCTATGCAAATTCAATTACTTCACAATCATTCTGTAGATTTTGATACATAATTCCCTTATTCTACGCCGCCGCCAGGCCATGACAAGCGATTTCCGACGAACGGTCATCCTGGAAATTGCCGTCCGGTCGGCGCAACCGACTTCCCATCCGACGAATGACACGGTCATCCCGCCGGCAAAGTGCGTTGGCGGGACGTCGGGTTCGCACGTGTCGGGATCGTGCGCATCCAGGGCGCGCCGGCAAAGGTGGCCACGGCCGACTTTGTATAATGAGGCCCCATGACCAGGCCCATCAGAGTATTGCCGTCGCACCTGGCCGATCAGATCGCCGCGGGAGAAGTGATCGAACGTCCCGCCTCGGTCGTCAAGGAACTGATCGAAAACGGCCTCGACGCCGGCGCCACGCGAATACGAGTGCGCGTGGAGCAGGGCGGCATCAAGCGCATCGAGGTTGCGGACGACGGTCTCGGTATCCCGAAGGAACAACTGCCGCTCGCGCTGGCGCGCCACGCGACCAGCAAGATCGCGACGTTCGACGACCTGGTGCAGGTGCGCGACTTCGGGTTTCGCGGCGAGGCGCTGCCCAGCATCGCGTCGGTCTCGGAATTGACGCTGTCCTCGCGCACCGACGGCGACGCTTCCGGATGGTGCCTGCGCACGAGCTACGGCGCCAGCGCCGGGACGCCGCGGCCCAGCGCGTCGGCGCGGCGCGGAACCGTGGTGGAAGTGCGCAATCTGTTCTCGAAGCTGCCGGCGAGACGCAAGTTCCTGAAGGCCGCGCGCACCGAATTCGGCCACGTCCGGCAGCTCCTGCACAAGGCCGCGCTGGCGCGCTTCGACGTCGCCTGGGTGCTCGAGCACGACGGCCGGGAAGTGTCGCGTTTCCCGGCGGCCGCGGGCGAGGCGGCGCAAAGGGAGCGGCTTGGGAAAATACTCGGCAAGGCCTTCGCCGAGCATTGCGCGCGTTTCGAGAACGATACCGACGGTCTCAGACTGTCGGGATGGATCGGTGCGCCGACGATCTCGCGCAGCCAGCCCGACATGCAGTTCGGCTACGTCAACGGCCGCAGCGTGCGCGACAAGACCATCGCTCACGCGCTCAGGCAGGCCTACCAGGACGTTCTGTTCCACGGGCGCCACCCGTATTGCGTGCTCTATTTGGAGGTGGCGCCGGAGATGGTGGACGTCAACGTGCATCCGGCCAAGCACGAGGTCCGTTTCCGCCAGCAGAGGATGGTGCACGACTTCGTTCGCGTCACGGTGCAGCGCGCAATCGCCGAACTGACACCGGGCGATACGCCGAACCTTGCCGAATACCATCGCACCCTGGTCAACGAAAACCCGCGGGCGGCGGCGACGCAAACGCCGCTGAAGATACCGCAGCCGGACTACGCCGCGCGCAAGGCGAGCACCGCGTTCTACGGGCGCATCGCCGAGCGGGCGCCGCGTGCGGTGCCGGCGGCACCCGTGCCCGCCGCCGCGGCATTGCCCATACCGCCCCTGGGCTACGCGCTGTGCCAACTGCACGGCGTCTATATCGTCGCCCAGAACGAGCACGGAATGGTGCTGGCGGACGTGCACGCGGCCCATGAGCGTATTACTTACGAACGGCTCAAGCGCGCGTACCGGGAGCGCGACGTCCGCGTCCAGCCGCTGCTGGTTCCGGTCTCGGTCGAGGTCAGCGAGCGCGAAGCCGACGTCTGCGAGGAACGCGCGGGCGAGCTCGAGCGCATCGGCTTTGGCGTCGACCGTATCGGGCGCGAAACGCTCGTCGTGCGCCGCCTCCCCAGTCTGCTGGCCGACGCCGATGCCGCCCGTTTGTTGCGCGACGTGCTTGCCGACTTGTGCGAGCACGGCGCCTCAAGCCGTATCGAGGAGAGCATGGACGCGATCCTTTCGAGCATGGCCTGTCACGGTTCGGTCAGAGCCAACCGCGCGTTGTCGTCGGACGAGATGAACGCGCTGTTGCGCGATATAGAGAAGACCGAGCGCGGCGGGCAGTGCAACCACGGGCGCCCGACCTGGGCGCAGCTCGGTATGGAGCAGCTCGACAAGCTGTTCAAGCGCGGGCAATAAGCGACGACGGTGCCCGCCGGCGCGCCGCGGGCGCCCGAATCGGCGGGCCGCGACTCGACACGGAGACTCGTTTGACCGACGGCTGTCCGATTTCCCCGATTTTCCTGCTGGGACCGACCGCAAGCGGCAAGACCGCGCTCGTCCGGGAACTGGCGCGGCGCCTTCCGTGCGAGGTCGTGTGCGTGGATTCGGCGCTGGTCTATCGCGGCCTGGACGTCGGCACGGCCAAGCCCGGGCCGGCGACGCGCGCGCGCGTACCGCATCACCTGGTGGACCTGTGCGAACCGTCGGAAATCTACTCGGCGGCGAGGTTTTGCGCCGATGCGACGCGCGCGATCCGCGACATCCAGGGGCGGGGGCGCGTGCCGCTGCTGGCCGGAGGGACGATGTTCTACTTTCACGCGCTCGAACACGGTCTGGCGGCGATGCCTTCCGCCGATCCCGAACTGCGCGGCGACCTCGACGCGCGCGCGCGCCGCGAGGGCCTGCGAACCCTGCACGACGAGCTGAGACGGCTCGACCCGGCCGCCGCCGCGCGCGTCCACCCGAATGATTCGCAGCGCGTGCAGCGCGCGCTCGAGGTGTGCCTCTCCGGCGCGCGCCGCTTTGGCGAACGCCGGGGCGCCGAGGCCGACAAAGCGCCCGGCGCGCCGGAGGTGCCGTTGTTGCACGGGCGCCTCCACCGTGTCGGCCTGGTCTGCGCTGAGCGCGCGCACCTGCACCGGCGCATCGCACGACGCTTCGATCAGATGCTGGCGGACGATTTTTGCGGCGAGGTCAGCCGCCTGCTGCTGCGCGGCGACCTCGATCCGGCGCTGCCGGCGCTGCGGGCGGTCGGCTACCGCCAAATGCGAAAATACCTGTGCGGACGTTACGGCTTCGAGGAAATGCGCATGCGGGCGATCCACGCGACGCGGCAGCTGGCCAAAAAACAGTTGACATGGATGCGACGGATGCCAAACTTGGACTTATACTTCAGCGACCGTTGCGGTTTTCCGCAAATTGCCGAACGCATAGAAAAAAAACAAAGGAGCATATCGGCGCAATGCACATAGACAAAGCCGGCGCGGCAAAAAAAGGGCCGCACGCGACGCGCGGCCAGAACGTCCAGGATCCGTTCCTGAACGCCGCGCGCAAGGCCAGGGTTCCAGTTTCGATCTACCTGATCAACGGCGTCAAGCTGCAAGGCAGGATAGATTCGTTCGATCAATTCGTCATCGTCCTGCGCAACAACGCCGTGCAGGTGTTGTACAAGCACGCGATTTCGACCATCGTCCCGGTGCAACCGTTCGACTGGTCGCACAAAGGCGGCGACGCAGGCTAAGCCGACGTGTGGCAGGTGGCGACCATCCCGGCGTTTGCGGACAACTACCTGTGGTTGCTGCAAGGATCGGGGCGTCGGGCGGCCGTCGTCGATCCCGGCGACGCGGAGCCGGTGCTCGCGGCGCTCGACGCCGGGAAATGGGAGCTTGCGGCGATCCTGATCACCCACCATCACGCCGACCATATCGGCGGCGTGGCGCGCCTGCTGGCGTCGTTTCCCGAGGCCCGCGTATATGGCCCCGAGGACCGGCGCATCGGCGGCTTGACGCGCGTCGTGCGCGAGGGCGATCACGTCGAACTCGACTTTCTGCCCGCGCGCTTTGCGGTGTTCGAGGTGCCGGGCCACACGCGCACGCACCTTGCCTACTACACCGCGGGCACGCGGCGCGGAGAGGAGAGGCTGTTCTGCGGCGACACGATCTTTGCCTGCGGCTGCGGACGCCTGTTTGAAGGCACGCCGGCGCAGATGTGCGACTCGCTGTCGAAACTGAGACGGCTGCCGCAGACGACGCAAATCTATTGCGCGCACGAATACACCCTCGACAATATCGCCTTTGCGAAGTGGGTGGAGCCGGACAGCGAGGCGCTGCTGGCGCGCGAGCGCGAGGCGCGGGCGCTGCGCGCAGCCGGACGCCCGACGGTGCCGTCGCGGCTTGCGACGGAGCGTCGCACCAATCCTTTTCTGCGTTTCGACGAACCTCAGGTCGTAGCCGCGGCGCGCCGGCACGCGGGTGCCGCGTTGGCCACCGACGAGGAGGTCTTCGGCGAGATCCGCCGCTGGAAAGACACCGAGTTCGATTGAACGCCGCGGCTGTTCGCGCGCCCGTGGCCGCGCTCCCGGGCTAGCCGATCACAAAGCCTTCGGGCGCGGGCGCCTGCGCCGGTTCGCTTACCAGGCCGGTTACGCGCGCCCCCGGCGGGCCCGCGGCCACCGCCCGCCGCACCCGCTCGACGGCCTGGGGCGCGCCGTGGAGCCGCACCTCGACGCGACCGTCCGCCAGGTTGACGGCCGCGCCGGCGACGTTTTCCGCTACCGCCACGGCGCGCACGAAAGCGCGAAAACCGACGCCTTGCACGCGCCCCGAGACGAGTATCCTCAGACCCTGCATCACACCTTACGACACGGAGTCGTACTCATTCCTCTCGCGCGGGTAGCGCTCGATTCCGGCCGCGGCTTCTTCGATGGCCGCTTGCGGCCGGTCAATTTCGAGGCTCTTGTGCGGTTTTGCATAATCGGGCGGGAAGGCGACGCTCGCGGGCGCCGGCGCTGATTTTCTGCATGCCGTGGCAAGGCGCATAAGCGCCGCTCGCGGGCGCCGTCCGACGCCGGCAGGCGGCGGATGAAGCACGTCGTTAGGGTAACATAAGCGGGTCATGGGAACACGCGCGCACGTTTGCGTACTGGGTGCCGGCATCGCCGGCGTGACCACCGCCTACCGGCTCAACCAGGACGGCTTCGACGTGACCGTCATCGAGCGCCGCGCACGTGCGGGCATGGAGACGTCGTTCGCCAACGGCGCCCAGCTGTCGCTCGCGAACGCGCTGCCGTGGGCGCTGCCGGGCATGGCCTGGAAGGCGACGCGGTGGATCTTCGACGAGGATGCCAGCCTGTTCATACGTCCCAAGTTGTCGTGGCGCGAGTGGTGGTGGATCGCCGGTTTTTTTGCGAACTGCCGCGCGCGCGCCGCCGACCGCAACACCGCGGCGTTGATCGGGCTGTGCCGTCGTTCGCTGCGGCTGTACCATGAGCTGATCGAGCGCGAGCGCCTGCACTTTGACTACTCCCGAAAGGGCGTGCTGCACTTTTATTGCGACCGCGCGGCGTATCGTGACGCACGCCGCCTCGGCGCGCGCCTTGCGGGCGGCGAACGTCCGTGCCGCGTGCCCGTGGACGGCGCGCAGATAGTGCGCCTGGAGCCGGCGCTTGCGGCCGCGGCCGGGCGCATCGTCGGCGGCTTCTACGCCGAGGGCGACGCCACCGGAGACGCCCATGTATTCTGCAAGGAACTGGCGCGCGTCTGCGACGCGCGCGGGGTGCGCTTTCGCTACCGCACGCGGGTTACCGGGCTGGCGCCGCGGGCGGGCGAAGTCGTCGTCAAGATCGCGGACGACGGCGGCTGCGACGACGCGCTCAGCGCCGATCACGCGGTCTGCTGCCTCGGTTCGTATTCACCGCTGCTGCTGCGCACGGCCGGCGTATTCGTCAACGTCTATCCGGTCAAGGGATATTCGCTGACGATAGACCTGAAGGACGCGGCCGCGCGCAAGGCGGCGCCGTCGGTGTCGGTGCTGGACGACGAACACAAAATCGTCGCCAGCCGCCTGGGCGACCGCCTGCGCGTCGCCGGCACCGCCGAGCTTGACGGCTACAACCTGGATATCCGCGAGCGCCGTATCGCGCCGCTGAAGAACTGGGTGCGCCGGCTGTTTCCGCAAATCTCGCTCGAATACGCGGTGCCGTGGGCCGGGCTGAGGCCGGCAACGCCGTCGAATCTGCCGCGCGTGGGCGCCACGCGCCACCCGCGCCTGTGGCTGAACACCGGTCACGGCAGCCTGGGGTGGACCTCGGCGATGGCGACGGCCGAGCAGGTGTCGTGTGCTATAATGAAATGACTCCAGGCAAGCGACGAGGACGAGAGATGTCGAGACGTTTTCATTTGCTGGTCGCAATAGTCGCAACAGGCGTATTGTGCGCGGCTTTTGCGGTTGTTGCGCAGCAGCGCGTGGTCGTGGGCGACAGCGTCGAACGACCCGCGCCGGGATGGGGCGAACTCGGATACGAGCCGCCCACGCCCGGCACCTACGAACTTCCGGTAATTCGACCGGCGGCCGACGGGGCGGTGTTGCTTGAAGACGGTTCCGAGGCGAGACTGCGTTCCTATCTGCAGGGGAAAATCTCCGTCTTATCCTTCATCTACACGAGCTGTTCGGACGTCAACGGCTGCCCGCTCGCGACCTTTGTGCTGCACTCGCTGAAAGGAGCGATTGCGCGCCACCCGAACCTGTCCGACAAAGTTCGTTTCATCAGCCTGAGCTTCGACCCCGAACGCGACACGCCCAAGGCCATGCGCGATTACGGACGCGACTTCAAGCAGGGAACGGCCGCCGAATGGCTCTTCATGACCACCAGGTCGGACAAGGAATTGCGCCCGATACTGAAGGCTTATAGCCAATACGTGAACAAGGCGCGCGACGCCGGCGGCAACACCGAAATCGCCCATACCCTGCGCGCCTATCTGGTGGACGCCAGTGGCGACGTCCGCAATATATACAGCATAGACTTTCTGCACCCGGATCTGCTGATGGCCGACATAGAGACCATCATGCTGGACGAGAGTCGTTTATCGAAGAGGGACGCGCCCGGGAACGAGAGGTGAGGCCCGAGCGCGCTCAGGGCCGCGTGCTGCTGGCATCGGCCGTGGTCGTCGTCGGGGCCATCGCGATAGCCGCCGGGGCCGGGACCGAGACGGGGGCCGCCGACGAGGACTCGATACTAGGTTCCGGCGACTATAAGGAAGGCTATGAGTCGGATGAATACCGGACTCGTTCGCGCAGTCTTGAAAGCCGCACCGGGCGGGAGGCCAACCTCTATGCGTTGATGCGCGACCCGCCGCTGGGGCTGCCGTCGCCGCCGTGGCCACGCCTGAATCCGCCGTCGCCGGACGCCATCGCGCTCGGGCGGCGCCTGTTCTTCGACCGTCGCCTGTCATTGAACAACACCATGTCGTGCGCGATGTGCCACGTGCCGGAGATGGGGTTTGCCCACAACGAGCTCAAGACCGCGGTCGGCTTCGAGGGCCGCAGTGGCAGGCGCAACACGCCGACCCTGCTGAACGTCGCCTACAAGACGATGCTGTTTCACGACGGCCGCGAGTTCTCGCTCGAAAATCAAATATGGTCGCCGCTGCTGGCGCGCAATGAGATGGCCAATCCGTCGGTCGGGGCCGTTATAGAAAAAATACGCCGGATCAAGGAATACCCGGGTATCTTTCAGAAGGTATTCGGCGAGCGCGGCGTGTCCATGGAGACCGTCAGCATGGCGTTTGCCCAGTATCAGCGCGCGCTGCTGTCGGCGAATTCGCGTTTTGATCGCTGGCGCTACAACGGCGAGAAAAACCTGCTGAACGCCGAGGAGCAGCGGGGTTTTGCGATCTTCAACGGCGCCGGCGCGTGTTCGGCATGCCACCTGATCGGCGAGCGCCACGCGCTGTTCACCGACAACCAGCTGCACAATACCGGGATAGGTTTCGATACCTCGATGAGGAAGGCGGCACCGACCGAGCGCGTCCAGTTGGCGCCGGGCGTCTTCGCCGACGTCGATCGCGGCGAGATCGCCGGCATCGGAGGCCCGCCCACCAAAATCAACGACGTCGGACGCTACGAGGTGACGCAGGACCCGGGCGACCGCTGGAAATACACGACGCCGACGTTGCGCAACGTCGCGCTGACCGCGCCGTACATGCACAACGGCGAGTTGTTGACGCTCGAGGCGGTGGTCGAGTTCTACGACCGCGGGGGCGTGCCCAATGAATCGCTGAGTCCGCTGATCCGACCACTCGGTTTGACGCCGGCCGACAAGAAAGCGTTGGTCGCTTTCCTGCAGACGCTGACCGGCGGCAATACCGCGGAATTGGTGTCGGACGCGTTTGCGGCGCCGGTCGGTGAACTGCGGCGCGACGATCCGTTCTGGGCAAACCAGCGCTTCGCGGAATAACCGGTGGCGTGCACAATACGCAATGCGCCTGCAATCGCGATGGGCGTATGGCTATCCATCATCGCCGCCGTCGGCGCTCAGGCGGCGATAGCGGAGCCGGGCGCGAGGCTGTTCGATCCGATACCCCCGGGGCAGAGCGCGCAAGGATTCTCTCTACCGGACGTGCACGGGCGCAGGCACACGTTGGAGGAGTATCGCGGACGCTTCGTGCTGGTCGCTTTCTGGTCGGCGAACTGCCTGATTTGCGTCGAGGAAATCGCCGACATGGAGGCCGCGTACCACTTGTTGCGCGGAGGCGATGCAGATGCCGCCTTCGAGATAATCGCAATCCACGCGGGTGCCGAGTCGTCGAAGATGCGCGAGGTGCTGGCAGCCAGCGCGGCCAGCTACACCGTGCTGGTCGACGAAGATCTGGAGATGGGCGGCTGGGGCATCCCGGCGCTGCCGACCGTTTATCTGGTAAGCCCCGAGGGAGAACTGCTCTACCGTGCGGTCGGCGCACGCGACTGGGGAGCGCCACGCTTGTTGGATCTGTTGCGCTCGATCATGGATACTTCCTCGAAGCGATGAAAGATGCCGCTCCCGACGTGCCACCGGTCCGCCGGGAGCGGCATCCCGCCGGCGCCCAGGTACATTAGACTTTGCGCCGCCCATGGCCTAGCTTTGTTCGCGGAGAGGAATTCGAGAGGCTAGGCGGTAGTGACGGCGCCGCCGACCCATGGAGCGACAAAAGCGATTCCTGACGACTTGCCGGGTAGCCGCACCGGCGCGCCTGCATCTGGGTTTTGTCGATCTGCACGGCGGCCTCGGACGCCGCTTCGGCAGCCTCGGCGTCTCGCTTGCCGAACCGGTGACCGAGCTGCGCCTGTCGCCGGCGACGGCGCTCGACGTGTCCGGTTGCGCGCACGCCAAGGCGGCGCGGCTCGTCGCCCGCTTCGATCGCCACCACGGCGTCACCACGCGCGCGCGCATCGAGATCGCGCACGGTATTCCCGAACACCGGGGACTCGGTTCCGGCACGCAGTTGGCGCTCGCCGTGGGCCATGCGCTGAACCGACTGCATCGGCTCGGCTTGTCGAGCCGGGCGCTGGCCTCCGGCCTCGGGCGCGGCAGACGCTCCGGGATCGGGATCGCCGCATTCGACGGGGGCGGCGTGGTCGCGGACGGCGGCCGTGGCGACGGCGATACGCCGCCCCCGGCAATCGTGCGCCTGCCTTTCCCCGAACAGTGGCGCATCCTGCTGATTTTCGACGACGACGAGGAAGCCGGCCTGCACGGCGCGAAGGAAGAATCGGCGTTTTCGGAATTACCGAAATTTTCAGTACAATGCGCCGGTTTCCTGAGCCGTCTTCTGATGATGAAGCTGCTGCCGGCCGTGGCCGAGGCGGACTATCCGTCTTTTGCCGAAGCGATCAGCGAGTTTCAGGACGTAATCGGCGATTACTTCTCGGCGGTGCAGGGCGGCGGATGCCGCAGCCGGCGCATCGGGAAAATTCTGGATTACCTGAAGAAAAAAGATATACAGGGAAGCGGCCAGAGTTCGTGGGGCCCGACCGCCTTTGCCGTCACCCGCGACCAGAACGCGGCGCGCGATTTGAGAACCATGATCGAGCGGCACCTCGGCGACGACGCGTTTTTCGCCTCGGCGCGCGTCAGTATGCTGATCACCGCCGGCAACAATCGAGGCGGTGACGTGCGCGCCGAATACGACGAATCATGAACACACCGTAACCGGGGGATACAATGGAGAAATTTCACGTATTGCACATGTTCACCTCGGCACCGAACCTGAGCCCGTTCGATGCCAACATGGCCGCGGACGCGGGCTGGCACACGCTGGTTCCGTACACCTCGCTGACGCTAGAGGACGTCCCCGCGTTGGTGCAGGACGCGATGTTTTCGCGCAGTCCCTCGGGTCTCAAGCGCACCGGCATATTCATCGGCGGGCGCGACCCGGGCGTCGCGCTCGAAATGCTCGAGCGGGCGCGCAAGGTCATGTTCCCGCCGTTTCAGATGTCGGTGTTCGCGGACCCGAGCGGTGCGTTCACGACCGCCGCCGGCATGATCGCCGCGGTCGAATCGAGGCTGCGACGCGATCACGACAGCGACTGGCAGGGCGCCGACACGCTCATACTCGGCGGCACCGGCCCGGTCGGCCTGGCGGCCGCGATTCTCGCGTCGCAACTGGGTTCGTCGGTGACGATCATGAGTCGTTCGGCGCAAAGGGCCGAGGCGGCCGTTGACCAATGCCGCGCCTATGCGAGTGAAGGCGCGGCGTCCGCGGGCGGATCGCTGGCGGCGGCGGCTGACGCCGACAAGGCCGCGCGGCTTGCGCGAGCCGACGTCGTGCTGGCGACCGCGGCCGCCGGCGTCGAAATGCTGAGCGCGGACGAGGTCGCGGGCGCGCCGCGGCTGAAGGTGGCGGCCGACGTCAACGCGGTGCCGCCTTCGGGCGTCGCCGGCCTCGAGGCGCGGCACGACGGCGAGCCGTTGGCGGCCTCGAAGTCGGGCGCGGTCGGGGTCGGCGCGCTCGCGATTGGCAACATCAAGTACCAAGTGCAGCACCGGCTGTTGAAGAGCATGCGCGAAAGCGACGAACCGTTGTATCTACACTACGAAAGCGCCTGTGAAGCCGCGCGCGCATATGCCGTGCAGCGTGCCTGAGCGCGCGCCCGACGTGCTGATCATGGCCGCCAGCGCCCGTGCGCTGGCGCAGTCGGCGGTCAAGTCGGGTCTGCGCCCGGCGCTTATAGACGCCTTTTGCGACCGCGACGCGCACGCTTGCGCGGTTTCGCTGAGCCGCGTGCCGCTGACCGCCGACGGCCTGGAGCCTGCCTCGCTGCAACGGGCGTTTCGGCGCGTCTTGTCGCGTTTCGGCGCGACCCTCAAAGGCTGGGTCGCGGGTGCCGGTCTCGACAACCGGGGCGATCTGCTCGCCGACTTCGCCCGGCGTCTGCCGTTGTTCGGCAACGACGCGGAAGTTTTCAAGCGTTGTGCCCTGGCCATGGCGCCGGCATTTGCCGCCGACCTCGGGTTGCCTCCGTTGCCGGATAGCGCCGGATACCCGCGTCTGTCGAAGTCGCCGCTGCGCGCCGGCGGCGCGCATATCGAACGTGCCGGCACTAGCGCGCGCAATCCCGCGCCGGACGGCGAGCGGCGCTACCGCCAGACGTATTTGCCCGGCGTCGGCGTCTCGCACCTGTTTGCAGCGAACGGGAAGGGTATCGCGACCATCGGTTTTGGCACGCAATGGCATTCGCACCACGACCGGCGCCGCCCGTTCACCTACGGCGGCGCAATCAACCGCACCCCGCTGGGCGCAGCCGAGCGCGCGCAAGCCGAGATCTGGGCAAGCCGCCTGACTAAGACCTTGGGCTTACGCGGTATCAACAACGCCGATTACCTCTATTGCGCGGGTCGTCTGTATTTTCTTGAACTCAATCCGAGGCCGGGTGCGACGACGGCGTTGTACGACGCGGATTACCCGAGAGGATTGATCGAGGCGCATATGCAGGCTAGTCGTGGACGCTTGCCGACGCCGCGTCCAGTGGCCGCGACCAGGGCACAGGCGGTCGTATATGCGCGCCGCACCCTCGTACTTGCGGACGGCTTCCGGTGGCCGAGGGCGGCTTGCGACGTGCCGGCCGCAGGCGAAACGTTCGAGGCCGGGGCGCCGCTTTGCAGTCTGGCCGTCGAGGGTGGCGCGGTCGCCTCGGTGCTGTCGCGATTGCAGCGAGCGCTGCGTGACATGATGGATTTGCTGAATAAAAACGAGCAAGACGATGAAATACACGAGAAATAGATGTCTCAAAATGTAGCGCTCCCGAACCGGATAGCGGCTGCGACTGTCCTATGAGCATACCCAGTCTCAACCGCCTGGCGATGCCGCTGGTAGAGCAGCTATGCGAAAAGCGGGCGCAGCTTGGCTTGGCCGTCGAACGCACCGCCGACGGCGTGTTGTTGGTGGACGCCGGTATCGTCGCGCGCGGTGGTCTCGAAGCCGGACGTCTGATCGCCGAGATTTGCTTAGGCGGCCTCGGCAGAGTCACGTTGACGCACGCCGGAGTCTCCCCGAAATGGCCGCTGACGCTGCACGTGCATACCGCGCAGCCGGTGCTGGCGTGTCTGGCGTCGCAGTACGCGGGCTGGAGCCTGGCGCACGGTGAGGGCCAGGACGCCTTTCACGCGCTGGGGTCGGGGCCGGCGCGCGCGTTGGCGGCGCGCGAACCGCTGTTCGAGGAATTGGCTTACCAGGACGACGCCGACGGCGCGGTATTGGTGCTCGAAACGGATGCGCCGCCGCCGCCGCCGTTGCTTCGCAGGATCGCCGAAAATTGCGGCGTCGCCTGCGAACGCCTGAGCGTCATTTTGACGCCGACGTCGAGCCTGGCGGGCTCGGTGCAGGTGGTTGCCCGCGTCCTCGAGGTCGGGCTGCACAAGACGCACGAACTTGGTTTTCCATTGGAGGACGTAGCCGACGGCGTCGGCAGCGCGCCGCTGGCGCCGCCGGGCGGTGACTTTGTGCGGGCGATGGGGCGCACCAACGACGCGATCCTTTTTGCCGGGCGCATACACTTGTTCGTCCGGGGTCGCGCCGACGCCGCGCAAAGACTCGCCGATGCGCTGCCGAGCAGCACGTCGCGCGACTACGGCAGGCCGTTCGCCGAGGTGTTCAGGCGTTACGACCACGACTTCTTCAAAATCGATCCGACGTTGTTCAGCCCGGCGCAAGTGGCGGTGACGCACCTGCCGAGCGGCCGTACTTTCCACGCTGGTGCCGTCGCCCTCGACTTGCTCGACCAGTCGTTCGCGTAAATGACGGAGGTGCACGCTGTTGTGCACGTCGCGCTGGTCGCCGACGAATGCGGTTGGCACTGCGAGACCCTCGAACGCGCTTTTGCCGAGCGCGGTTGTCGCGTCACGCGCGTGGCGCTGGCGGCGTGCGAGTTCGGCGGCGACGGCGTCATCCTGCCGGGTTTCGCACCAACGCGACCCGACGGCGTCTTTGTCCGGGGCGTGCCCGCCGGCTCGCTGCAATCGGTGGTTTTTTGCCTCGACGTGCTGCATGCGCTCGGTGAAGACGGCGTGCTCGTGTACAACGACGCGCGCATGATAGAGCGCAGCGTGGACAAGACGATGACCAGTTTTCTGCTGCGTCGCGCCGAGGTGCCGACGCCGCCGGCGTGGTCCTTCGCCGGGGCCGAGCGCGCCCGCGAATTCGCGGCGCGGCGCGTGCGTTCGGGCGCCGCGCTGGTGTGGAAACCGGTATTCGGCTCGCAGGGCAAGGGACTGCGCCTGATCGGGCGCGGTGCCCCGATGCCCGACTTCGACGACGAGGAGCAGGTGTATTATTTCCAGGAATTCATCGAAAGCCTGGGGCCGGGCTTCAGCGATTGGCGAGTCTTCGTGATCGGCGGCAGGGCGGTCGCCGGCATGAAGCGCATCGGCGCGACCTGGATCAACAACGTGGCCAACGGCGCGGACTGTCGCGGCACCGAAATCAGCGCCGAGATGGCCGGCCTGGCCGAACGGGCCGCCGCCGCCATCGGCATGTTCTACGCCGGTGTTGATTTGATCCATGACCGGGAACGGCGGTGGTGGGTGACCGAAGTCAACAGCATTCCCGCCTGGCGCGGTTTGCAGGGGGTGACGACGACGAATATCGCCGCCCGTCTGGTAGCAGACTTCCTGCGCCTTCGAGAGGCGCGCGAATAGCCGGGAGAGATTCGGGAATATCTTGCAGGAAGACTCTCTAAGCTCCCGTATGGCGGCATTTTTTCGCGGGGCCTGCGAAACCGACGTCAAGGCGTTGAAGCCCGGCAACGTCGGCGCGCATCGGGCCGGACACGGCATGCGTTGGCAGGACTTCAGCGCCAGCGCTGCGGCCTGCGCCGAGCCATTGTGCCGCTCGCGGGCGACGTTAGGGGAGCGCATCCTGGCGGCGATTCAGGCGACGCGCCGGGTCGTCTCCCAGAATACGAACCTTGGCATCGTGCTGCTGTGCGCGCCGCTTGCGCACGCGATGTTTCAGCGGCGTGCGGCGCAATCGTTGCGAGACGCCGTCGCCGAGGTTCTGGACGACACTACGGTCGAGGACGCGGTGCAGGCGTATCGCGCCATTCGCATGGCCGAAGCGGGAGGATTGGGGCGCGTGCCACACCTCGACGTCGCGCGGGAGCCGGACGTGAATCTGCGCGAAACGATGCGCGCGGCGTGCCGGCGCGACCGGATAGCCGCGCAATATGTCAATGATTACCGTGAAATTTTTGAATATGGCGCACCGTTGCTGCTTGAGTTTCGGTCGAAATGGGGTGATAATGCCGACTGGCCTGCCGTCGGCGTCTATTTGACGCTGCTGGCGGAATATCCGGACAGCCTGGTTGTTCGCAAGCACGGAGCGAAAGAAGCGGAAGCGATAAGCCGCGAAGCCGCGCCGTTGCAAAGTCAGCTGGCCCGAAGCGAGGAGCCCGAGAAATTCAGGCGACGCTTTCTGACCCTGGACGCCGACCTCAAACGACGAGGTCTCAATCCGGGGACTACGGCCGATGTGACCGTCGCCAGCATTTTTGCCGCTGATCTGGAACAGATGATCTCAACCCAATAACCAAAGGAGTATTATTCAATGGCAATTGACAAAGTCATGGTAGGAGAAGCCCTGGTCAATGACAATGATCCTTCCGGCACGATGGCGGAAATCGCGCATATAGACCTGATCATGGGGCCTCGCGGTTCCGCCGTCGAGACCGCTTTTTGCAACGGTCTGGTCAACAACAAGGACGGCTTCACGTCCCTGCTCGCGGTGATCGCGCCCAACCTGCCGTGCAAGCCGAACACGATGATGTTCAACAAAGTGACGATCAAGGGCGCCAAGCAGGCGGTGCAGATGTTCGGCCCGGCGCAGACCGCGGTCGCGAAAGCGGTCCAGGACTGCGTCGCCGAGGGCACGATTCCCCAGAGCGAGGCCGACGACGTATACGTTTGCGTCGGCGTGTTCATCCACTGGGAAGCCGAGAGCAACGAGGCGATTTACGAAAACAACTACAAGGCTACCAAACTGGCGATCGAAAACGCCGTCAAAGGCGTACCTACCGCGGCCGAAGTTACGGCACAGAAAGACAGTGCCGAACATCCGTTCAAAGGCTTCTGATCCATCTCGCGCCGCATCCTCCCCCCTGACACGGCGACTCCGCCTGCCGGGGGGAGGGGTCTCGCCGGTGCGAACGTGCACCGCCGTCGCCGGACGGGTGGGCACGTCGTGCCCGAGACAACTCTGACGGTGGCGTTGCAACGACGCAGTTTCGACTGAGGATTACGTGCTCGTGGACGGCGCCGGGGCGCGACTGCGACGGCTCAGAGGGTTGCCGCCGCTGGCGTCCCCCAAGTCCCGTATCCTCATTCTCGGTTCGATGCCGGGCGCGGCGTCGTTGCAAAAGAGGGAGTACTACGCGCATCCGCGCAATCAGTTCTGGGGCATCATGGAACGCTTGTTCGGCATCGCCCGGGATCTTCCGTACGCCGAGCGATGCCGCCGGTTGGGCGATTGCGGCGTCGCCGTGTGGGACGTGGTCGGCCGTTGCCGGCGTCGCGGCAGTCTCGATACCGACATCGCCGAATCTTCCGTCGTCGTCAACGGTCTGGCGGCGTTTCTCAGGCGCCACCGTTGTATCCGTCGCATTTTTTTCAACGGCGCGAAATCCGAGCACATCTACGTCCGCCGTGTACTCGCGGACGTTGAGAAAATCGGGCGTCCGATGGAATACCGGCGCCTGCCCTCGACCAGCCCGGCGCATGCGGCTCTGTCGGCGGCGGAAAAATTGCGGCAGTGGCGGATCGTCGCCGAGCATGCGCGTCCCTGAGCCGCGTTTTTGGCGGCGATATTTGACTCAGCCCGGGTTTTCATCGAGCATAACACCATGAAATTCTTCATAGACACGGCGCGGCTCGACGAGATAGAGCGCGTCGCGGAATTCGGCATACTCGACGGTGTGACCACCAACCCGACGTTGATGGCGAAGGCCGGCATACGCGGCGACAACGCGGTGTACGCGCATTATCGGGCGATCTGCGAAACCGTGGACGGCGACGTCTCGGCGGAGGTAATCAGCACCGACTTCGCCGGCATGATGCGCGAGGCGGAGATCCTGGCCGCGCTCGATCCGCGCATCGTCGTCAAAATACCGATGCTGCCAGACGGCGTGCGCGCGCTGCACTCCCTGCGCGGGCGAGGTATCCGCACCAACTGCACGCTGGTGTTCTCGGCGGCGCAGGCACTGTTCGCGGCCAAGGCCGGCGCCGACTATATCTCGCCTTTCATCGGACGCCTGGACGACGTCGCCGAATCGGGGTCGGAATTGATACGGCGGCTCGTGCGCATCTTCGGGAATTATTCGTTCGACGGCGCGATACTCGCGGCCTCGATCCGTAGTCCCCGGCACGTCGTCCAGTGCGCCGAAGCCGGCGCCCACGTCGTCACTTGCCCGTACGCGGTGTTCGAGGCCATGTTCCAACATCCGCTGACCGCCTCCGGCCTTCGGAAGTTCCTGGAAGATCACGAAGCAAGCAGATGAATTCACCTTGAAAAAGAACTCATCCAAAAGAGCCGCAGCGGGCGACGAAGACCGCGAGCGCGCCGCACAACCGAAGTTCACGGCGTTCACGATCAAGGCGGACGGAGCGATGGCGGTCGTCCTGCTCGACGTCGAAATCAGTCCGGTGCCGGCACCGGGCAGGGTGCCGCCGCCCGAAGCGATGCACAAGTGCCGGGCGGCGTGGAACACCGGGATCCGCCGCTCGCGCGTCTCCGGCAAAATCATCCGGACGCTGGGCTTGCAGCCTCGCCGGGGCGACGGGCGGGAAACCACCGAGCAATACCTGGTGGATATTTATCTACCAAACAGGATTCGTTTCACCTCGGTCGTCGCCGACAAGATGGAAGACGTGAACGCCGGGGTCGCGGTGGAGTGCATGATCGGCATGGACATCATCCGTCACGGCGATTGCAGCGTCTCCCATCGGAACGGGAAGACCATGTTTTCGTTCCGCGTGCCGTCTCTCGGCGGCGTGGATTACGTCGAATTGGCGCCGGCGCCCGCCAAGCGCGACGTGGTGACGGTGATGGCACGGCGCAACCAGATGTGTCCTTGCGGCAGCGGCAAGCGCTACAAGAATTGCTGCGGCAAGTTCGTATAGCCGGCGGCCAGGGAACGGGTTACAGGCGGCGTTTCATCGCTTCCCACAATTCGGTGATTGCGGCGCGCTTGTCTCTGATGCGCGCGTGCGCGGCGCGATCGGCGTCGCGCGCCCCTTCGGCCAGCCGCAACTGTTGCAACGCGAGCGCAAAGCGGCCGTGCAACGAATAGTAGTCGGCGAGGTGCTCATGCCCCAGGCTTTCGCGTTTGAGCGCGGCCGCGGCTCGTGCGCTGAGCCGGTGTAACTGAGGGTGATAACGAAACGACGCCTTGACCGTGCGCAGGCGGTCGAGCGCCCGACGGGCCTCGCCGCTCTCGATCAGGCACACGGCAAGGTAGTAGTTGACGCTGGTCCTTCCCGGATGCAGCTCATTCAATTCGGCAAACAGGTGCCGCGCCTTGCGGTAGTCGCCCCGCGCAACGTGCGCCTGGCCCAGCGCCAGCATGAGCGGCAGCCCGCGCTCTGCCCGCGGGACGCGCTCGAGCGTCTGCAATGCCTCGCGGGCGAGGCCGCGTTGCGCCAGCGCGACGCCTTCGCGGTACAGCCGCAGCGAGGCAGTCTCGGTTTCGCCGGGCGCCGGCGCGGCGTCACGCAACGCGCGCAGGCGCGCCCGGATGTAGCGGAACTCCCTGCTGTCGCGGTGCAGGTTCTCGGGGTAATCTGCGACGCGCGCCTCGGCGTCGCGCAGGCGCTCCAGCGTCAACGGGTGGGTGCGCAGAAACTCCGGCACTTGGCGCCGCCCCTCCCGCGCCTGCAGCTTTGAGAAAAAACGCGGCACGCCGCGCGGATTGATTCGAGCCGCGGCCATCAGGCGTATGGCCGCGGCGTCGGCCTCACGCTCGAAGCCGCGCGTATAACTCAGTCGCCGGTCCATCGGCAGCGCGGTGCCGGCGAAAGTGGCGAGCTGCGCAAGTTCCGGGTTGTAGGCGCCGGCCATCAGCCCGGCGATCATCACCAGCGCGCCGGCCCAGCTGGTGGTTTCCAGCTTGGTGTTCAGGCGCGCAATGTGGCGCAAGGTAACGTGCGAGATCTCATGCGCGACGACCGCGGCCAGTTCGCTCTCGTCGTCGGCGAACAGCATTAACCCCTCGTTGATCGTAACGACGCCGCCCGGCGTCGCGAACGCGTTGATCGCGCGTTCGGCCACCGGCAGGAAATGAAAATCGAGCCGGTTGTCGGTCTTTTGCGACAGCAGCCGCAGACCGAGCGTGCGCAGGTATTCCTGCACTTCGACGTCGTCGGTCACCGGCAGGCGCGCGCGTACCTGCGCGAGGATCGCGCGGCCCAGTTTTTTCTCGTCGGCAAGACTGAGCGCGGAGTAGGAGGGGTCGCCGATTTCCGGCAGCGGCCGCCGCGCTTCGGCGTACGCGCCGGCGGGCGCTCCGGCGAAGGCCGTCTGCGCCAGCGCGAGCGTCAGCGCGATTCCGACGCGCGCGGCGCCGCCCGGAACCATCCTGTCATCGCCGTCCATGCCGCTATGATACCGGATGGAAAGTTGCGTTTTACCGCGTCATCGAATATAAAACCGTCGGGGAAACCCAGTTGTTCACGCAAACCAGATACAAACAAGGAAACGACAAATGCCAGAATTCGACCAGGAGCTCGACACCTGCGGGCTGAACTGCCCGATGCCGATTTTGAAAGCGAAGAAAGCGCTTGCAGGGATGGAGCAGGAGCAGGTGCTGCGCGTCATCGCAACCGACCCCGGCGCGGTCAAAGATTTCGAGGCTTTCGCCAAACAGACCGGAAACGGCCTACTCGAATCGCGCGCCGAGGACGGCAAATTCTACTTCCTGCTGAAAAAAGCCTAGGCGAGGGGCCTGGGCGCCCAAAAAGCAAACCTTTGCCGGTGGCGCCAATCGTATCAAGCTCGAAACACGTGCTCTCGATTCTGCTCGCCAACGAGGCGGGCGTTTTGACCCGTGTCTCGGGGTTGTTTTCGGCGAGGGGCTATAATATCGAGTCGCTGGTCGTCGCGCCGACCAACGATCCGGCTTTTTCACGCATGACCATAGTCACGGTCGGTGGCGACGAACTCGCGGTGCAGGTGATAAAGCAATTGCACAAACTGGTGGACGTGGTCGCGGTCTCCGACCTCGGCGCCGACAGGCACGTGGAGCGCGAGACCCTGCTGATCAAAGTCGCCTGCGACGACAGCGTCGCCGACCGCTCAAAACTCGGTGCATTGGCCGGCGAGCACGGCGCCAGCGTCATAGAGTGTATCAGCCGCGCTTGCATCATGCAGATGACCGCATCGAGCCGGCAGATAGATTATTTTATTGCGACGATGGAAAAACGACGCAGTATTCTCGAAATCGCGCGTTCCGGCGTTATCAGCCTGAGCCGCGACGACTCGACTCTGGAAGCGTAACCCGGGAGGGGAACAATGGAAGTATATTATGAGAAAGACGCGGATATATCTTTAATAAAGAACAAGAAAGTCGCCATTATAGGCTATGGTTCGCAGGGACACGCGCACGCCAACAATCTGCGGGACTCCGGTGTCGAGGTGGTCGTCGGACTGCGCGAAAGTTCGCCCTCGAGAGGGCCGGCCGAAAGCGCCGGATTGCGCTGCCTGGCCGTAGCCGACGCCGTGCGCGAAGCCGACGTCGTCATGGTGCTGGCTCCCGACGAACACCAGCCGCAGCTGTACCGCGAGCACTTGGAGCCGAATCTGGGCGCGGGTGCGGCGCTTGCCTTTGCCCACGGCTTCAACGTCCACTTCGGTTTGATCCGACCGCGCCCGGACGTCGACGTGTTCATGGTGGCGCCGAAAGGCCCCGGCCACCTGGTGCGCTCGACGTACCTCGAGGGCAAGGGCGTGCCGACGCTGATCGCGGTGCACCAGGACGCCTCCGGGCGCACCCGGGATCTGGCGTTGTCCTACGCGGCGGCGAACGGCGGCGCGCGCGCCGGCGTCATCGGGACGACTTTCCGGGAGGAGACCGAGACCGATTTGTTCGGCGAGCAGGCGGTGTTGTGCGGCGGCGTCGTCGCGTTGATTCAGGCCGGCTTCGAGACCTTGACCGAGGCCGGTTACGCGCGGGAGATGGCATATTTTGAATGCCTGCACGAATTGAAACTGATCGTGGATCTGATCTACGAGGGCGGTATCGCCAACATGTACTACTCGATCTCGAACACCGCCGAATACGGCGCGATCACGCGCGGTTCGCGGATCGTGGGCGAGCCCAGCCGGGCGGCGATGCGCGAGTTGCTCGAGGACATCAGAAGCGGCGTCTTCGCACGCGAGTTCATCGCTGAAAACCGCACCGGCGCGCCGGTGTTCTGGGCGATGCGCCGGCGTCTGTCGCAACACCCGATCGAGCAGGTCGGGCGGCAACTGCGCGGCATGATGTCGTGGATCGAAGAGCAGCGCCTGGTCAAAGAGAAGCGCGAATCAGGCGACCCGACGTGAGCATGCACAAACCCGGCCGCGGCATCTACCTGCTGCCTAATCTGATCACCGCGAGTTCGCTGTTGATCGGTTTCTTCGCCGCGATCAAGGCCTTCAACGGATACTTCGAGGTGGCCGCGATCGCGCTGCTGGTGTGCGTCGTGCTCGACAGCCTCGACGGCAACGTTGCGCGTCTGACGCGCACGACCAGCCGCTTCGGCGCCGAGTTCGACAGCCTGACCGACGTCGTCGTGTTCGGCTGCATCCCGGCGCTGGTCATCTACAACTGGTCGCTGGCGACGATAGCCGAACTGGGATGGCTGTGGGCCAAGCTCGGCTGGCTCGTGGCGTTTTTCTACACGGTCGCGACCGCGCTGCGGCTGGCCCGTTTCAACTCGCAGATCACGTCGTCGGAAAAGTCGTTTTTTCGCGGTCTGCCGTGCCCGGCCGCGGCGACCCTGATGATGAGCTTCGTCTGGTTGTCGCAGGAGACGGGGTATTCCGGCGGCGACGTCGCGTGGTGGAGTTTCGCGCTGATGGTGCTCGCCGGCGCGGCCATGGTCAGCAATTTCAGCTACTACAGCCTGCAGGGCGTCAACCTGAAGAGCCGCGTCCCCTTCATCGCGCTGCTGGCCGTCGTCGCCGGCCTGATCCTGGCCGCGATAGACCTGCCCAAGTTTCTGTTTTTCCTGGCGCTGCTGTACATTGCTTCCGGGCCTTTGCTGTACGCGTTGCGCCTGGCCAAAAAAAACCTGTCGCGCCGCCGCAACGCCAATGAGGATCTGCCGGACCGGCGCACGTGAACCGATTGCATGGACGCGCTCTCCTCATCCTCGTCGCGCACTAAGAACAAGGCATAACCGCATGCCGCCGGATTCATCCTGACGACTGCGCCGGACACCGCGACACGGCGCGTCCGTGCACCGCAAAAGTCCGCCACAAAGTCCGGCGGTTCGCTGACGAAAGAGAGGAGGCGGGGGTGGGAATGGTGAAAGGGGCGTGGGCAGCGTCACCGCAAGCGCGGCATCAGTTCGACCAGGTTGCACGGGCGCGTGCGGTAATCGAGTTGTTTGTTGATCAGTTTGTCCCAGGCCTCGGCGCAGGCGCCGCTCGAACCGGGCAGGCAGAAAACGTAGGTGGCATTGGCGACGCCCGCGAGCGCGCGCGATTGCAGCGTCGAGGTGCCGATGGTCTCGTATGACAGTAGCCGGAACATCTCACCGAAACCAGTGATGATCTTGTCGAGCAGCGGTGCGACCGCCTCCGGGGTGCCGTCCCGTCCGGTGACGCCGGTGCCGCCGGTCGTCAACACGACCTGCACCTCGGCGTCGGCGATCCACGCCGAGACCGCGGCGCGCACCCGGTAGACGTCGTCCGGCACGATGCGCTTGTCGTGGCAACGGTGTCCCGCCTGGGTCAAACGTTCGACCAGCAGCCGCCCGGAACGGTCGTCTTTTTCGGTGCGCGTGTCCGAGACGGTCAACACCGCCACGTCCAGAGGAATGAAATCTCGTTCGGCCATTGCTTGCAATGATGCTACGAGATTATATACTTGTCCGCCACCGTTTCACCGCCCGCCGGCCGGCTTACCCGCGCAAACGACACACGACCCGATGCAAGCCAGATGACGCCGCACCGAAAACCCCAAAGAAAAGGCACGGGCATGGCCGTGTCTTTGTTTCTGCTCGCGGCGAGCGCCGTCGGCCTCGGCGCGTACGCGTACATGGAGCACGCCGAGCAGGCGCGAATAACGCGGGAACACGAAAAAAGATACTTCCGCGATTGCGAGCAGTGTCCGTTGATGGCGAGGCTTCCTTCGGGTTCGTTCATGATGGGGGCGCCGAAATATGCCGACCATATCGAGGGGCCGGTGCATCGCGTCGACGTGGCCGGGTTTGCCGCCGGTGTGCGTGAAGTGACGTTTGCCGAGTGGGAGGCGTGCGTCGCCGCCGGCGGCTGCAACGGCTACCGCTCGAAAGACGACGGCTGGGGGCGCGGCAAACGCCCGGTGATCTACGTGAGCTGGGAGGACGCACAGGCATACGCGGACTGGCTGAGTCGTGAGACCGGGCAACGCTATCGCCTGCTGAGCGAGTCGGAATGGGAATACGCGGCGCGCGCCGGCACGACGACGCCGTACCACACGGGCGCCGAAACGCCGAGCAAGGTGGATGCCCACTACGGCGACCGCCAAACGCTCGAGGTCGGAACGCTCGCCGCAAACCCGTGGGGGCTGCACGACGTGCACGGCAACGTCTGGGAATGGGTGCAGGACTGTTGGCACGAGAACTATGACGGAGCGCCGAACGACGGCAGCGCGCGGGAGGGCGACGCCTGTGGCGAGCGCGTACTGCGCGGCGGTTCCTGGAACAGCCGCGTCTGGAGTCTGCGCTCGTCGTACCGCATGCGGCGCGCCGTCGCCGACCGCAGCAACTTGATCGGGTTTCGCGTGGCACGCGCGCTCACCCCGTGAGTTGCGCGCCGATCTACGTTGCGCGCGCGGCGCGGCCGCCGGGCATTCTTGACTATTCTTCGCACAATAGCGACAATTCGCACTCCGCAAAGTCCCCATCGTCTAGAGGCCTAGGACATCGCCCTTTCACGGCGGCAACAGGGGTTCGAATCCCCTTGGGGACGCCACGAGGGCGCGCTTTTGCCCACGTCCGTCCGAGGATTACGCGGTTGTGCGCGGAAACAGGTCGGTAACCACGCCTTCGGCCACCTCGGCTGCGAGTCCCACGGTCTCCGAAAGAGTAGGGTGGGGGTGCACGACCAGCGCCAGGTCCCGCGAATCGGCCGCCATTTCAATGGCCAGCACGGCTTCGGCGATCAAGTCGCCGGCGCCGTTTCCGCAAATACCCGCACCCAGCAGCACGCTCGTCCCGGGGTCGAACAATAATTTGGTCAGGCCGTCGCCGCGCCCGGTGGCCAGGGCGCGGCCGTTCGCCCGCCATGGGAAAACGGCTTTTTTATAATCCAGGCCGCGCTGCCGCGCCCGTTGCTCGGTAAGGCCGGCCCAGGCTATTTCCGGATCGCCATAGACGACCGCGGGGACTATCCGGTTCTCGAAGCCGGCTTCGCGCCCGGCAACGTTGTCGGCGGCGACCTTGCCCTGATGCGCCGCCTTGTGCGCCAACAGCGGGGGGCCCGCGACGTCTCCCACCGCATAGATATGGGGAACGTTCGTGCGCTGCCGGTCGTCGGCCGCGATGTATCCCCGGCGGTCGGTCTCGACGCCGGCGCGTTCCAGGCCGATTGCGTCGCTGTTCGGCCGGCGTCCGACGGCGCAGAGAACCGCGTCGAAACGCTCGTCGGAGGAAGGCGACGCCTCCCGCTCCAGGCGAACGGTCAGCTCGTCGGCGCCCGCGGCCGCGACTCGCCGCACACGGGTGCTCGTCAGAACTTCACACGACTGCGCGAGACGCGCGCACAACGGCGCGCGCAAATCGTCGTCGCACTCGCCTAGCAGCCGCGCTTCGCTCTCGACCAGCGAGACGCGCGTTCCCATTCCTTCGTAGAGGCAGGCCATCTCGACGCCGATGACGCCGCCGCCGATGATCAGCAGGCGCTCGGGGATGGTCTCAAAACGCAGCGCGCCGGTGGAATCGAGCAGCCGCGGGTGGCCTTGCGGCAATCCCGGCAGCGTGTCGTTGCGCGAGCCGGTGGCGATGATTGCATGCTCGAAATCGAGCGTGCGTCCGCTGTTTTCAAGACGCACCTGGTGCGGCGACGCAAAAACCGCGGTCTCTTCGATGACCTCGACTTTGCGCCGTCGCGCGAGCGACGCCAGTCCGTTGCCCAGGCGTTCGACGAGCTCGTTCTTGAAGGCGGCGATGCGTCGTGGGTACAGCTTTGGCTCGCCGAATATGATACCGCGCTCGCCCAGCCCGCGTGCCTCGCGGCCGACGGCCGCCAAGTGCAACAACGCCTTCGACGGGATGCAGCCGACGTTCAGGCAGACGCCGCCCAACGACGGATAGCGCTCGATCAGTGCGACCGAGCAGCCGAGATCGGCGGCGCGAAAGGCCGCGGTGTAGCCACCGGGGCCGCCTCCCAATACCAGCACCTGAACGTCTTTCATCGCGCGTCCGGCAACAACCGGTGCGTTTCGGACAGCAAGCGGCAGTAGCCGTCCAGAAAACGCGCGGCGTCGGCGCCGTTGACGACGCGGTGATCGTAGGAAAGGTCGAGCGGCAGCATCAGACGCGGCACGAAGGCACGCCCGTCCCACAGCGGCGCGATGCGCGCGCGGCTGACGCCGAGAATCGCGGTCTCCGGCGCGTTGACGATCGGCGTGAAGGCGCTGCCGCCGATGCCGCCCTGGTTGCTTATCGTGATACAGCCCCCCTGCAGGTCGGCTGCGGCGAGCCTGCCGGCGCGCGCCCGCCGCGCAAGATCGTTGACGGTGCCTGCGATTTCGAGCACGTCTTTGCGGTCGGCGTTGCGCACGACCGGGGCAAACAAGCCGCCGGGGACGTCCATCGCGACGCTGACGTGACAGTACTGCTTTTGTATCAGGCGCCCCTTGTCATCGAACGCGACGTTGAATTTTGGGCAGCCGCGCAACGACAAAGCCAGGGCTTTTATCAGAAAGGCAAGCAGCGTCAATTTGATTTTTTCGCCGGCCGCCGCCAGTTGCTTGCGTCTGTCCTCCAGATCGGTGACATCGGCCTCGTCGTGCTGGGTGACGTGTGGCACGTTCCACCAGGCTCGGCGCACGCGCTCGGCGACGGCGGACTGGATGCGGTCGGGTTCGACAATTTTCACCGGGCCGAAGCGCGAGAAATCCGTACTTCGCACCGCTGGCAATGGCGGTGAGGCAACGTGTTGTGACGTTCTCCTGACAAAATCTTTCACGTCCCGCTCCAGAATGCGCTCCTTCGGGCCGCTGCCCCGAACGGCGCGCAGATCTACGCCGAGTTCGCGCGCAAAGCGCCTGACCGAGGGGCCGGCTCTGATCATGCCTTGTTCCCGCGTCCGTTTCTCCGGCGGTGTTCCGGGCGGCGCGCCCGCTTCGGTGGCGCGCGCGACGCCTGCTGCCGGTGGTCGTGGCGAAGCGGCCTTTGCGGACGCCGCCGGCTCGGATGTCTCGAGCGTCAGCAGCGGCGCGCCGGCCGCGACCTTGCTCCCCAGCTTCACGTGCAGCGTCCGCACGACGCCCGCCGCCTGCGCCGGCAATTCCATGGCCGCTTTCTCGCTTTCCAGCGTTACTACCGAGTCGCCCTCGGCGATGCGATCTCCCGGTTCGACCAATATCTCGATAACCTCGACTTCATCGAAATCGCCGAGATCGGGGAGCGTAAGAACGTGCTCTTTCACCGGCTTCCCGTTCTCAGCGCGACGCGCCCGGCGCGGGCTTGTCGGCTTCGATACCGTAGCGTTCGATTGCCTGCTCCACGTGTGCGCTTCCGACGTTCGCGGCCGCGGAGCGCGCCAGTGCATGCAGCGCGGTGACGGCGATATGGCGGCGGCTGACCTCGAAAAAATTCCGTAGTTGCTCGCGCGTGTCGGAGCGCCCGAAACCGTCGGTGCCGAGAGTGTGGTAGGGGGCCGCGACGTAGGCCCGGATCTGCTCGGCGTACGCGTGCACGTAGTCGCTGGCGGCGACGACGGGCGCCGCGCCGTCTCCCAGACAGCCCGCGACCCACGACTTGCGGCGCGCGCTACCGGGGTGCAGGCGATTGTAGCGTGCAACGCGGCGGCCGTCGCGCGCCAGCTCGGTGAAGCTGGTCACGCTCCAGACTTCGGCCGCGACGCCCCATTCCTCCGAGAGCATCTTTTGCGCGGCCAGGCATTCCCTCAGGATGGCGCCGGAGCCGAGCAGACGCACGTCCGGGTTTTCGACGCGCTCCAGGAGATACATGCCGTTCAATATGCCGTCCTCCGCGCCCGCCGGCAGCGCCGGGTGGGAATAGTTCTCGTTCATCAGCGTGATGTAGAAGAACACGTCTTCCTGCTCTTGCACCATGCGCTCGAGCCCTTTGCGAATGATGACGGCCAGTTCATACGCGTAGCAGGGATCGTACGACACGCAGTTCGGCACCACCGAGGACAGCACGTGGCTGTGCCCGTCCTGGTGCTGCAAGCCTTCGCCGGCGAGCGTCGTGCGCCCGGCGGTGCCGCCCATCAGGAAACCGCGCGCCTGCATGTCGCCGGCGGCCCAGATCAGGTCGCCGACGCGCTGGAAGCCGAACATCGAGTAGAAGATGTAGAAGGGCACCATGTTGACGCCGTGTATCGCGTATGCGGTGGCGGCCGCGAGCCAGGATGAGAATGCGCCGGCTTCGCAGATGGCCTCCTCGAGTATCTGGCCCGACCGGTTTTCTTTGTACACCATGACCTGATCGGCGTCCTGCGGCTCGTACAGCTGCCCCACCGACGAGTAGATTCCCAGCGTGCGAAACAGGCCTTCCATGCCGAAGGTGCGCGCCTCGTCGGGGACTATCGGCACGACGCGGCGTCCGAACCGCGGTTCCCTGCAAAGCAGCGTCAAAACGCGCACGAAGGCCATCGTCGTCGAGAATCGCCGCTCGCCGCCGGCTTCGAGCAGCGGCGCCAGCACCTCGGGCGCCGGCGGCGGCAGCGGCCGCGCCTCGAGGTGGCGGCGGCGCTGGGGCATAAAGCCGCCCAATGCCTCGCGGCGGTCGCGCAGATAACGGTACTCGGGCGTGTCCCGACGCAGGCGGACGTATTCGAGGCGCTCGACCTGTTCGTCGTCGAGCGGGATGTCAAAGCGGTCGCGCATTTCTTTCAGCGACGCGACGTTCATTTTTTTCTGTTGGTGCGACTTGTTCTGTCCCTCGCCGGACTCTCCCATGCCGTAACCCTTGACGGTCTTCGCCAGAACCACGGTGGGCTGCCCCTCGTGGCGCACCGCCTCGTGGTAGGCCGCATACACCTTGTGCGGGTCGTGGCCACCGCGATTCAGGCGCCACAGCTCCTGATCCGACAGATGCGAGACCATGTCCAGCAGTTCGGGGTGCGTGCCGAAGAAATGCTCGCGGATGTAGGCGCCGTCCCGCGCCTTGTAGTTCTGATAGTCTCCATCCACCGCCTGTTCCATTCTATTGAGAAGCAGTCCTTTTTTATCTTTTTCCAGCAGCGGATCCCAATAGGAACCCCAGATGACCTTGAGCACGTTCCAGCGCGCACCGCGAAAAACGCCTTCCAGTTCCTGGATAATTTTGCCGTTGCCGCGCACCGGCCCGTCGAGGCGCTGTAGATTGCAGTTGATGACGAAGATCAGGTTGTCGAGTCGCTCGCGCCCGGCCAGCGAAATCGCGCCTAGCGATTCCGGCTCGTCCATCTCGCCGTCGCCCAGAAACACCCATACTTTTCTACCGTGCGCGTCCGCCAGTTTCCGGTTGTTCATATATTTCATGAAGTGCGCCTGGTAAATACCCATAATAGCGGACAGCCCCATGGATACCGTCGGGAATTGCCAGAATTCCGGCATCAGCCGGGGATGCGGATAGGAAGACAGGCCGCAACGCTTGATCTCGCGGCGAAAATTATCGAGTTGTTCCTCATTCAGGCGCCGCTCCAGAAACGCGCGCGCGTAAATGCCGGGCGAACTGTGGCCCTGGATGAACAGCAAATCGCCGCCGTTTGCAGCGTCAGGTCCTTGGAAAAAATGGTTGAAACCGACGTCGTAAAGCGTCGCCGCGGAGGCGAAAGTCGCGATATGGCCTCCCAGGCCGGGATTCCTGCGGTTGGCGCGGATGACCATGGCGGCCGCGTTCCAGCGAACGTAGGAGCGAAGGCGGCGCTCGATAGCCTGATCGCCGGGACTTGGCGCCTGGCGCTCGACCGGGATGGTGTTGCGGTAAGGCGTGTTGACGCCGCGTGCCGCGCCTAGGCCCAGGCGCTCGCCCTGGGCGGCCAGTCGGGTGAGCAGATAAGCGCCGCGTTCGCGGCCATCGTTGGCTACGACCGCTCGCAGGGCGTCGATCCATTCTTCGGTTTCTCGCGGGTCGCCGTCGTGGGTCGCCATCTTTCGTCTAGGCGCGGATACCGACGCCGCGATCGAGCAGGTACAGGCACAGGAGCGTGAACGCGACGAGGAAAAGCGTGATGACGGCCAGGGCCACGCCGGTGCCGACGTCGCTGTCGCCGAGGGCGCCTTCGCGGAACACGTTGATCATGTAAAAGATCGGATTCAGCAGCGATACCACGCGCCAGAAATCCGGCAGCATTTCGATGGAGTAAAAAATACCGCCCAGGTAGGTCAGCGGCATCAACACGAAGGTCGGGATGATGGCTATGCCGTCGAAGCTTTTTGCGTACACGCCGTTGACCAATCCGGCCATCGAAAACAGGATTGCGGTCAGCAGCAATACCAGCACGGCGAGGCCCGCGTCGGGAAAGGGCAGGTGGCCGAAAAACAGGGACACCGCGAGCACGACGGCGCCGACGGTCAAGCCCCGCAGCACTCCGCCGATAACGAAGCCGGCCAGGATGATGGACGGCGGCATCGGCGAGATCAGCATTTCCTCGATGTTGCCGTGAAAGCGCGAGCTATAGAACGACGCGACGACGTTGGCATAGGCGTTGGTGATCACCGACATCAGAATCAGGCCCGGGATGATGTATTCGACGTAGCTGTGCGCGCCGACGTCGCCGATTTGCGAACCGATCAGTTTGCCGAAAATGACGAAATACAAGACGGTTGTGACGGCCGGCGGCAGCAGCGTCTGCACCCAGATGCGCGCGAACCGCAGCACCTCGCGGTACGCCAACGTGTAGAGGGCGATCGCGACGTAGCGCGGGCTGATTCGTGCGGTGGACATCGTGCGCGCTACTCCGTCGCCACCAGCTTGAGGAACAGCTCCTCAAGCCGGTTGCTGGTGTTGCGCAGGCTGAGCAGTCGGACGTCGTGGCTTTGCAGCTCGCTGAATACCGCCGCCAGATCGGTGTCCTTGCCGGTCACCAGTTCGAGCGTGCGGCTGTCGATCAGGCGCAAACGCGCCGAGCGCAGGCGCGGCGCCTCGGTGAGCGGTTCTTTCAGGTACAACGTGAACGATTCCGACTCCAGCCGTTCGAGCAGGTTTCTCATCGGCGAGTCCGTGATGATCTTCCCACCGTCTATGATCGCGATGTTGCGACACAGGCGCTCGGCTTCCTCCAGGTAGTGCGTGGTCAGGATGATCGTCGTCCCCCGGCGGTTCAGATCGATCAGAAAATCCCAGACCATGCGACGGATCTCGATGTCCACGCCGGCGGTCGGTTCGTCCAATATCAGCAGGCGCGGGCGGTGGAGCAGGGCGCGCGCAATCATCAGGCGGCGCTTCATGCCGCCGGACAGGCTGCGCGCCTGCTCGCGGCGCTTCTCCCACAGACCGAGCCGCACCAGTTGTTCCTCGGCGCGGCGCGTAGCCTCGCGCGGCGGCACCCCATAGTAGCCCGCCTGGTTGACCAGTATCTCCTGGACCGGCTCGAACTGGTTGAAACTGAACTCCTGCGGCACCAGACCGATGTGAATCTTGGCCTGCGAGGGGTTTTTGTCCAGGTCGTGGCCGTACACCGATATGCTGCCGGCGGTCTTGTTGACGAGCGAGGTGACGATGCCGATGGTGGTGGATTTGCCGGCGCCGTTCGGCCCGAGCAGCGCGAAGAAATCGCCGTGCTCGACCTGAAGGTCTATGCCTTGCAGGGCGACGTGGCCGTTTGCATACACTTTGTGCAGTTGCGAGATGGCAAGCGCGGTATTCGCGGTATTCATGGTGCGGGATTGATTACAGCCATTCGGGAATTATATACTTGCCTTCGCCGGTTGCCTGCCGACGGGCGCGCCTATGATGGACACGATAGACAGGAGCTTCTGCGTCGCACCGATGATGGAGCGCACCGACCGACATTTCCGCTATCTGTTGCGCCTGATGTCGAAACGCGCGGTGCTGTATACCGAGATGCTGACGGCGTCGGCGTTGCTGCACGGCGACGCGCGGCGCCTGCTTGCGTTCGACGCCGGCGAACACCCGTTGGCGTTGCAGATCGCCGGCCACGACGCCACCCGGATGGCGCGTTGCGCCGTGCTTGCCCGGGAATGGGGCTACGACGAGATCAACGTCAACGTCGGCTGCCCCAGCGCGCGCGCGCAATCCGGCAACTTCGGCGCGTGCCTGATGCAGACGCCCGAGGTCGTCGCGCGTTGCGTCGCTGAGATGGTCGCGGCCGCGCGTCTGCCGGTCACGGTCAAATGCCGCATCGGCGTCGAGCGGCGCGGCGCCCGAGTCGAAAGCCGGGCTGAAAACGGTTATCGGGACTTGTGTCGCTTTGTCGAGAGCGTATCGCGGGCGGGCTGCAAAACCTTTATCATCCACGCACGCAAGGCGCTGTTAGGCCGAGGCGGCCCGTCGCCGAAGCAAAACCGCCGAGCGCCGCCGCTGCAGTACGACCGCGTCCATGCACTGAAGCGTGATTTCCCGGAGCTCGAAATCATTCTGAACGGAGGGATGCAGTCGCTGGAACGGGCGAGGGAAGCCGTCGGCAACCTCGACGGCGTCATGTTGGGGCGCGCGGTGTACGCCGACCCGTTTATAGTGCGCGACGTGGATCGCCTGTTCTATGGGATCGAGGACGCGCCGCCCGCAAGCCGCCGCCAAGTCGCGCACGCGATGTCGGGCTATATCGAGACGGCAATGGAAAACGGCGTTCCGGCCGGGCGCCTGGTGCGCCATCTTGCGCACTGGTGCGACGGTCGGCGCGGCACTCGAAACTGGCGGCGCTGGCTCAGCCTGGAAGCACCGAAGCTACCGCGGCGAGAGTTGATGCCCGAATTGAGGCTGCGTCTTAAGGCAGTGTGCCCGGAGTTCGCCTGAATACGAGCCGATGGCCGCCTGGATACGCTTTGCCAGAGGCGCGGACACAGGCTTCGGGCGCCTGGACGGTGATCACGTACGCGTACACAAAGGCGACTTGTTCGCCGCGCCGACGCCCGCGAACGAGCGCCTGGCGCTCGCCGACGTCGAGATTCTGACACCGTGCACGCCGTCGAAGATGATCGCACTGTGGAACAACTACCACGCGCTGGCGGCGGCGAAAGCTCTCGAACCTCCGCGCACGCCGCTGTATCTGTTCAAGCCCGCAAATACCTGGCTGGCCCACGAACGGAGCATATACCACCCGCAAGGCTACGACGGCAAAGTCTTCTACGAAGGCGAACTCGGCATAGTGATCGGCTCCAGGGTCGCGAACGCGAGCGTCGCCACCGCCGCCGCCGCCATCTTCGGCTACACCTGCGTCAACGACGTTACCGCCTTCGATCTGCTGAAGGAATACCCGGGCTTCGACCAATGGAGCAGGGCCAAGGGCTTCGACGGCTTCGGCGCGTTCGGACCGGCCATCGTAAGCGATCTGGATTATCGCGCCCTCGAGATCATAACCCGCGTCAACGGCGACGAAGTGCAGCGCTATCCGGCCGCCGACATGATTCTGGCGCCGGACGAGGTGGTGGCGGCGCTGTCGTGCAACATGACGCTGCTGCCGGGCGACGTGATTTGCTGCGGCACCTCGGTCGGGCTCGGGGCGATGCCACCAGGCTGTCGGGTAGAAGTGGACATAAAAGGCATAGGGCGTTTGGTAAATACCTATAAAATCAGATAAATTGGTCTCTTCCATAATTTAACATAATATACATTATGCGAAGTAAGGAGTGTACGAACTTATGGGCTGCGCACTAGGACAAAGAACGCCCTGAGGATACGATCCGGGGCCACGGTCGACCTCGCCCTATTGCCATGTGTCGAACAATAAATATAATTCCCGCGTTCGCTCGCTTGGTTTGTTTCTAACCATGCATGATCACAACAATCAAAGAACCCTGGAGTTTTATCTATGAAGAAGCATTACCTTCTGGCTTCCGTTTGCATGCTGCTTTTGGCGGGTTGCGGCGGCATGACCATGGAACAAATGAAAATGATGGAAGACATGAAGACGCATATGAATGAAATGCAATTTCAAGTCAACAAGGCTGAAACCGACGCGGCACGCGCCAAGGAAATGGCCCACGAGGCCATGATGAAAGCCACTCATTCGAAGAAAAGAAAGAGAATGCGCGGGATGATGAAATAATTGTCTCGATTTCTCGTCCACCTGAAAGGGGCCGCCAGGCCCCTTTTCTTTGGCCCGGCTTCGGTGCCGACCCTTGCACGCGCTCAGAAAACGTAGTCCGCCTTCGGTTGCCTGGCCGCGACCGGCGCGCGCGGCGCCGTCTTGAAGCTGGGCGACGTGCCGCGGTTCAGCGGAACCGGTATGCCGCGCCCCTGCTTCGCCGTGTCGATCAGCCTTTCCCAGTCTATCGCTATCCCTTGCCCGGCGAGCAGCTCGACGACCTCGTGTATCGCCGCTCCTAGATAACGATCCATCCATTCCGCCTGCCCGCGCCCGTGCGATTCAAAATACACGACGCCTTCGATCAGCGCGCTTTTGAAGGGCTGAAACTGTATCGTCACCGGCGTACCGCGCTCTACCTTGCCGAAAAAATGCTCGATGTCGGCGGGACGCATGCGGATGCAACCGTGAGTGGCCTTCATTCCGATTGCGTACGGGCGGTTGGTACCGTGAATAAAGTAACCGGCCAAATCGAGTTGCAGCGCGTATTTGCCGAGCGGGTTGTCCGCGCCGGGCGGCACGCTGCGCGGCAGCGGATCGCCGGCCAGCTCGTGCTCGCGGCGCACGCTCTCTGGCGGATACCAGGTCGGGTTGACGATTTTGTCCGTGACCTCCGTTCGCGCAACCGGCGTCTGCCAGTCGCCGCGCCCGATACTGATCGGATAGGTTTCGACGATGCTCCCGCCGCCGTCGACGGCACGCCCGGTCGTGTAATAAATCCGCATTTCGGCGAGATTCACGTATATGCCGCGATAGGACGGGCGCGGCACGATGAACTGGCTCGGAAGCACCACCTGGGTGCCGTCGCCCGGCACCCAGGTATCGATTCCCGGGTTGGCCGCCATCACCTCCTCGTACCCCAGCTCGAATTCCTGCGCCAGGGTCAGGATCGTGTCCTGCGGCTGCACCACGGTCTTTTGCAGAACGCCTATTAGTGTATGATTTGAATCGAACTGGTAAGTCGCCGGAAACACGGCCGCGACCGGCGCCAACATCATGCAAACGACCGATGACAACCGCCTGATATGGGTGCAAAACATATGCCGGACATTATAACCGCAAGCGCCCAGGCGGAAAACGCGGCGGACGACGCGAACGTCGCCGAATCTTTTGCACTGCGCGACGACGTCGCCTACCTGAACCACGCCGGAGTCGCGCCGTGGCCGCGTCCCACGGTGCGCGCCGTATGCGACTTCGCAAACGAGAACATGCGCGCCGGCGCCCTCGGTTACAACTCCTGGCGGGAGACCGCGGCCGAGCTGCGCGAGATGCTGCGCACACTGATCAACGCCGCCTCGGCGGACGAAATCGCCCTGGTCAAGAATACCTCGGAGGGCCTGTCCTTCGTCGCCTACGGACTGGATTGGAGCGAGACGGACAACGTCGTCGTCGGCATCCAGGAGTTTCCATCCAACCGCATAGTCTGGGAATCCCTGCGCGCACGTTTCGGCGTCGAGGTGCGCGCCGTGGACTTGTACCGCGGCGCCTCCCCCGAACGCGCGTTGCTCGAGCGCCTCGATTCGCATACGAAGCTGATCGCGGTCAGCTCGATCCAGTATGCGACCGGCTACCGCATGAACCTCGACGAACTGGGCGCCGGATGCCGCGAAACCGGCGCCCTGCTCTGCGTGGACGCGATTCAAAGCCTGGGAGCGGCACCGCTGGACGTGCGGGCCTCGAGCGTTGATTTCCTCGCCGCCGACGGCCACAAATGGATGCTGGCGCCCGAGGGCATCGGCTGCTTTTATTGCCGCCGTCGGCATTTGAAAACCCTGAAGCTGCACCAATACGGCTGGGGCATGTCGCACGACGCGATGAACTACGACGCGCTGTACGGCGAGGCCGCCGTCGGTGCCTGGCGCGAGGCCGACGACGCGCGGCGTTTCGAGTGCGGCAGCCTGAACTCGCTCGGCATATACGCACTGCGCGCAAGCCTCGGCTTGTTGTTCGACGTGGGTCTCGAGCGGGTTTTCGACGGCGTCGCCGCAAACGTGTCCTATCTCGCCGACAACCTCCCGGGGCAACGCTTCCGCTTGCTGACGCCACCGCAACCACACCAGCGCGGCGGCATCCTGACGCTCCAGCCGCGGCGCGACGACGTGCAAAAACTATACAAGCGGCTGCAAAGCGCCGGAATCGTATGCGCGTTGCGCGGCGGCGGCATCCGTTTGTCTCCCCATTTCTACACGTCGCGCGCGACCCTGGACCGGGCGCTCGAGTGTCTGCACCGCCGGCCTTAGCGTCAAAAACCGAAAGCCTTTTGCCATTCGAGCAGACTGCTCTCCAACAACAGGCGCGGATTCAGATTGTCGTAGGCCGGGCGGCAGCGCTCGCTCTGGCGGGAATGCAACCGTTGCAGGGTATCGAAGGACGGGCCGGCGGCGGGCGCCGCACGGCGCGTCGCGTCGAAGCGGGCGCGCGCCATCCGTTGCAATTCCTCGAGCAGCCACTGCTGGATCAAAAGACAAGGTTGTTCGCTCCATCGCTCCACCGCCTGCGCAAGCGCCAGCCTCCCGTCGAGCAGCTGCGCCAGTTCGCGGTGAAATTGCTCGCGGTCGAGTCCGGCGGCGGCTTTGCGCGCGGCCTCCAGCGGGCGCATTCCAAACAGAGCCAAGCGCCGCCGCGCCCGTTTTTCCTCGAGGGACAATTCCCGCGCAAGCCACGCAACCGCGTCATCGCCCGGCAGCGGAAAACGGATCTTGCGGCAGCGGCTGCGGATCGTCGCCGGCAGGCTCGCCAGCCGCCGGCAGGCCATGACGATGACGCCGGCGGGCGGCGGCTCCTCGAGCGTCTTCAGCAACGCGTTGGCGGCGGCATGGTTGAGGGCGTCGGCCTCGGGCAGGAACGCCACGCGGTGGCGACCGTAGTGCGGGTTCAACGAGAAAAAGTCCCCCAGCTCACGAATCTGTGACACCTTGATCTCTTTCTTCTCCGGCGCCAGAGTGAGATAATCCGGATGGTTGCCAGACGCCAACAGGCGGCAGCTCTTGCACGCGCCACAGGCCCCGTCTTTTCCACGCCCGCACAACAGGCTGCGGCACAGACTGGTACCGAAACGTTCGATACCGCCACCGGCCGCGCCGCTCAGCAACAAGGCGCTGGGAATACGCCCGCCGGCTACTATCCTCAACCACGCGATCCATTGCTCGCGCTGCCATGGATAGACCGCGTCATCCATCGTCGGCTTCCGTGTTGCCGGGCGTGTCGTCGCTTCCAAAGCAGCGTCGCGCCACCGCGGCCGCCACTTGCCGCGCGACGACTTCCTCGCCCATGGTCGCGTCTATGACCTCGAAACGCGCGGGGTCGCGCGCGGCTCGTTCGAGATAGGCGTCCCGGACGCGACGGAAGAACGTCTCCTCTTCACCCTCGAAATTGTCCGGCGCACGGCTACCGAGCCTGCCGTGCACGCGCCCGGGCGGCAAATCGAGCAGCAGCGTCAGGTCGGGCACCAAGTCGCACAGCGTCCATTCGACGAGTGTATCTATCCACGCGCGCGGGATCCCGCGCCCGCCCCCCTGGTAGGCGTAGCTCGCGTCGGCAAAGCGGTCGCACACGACCCAGCGGCCGCCCGCGAGCGCCGGTTTCACCACGGTGCGCACGTGCTCGGCACGCACCGCAAAAAACAGCAGTAGTTCGCCGACGTCGGACAACCCTTCCCGTTGCTCGAGCAAAATGCGCCGCACCGCCTCGCCCACCGGCACGCCGCCGGGCTCCCGGGTGGCGACCACGTCCAGGCCGCGCCGCTCGAGACGTGCCGCCAGGGCCGCGGCCTGCGTGCTCTTACCGGCGCCGTCCACTCCCTCGAAGGTGATCAGTTTTCCGCGGCGCGTCATGGCTGCCTCAAAGCTACTGATAGCGGGCGACCGCGGCCCGATGCTCCTCGTAGGTCGCCGAAAAATGGTGGCTGCCGTCGCCTTTGCCGACGAAGTACAGATCGCCGGTTTTGTCGGGGTGCAGCGCCGCCCGCAACGACGCAAGTCCCGGCATCGCGATCGGCGTCGGCGGCAATCCCTTGTGCAGATAGGTGTTGTACGGGGTGTCCGCCTCCAGGTCTTTTCTGCCGATATTGCCGTCGAAGCGATCGCCCATGCCGTAGATTACCGTGGGATCGGCCTGCAGGCGCATACCCTTCTCGAGCCTGGTTGTGAACACGCCGGCGATGCGCGCACGCTCGTCGGCACGCCTCGCCTCCTTTTCGACGATGGACGCGAGAATCAACGCCTCGTAGGGGGACGCGAGCGCCACGTGCGGCGCGCGTCCGCGCCATTGCGCCTCAAGCGTTTGCCTCATCTTCTGATAACCGCGACGGAACAGCTCGACGTCGCTGTCCCCGGTTTGGAAGAAATACGTATCCGGAAAAAACCAGCCTTCCAGCGAGGGCGTGGCCACGTCGAGCCGTCTTCTGAGGTCGTCCGCGTCCGCGACGACGTTTTTTATCGCGTCGTTTTGTCGCATGGCCTGCAATACTTGGCGCAGCGTCGCACCCTCGACGATGAGCAGGCGCCGCATGGTCGCGTCGCCGCGAACCACCATGTCGAAAAAGGCCGCGGGCGTAGTGTTTGCCCGAAGCGTGTAGTTGCCGGCCTTCACGGCGCGCTCCAGACCTTGGACCTTGGCGTGAAGTCTCATATAAAGAATCGTCGGTAACAAATTATTACCACGGATTAAGCCGAGCCGATCCAGATCGGCGACGACCTCTCCGAATGAGGCGCCCGCGGCGACCTCCCAGGCCATTGCCCGCGTGTTCGTAAGCGGCTCGACGTAGATGCCGCGATAGTAGTCGTAGCCGAGTAGCGAGCACGCCGAAACGGCGGCGATCAGGCCGATAAACGTGCAACGCCCGCCCGTCATCGGCGTCTCATGCAGCGGCGCCGACCCGCGCGAACGGCAGTCGCCCAAGCACCCGGTGCACGGCTGCCACGTCGTAGTCGCGGGCGCCTTCGAGCGTGCGTACCGGCCACGCCCGGATCACCGCGTTGCACAGAAAAACACCATCGGCGCGCAGCAAGTCCTCGCGTCCAAGCCGCGCCTCCGACGCCGCGATACCGCACTCGCGGCAGGCTTCGATAATCCAGTCGCGCATGACCCCCCTGACCCCGCAGCAGTCGAGCGGCGGCGTTTGCAGCGTATCGCCCGTGACGACGAAAATATTACTCATCGTGCCCTCGATGACCCGATCCTGATAATCCAGCATGATGCCTTCTTGAAACTCTTCCCGCCACTCCATCCGCGCCACCACCTGCGCGAGCCGGTTCAGATGTTTGATGCCGGCGAGATCCGGTTCATGCGCCAGGCGTTTGCGGCAAAAGCGCACGGCGACTCCACGCACGGAGAAATCATCCGGGTAGTCGGGCGGTGGCAGCGCCACGACGATGCGCGTCGGCTTTTGCACCGATGGCCTGCGGTAGCCGCGCCCGCCACGGCCGGCGGTCACGACGACCTTGAGAACGGCTTCCGTGCTTTTGGCGGCCACAATCCGCACCTCCTCGTCCAGGATGGCCGCGTCGTCGAAGGCTATGCCCAGTCTGCGGCAGCCGTCGAGCAGGCGCGCGCGGTGGCGCGGCCACAAGCGCGCGACGCCGCCGGTGACGACGACGGTCTCGAACACGCCGTCGCCGTAGGCCGTTCCTCTGTCGGTCGGCGGCAGTCCGTCGCCGGGCCGGCCGTTGATCAGGGCCTCGGACATCGTGCGCAAAGAGGTCTAACCGGGAGTTTCGTCAAACGGCGCGAAATATCAGCGAGGCGTTGGTGCCGCCGAAACCGAAGGAATTGGACAGCACGCATCGTATCTTTCCCTCGCGCGCCTCGTTTGGCACGTAGTCGAGATCACACTTCGGATCCGGCGTTTCGAGGTTGATGGTCGGCGGCATTACCTGATGTGCAAGCGTCAGCACCGAGAACACCGCCTCGACCCCGCCGGCGGCGCCGAGCAGGTGGCCGATCATGGATTTGGTCGAGCTCATCGGCAGTTTCTTCGCGCGTTCGCCGAAGACAAGTTTCACGGCGTCGCTTTCGGCCTCGTCGCCCAGCGGCGTCGAGGTGCCGTGCGCGTTGATGTAATCCACCTGCTCCGGGTTCAGCGCCGCGTCCTTGAGCGCGTTTTCCATGCAACGCGCCGCGCCCTCGCCGCCCGGCACCGGTTGCGTGATGTGGTGGGCGTCGCTGCATGCGCCGTAACCGGCCAGTTCGCAGTAGACGTCGGCACCCCGGCGCGCCGCGTATTCGCTTTCCTCCAGGATCATGACGCCGGCGCCGTCGCCGATGACGA